>NZ_JBIUCF010000071.1:0-52880 GCF_044593615.1 Nonomuraea sp. NPDC051941
CTCACCCCGGGTGAGGGCCTGAACGCCGCTTCCGGCGAGTACGTCAACATGTTCGAGGCGGGCATCCTCGACCCGGCCAAGGTGACGCGCTCGGCTTTGCAGAACGCCGCTTCCATCGCGGCGCTCTTCCTCACCACCGAGGCCGTCATCGCCGAGAAGCCCGAGAAGAACGCCGCCGCTCCGGCCATGCCGGGCGGCGACATGGACTTCTAGCCCGAGCCCTCCCTCCGGAGGTGACATTCCGCTTCCGCGGGCGCACGTTGAGTAGGCCATACTCATGCGCCGCGCCCGGCCGGCCCTGACCCTGGTCAGCGAGGGTCTTCGTACGAGGGAGTGGTGTTCAGTGCTGATAGTCACCTTCGCCGGCCGGGCCGCGATCCCCGGGCCCACCGCCGGCATCGGATACAGCATCTGGTCCTACCGGGTGGACACGAACAACCCGGGGCCGGGCGGGCAGGGGGATCTCACGCCGGGCCAGCGCATCGCCATCGGCCTGCCGCGCCGGGCGGACGTGCGCGGCCCCGAGCAATATCCGGGCGTGCCGCAGCTCGAAGGCACCTTCGTGCTGCGGGACGCCACCTCCAGCCGCGTGTACGCGGGCCGGCAGATCACCTCGCCGGGACCCCAGACGATCTCGTTCGTCGCGCCGTCGGCCGAGTCCTCGTACGAGGTGCTCATGGCCAAGGCGCCGCCGGGGCAGTCGCTCGCCGCGGTGCCCTTCCTGGCCGGGGCGGGCACCACGGCGCAGCCCCTGCAGGTCATGACCGCGCCCATGGTCGGCGCGCCGGTGTTCAACGGGCGGCCGCCCGACGACTTCACCGGCACCCTGCCGTACGCCAGCGAGCTGTTCGGCGTCTACCAGCCGCTGGCCGGATGGTTCGGCCAGAACGGATCCCTGCGCGCCGTCCGGGCGCTCGCCGACGAGCGGCTGGCCCGCCTCGGCGGCGGCGCGTTCGCCGGGCAGGCCGCCCGCGCGCTGGACGACGAAGGGCTGGCGGCGCTCGCCGAGCGCTTCGACGCGCTCGCGCAGGGCGTGCTGTCGCCGGTCGGGCTGGTCAATCTGTTCAGGGAGTACTTCTTCGAGTTCGACACCTTCCTGGGCGGCCCCGTCGGCCACCTGTGGATCAGCCCCGGCGGCATGGTCGAGGTGGTCGAGAGCAGCACCCGGCGCACGCTGGTCGAGCGGACCGCCGAGCAGGCGGAGGAGACCTCGCGCAAGGTCGAGGAGAGCCTGACCGACCAGGACGACCTCGCCGACGCCGTCAAGGAGGACAACGCCAACGACACCAACCTCGGCGTGACCGCCAGCGGCGGCGTCGACACCGGCGTCTACCACGCCGACGCCAGCGCCAGCTTCTCGATGCAGACCACCGTCAAGCGCTCGTCGGAGCAGACGCACAAGCACACCCGCACGCAGAGCTCCAAGACCACCAGCGAGATCAAACGGAACTTCAAGACGACGTTCAAGACGGTCACCGAGACCACCGACACCTCCAGCCGCCGCTACGTCGTGCAGAACACCACGAACGAGCTGGTCAACTACGAGCTGCGGCGCAAGATGCGCAAGATCGGCGTCCAGGTGCAGCACATCGGGGCGCGGCTGAGCTGGCAGGTCTACCTCGACGCGCCCGGCCGCTCGCTCGGCCTCGGCGAGCTGGTGCACGTCGTCACCGCCCCCGACCTCACCGCGGTGCCCAAGCCCGAGGTCAGGCCGTATCCGGCGGAGCAGCAGGTCACCTACCACCTCGCCGTGCCGTTCGTGCTCTACCAGGGCGCCGACGACGAGGCGGAGAACACCTACCAGACCTCCAACGAGAACATGAACCACGGCATCTTCCGCCCCGACGTGGGCGCGAACGACATCATCGAGTTCCGCTTCGACTTCCCGCTGCCGCCCCCGCCGCCGGGGACCACGCTCAAGAAGATCGGCATGCTCGACTTCCACGGCGCGCAGGTCAGGTTCACCACCGACGCCGCCGACCTCGGCGTCAACCCCGACCCCGCGGCCAACGTGCTGAAGGTCCGGCTCACGTACGCCAACTTCGAGGGCCGCAAGTTCATGCCGTTCGACGCGATCATGGTCTACGAGCCGACGCCCGAGGCCAAGCACGCCGTGGACGTCGCCAACCAGGCAGCCCAGACCGCCTACGACCGCCGGGTGGCCGCGCTCCAGCACGAGGCGTACGGGCACGCCGTGCGCGACCGGCTGCGGCTGGTCAGCGGCATCCGCCCGCGGCCCTCGCAGGACCTGCGCGACGAGGAGCGCCAGACGGTCTACGCCCACCTGATCCGCCAGTTGCGGCTCTTCGACGACGACCACCTCGGCTCCGAGCTGATCCGGCAGATCTTCGACGTGGACGAGATGCTGTACTTCGTCGCACCCGACTACTGGCGGCCCATCGACGTGCCCCCGCCGAGCCAGGGCAGCGTCGGCAAATATCCGGTCCCGCCGCCGCCCTGGGACATGGAGAATCCCGGCGTGCTCGGCGGGCAGACCGTGCTCACCTGGTACGCCCACACCGACGCGAGCAACGCCCTGGACGAGCAGCTGCACACCGTGCCGGAATGGCGGGTCAACTACCTGGTCACCGAGGAGACCCAGCCCGCCCCGCTGGGCAGCTCGCTCGGCTGGCTGATCCAGGAGGACGGCGACGAGCGGCGCAACGAGTTCCTCAACGCGGCCTGGGCCAAGGCGGTCCTGCCGGTGCGGCCGGGGCACGAGGTGGAGGCGCTCAGATGGCTGGCCCAGGCGCACGTCGAGGGCGAGGCGGGGCTCGGGCTGCCGTACCCGGTGCAGCCGGGTGACCCGCCCGCCTACCAGAACAAGACGGTGGGCCAGGTCCTCGAACTCCTCGCGGCCGAGCTCCAGGCGGCCAACACCGACATCACGAGGACGCTGGCCACCGAGGAGGTCTTCGAGACCGGGTTCGACCCGCTGGAGGGCGGGTTCCGGCCGGCGGCGCCGTACGAGGTGTTCGACCAGTGGGTGGAGGTCCTGCCGACCGACCAGGTGGTGGCGGTGGAGGTCCGGTACGACCCCAAGACCGGGCAGCAGCTCTGACATGGCCTTCACGACGACCGTCAGGTGGCGGCGGCCCGGCGAGGCCGCCCACCCCCTGCTGCGCGGCGCGGTGCGGGTGGAGCTGCAGGCGCTCGACGCCGCCGAGCTGGCGCGCTGGGCCGACCCGTCGGCCGGGCACCCGTGCCCGCCGGCGGGGGCGCCGGGGGAGGTGTCGGCCGCCTTCACCGTCCCCGACACGGCGGCGGGGCTGCGGCTGACCTTCTCCGTGCGGCTGCGGGCCGGCGGCCAGGACGAGGAGGCGCTGTCCGTGGTCCAGCGGCTGACCGTGGCCAGGGCCGGGGTGCTCGTTCCGGACGCCTACCGGATCGACCGCTTCGCCGTACAGCTCAGGCGGCGCGGCGGAGGCGGCGAGGTGCTGCAGGAGGTGCCGAGCACGCGGCCGAGCGGCATGATGCGTTCCTTCTTCGGCCGCCATCCGCTGCTGCGCATGGCGGCCAAGGACACCCCCGAGATCGACACCGAGTTCCTGGATGCCACCAACCTGTGGTGGGCCCTGCACTTCCGGGTGTGCCGGAACAACCACGAGGAGGGCTTCAACCCCTGGTACCTGGAGCCGACCTGCAACGACCGGCCCGAGCGGCTGCGGGTGCTGCTCAACACCCGCGCCACGCCCATGCTGTGGTTCGCTAGCCTGCCGCCCGTACGCGAGCTGCCCGGCGAGACCTCGGTCGGCGGCTACCTGTTCCTGCGGCCCATCGGGAGCGCCTACGCCTACCCCGCCACCTGGCCGGACGTGCTCACCGCTCCTGCCCACGCCACCACCGGCCTGCGCAACCTCTGCCGCTACCTGCTCCAGGGCCACACCAGGACCGGCAAGGCCAAGATCACCGGGCTGCCCGACTGGCACCAGCTCATCGACCACAGCCCCGACGCCGACCACCCCCTCAACGCCTACTCCTTCCTGCCGTGCGGCATGGACTACGCCCTGGACAGGACCGCGCCCAAGCTCGTGTCCGAGACCCGCTCCCTGCGGGTGCTGCTGCTGCCGGTGCCGGAGAAGAGCAGCCCCGGCTACTGCTACGGCGGCAACGTCGGGCCGGGCAACACCGCGCGCCTGTCGGCCGCGATCCGGCTGCTGTGGACCAGGGGTGGGTTCGGCGGGCCCGGCCAGCAGCTGCTGGAGGCGGGCGAGATCGCCCCGCCGCAGCCGCCCCAGCCCGGCGCGGCCGCGCCCGCCACGGGGACGCTGCGGGTGGCCCAGGACACGTGGGTCGGCGCGTACAGCAGCGGGGGCCACGCGCTGTGGGAGCTGCTGAACGACCCCGGCAACCGCGCCGGTGTGGCCCGGGCGCTGGTCTTCGACACCGTACGCTTCGACGACCGCGGCCAGGCCCGCCTCCTGGACACCGCCAAGGCCCGCGCCGCGGCGCGCCGCCCGGGGCTGCAGGCGCGCGTCGTGTGGAGCCCGTACGCGATGGGCCACCCGCCGTCGGCCGAATTCCTCGCGGCCGTGCGCGGGCAGGGCGGCCAGGCCGTCGTCTGGCCCAAGGCCGGCTCCGCCTACTTCGCCGCTCCGCCGAACCCGGCCAACCCCTGGGCCGAGTACGTCTTCGCCGACGCCAAGCCCTGGACGGCCGCCAAGTTCCCGGCCGGGCAGCTGAGCGGCTGGTGGCACCAGTTCGTGGTCTTCGCGGGCGAGGAGATCCACGGCGATCCCCGGGACCCCGGCTCGATCAGCTTCATGGAGGCCACGATGGCCCCCTGATCGGAGGCCGGCGTCCGAGTGGAGGATGAGATGGCGGGCCTCCACCCGGTTCTGGGCGGTCAGGCGGCGGAACGCGGCCACGAGCACGTCCCCGAAGTCGAAGACCGGGTCGAGACCGGCCGCGCGCATCGGCGACCTCGCCCAGGTGCGGGTCGTGGTCGGCTGACGTCGGAGGCCGCCGCGGATCACGCGAGGCGCACCCGGTAGATTGCGCGCATGCCCTCCACCCCGCGCCCGGACGACCGCGTCGCCTCCGCGTTCCGGTTCGCCACCGAGCTGATCGCCTGGGTCGCGACCCCGTGGGCCCTCGCCCCGTACTCCGTGCCGCTGGCCGTGCTGTCGGTCGTCGTGCTGATCGGCCTGC
Organism: Nonomuraea sp. NPDC051941; assembly: GCF_044593615.1. Taxonomy (NCBI): domain Bacteria; kingdom Bacillati; phylum Actinomycetota; class Actinomycetes; order Streptosporangiales; family Streptosporangiaceae; genus Nonomuraea; species Nonomuraea sp. NPDC051941. The sequence continues at coordinate 5,152 of NZ_JBIUCF010000071.1, forward strand.
CCACGCTGTTCTCGACGCCGGGCGACAAACGGAACGTGATCATCGCGGTGCCGGGGCCGGTGACGATCGCGCTGGTCCTGCTGCAGCTCGTGGCCGCGGTGGCAGCGGCGTGGATCGCCTGGCCCGTCGTCGTGGCCGTGGCGGTGTCGGTGCTGGCCGTGGTCACCGCGGTGCTGGAGCTGCCACGCTGGCGGTGGCTGCTCTCCCGGTGAGCCCGCGCATCGGTGACCTGCTCGGGCGACGGTTCTCGGGAAGCTCGGGTCGCGGCGATCTACTCGGGCGGCGGGGCGAATGCCTCGTGGAGCTCGGAGATCGAGGCCATCTCGGTGACGAACCCGAACCGGCCCGCCCGCATCTGCCGGGCTCCGTCCAGGAATGACCGCAGGGCGAGCCGGGAGAGCGCGCCTCCGATGCTCACCCGGCGCACGCCGATCTCGGCGAGCTGCTCCAGCGTGATCGAAGGGTCGGCGAAGCCCATCACGACGTTGACCGGCCTGCCGACGGAGGAGACGACCGCGCGCATCTGGTCGAGCGTGCGCAGGCCCGGCGCGTACAGGACGTCGGCGCCCGCCGCCTCGAACGCCTGCAATCGCCTGATCGTGTCGTCCAGATCGGCGACGCCGTACAGGAGGTTCTCGGCCCTGGCGGTCAGGACGAGCGGGACGGGCAGGCCGCGGGCGACCTCGACGGCCGCGTGGATCCGCTCGACGGCGAGCCCGAAGTCGTAGATCGGCGTCCGGGGGTCACCCGTCGCGTCCTCGATGGACGCTCCGACGGCGCCGTACGCGCAGGCGTCCTCGATCATCCTGGCCGCCTCGGCGGGCTCGTCGGCGTAGCCGTTCTCGAGGTCGGCGTTCACGGGCAGCGGCGTTGCCTCGCTGATGAGGCGGCAGTTGTCGAGGACGTCCTGCCGGCTCGCCCGGGTGCGGCCGAGCATGTTGGCCACGCCGAGGCTCGTGGTGGCGATCGCCTCGAAGCCGAGGCCGGCCAGCAGCCGCGCCGTTCCGGCGTCCCACGGGTTGGGCAGCAGGAAGGGCTCCGGCCGCTCGTGGAGAGCCCGGAACCGGGTGGCCCTGGTCATCTGATCGGTCATGAGCCCACTGTCGTCGCCGCCCTTGCGATCCGTCAAATGCATAGATCTGACATTTGACATCAGGAATACTGATGGATCGTGACAGTGGAAGAGCTTGAGGCGTTCGTGTGCATCGCCCAGTCAGGCGGGTTCACGGAGGCGTCCAGGAGGCTCGACCGGTCCCAGCCCGCGATCAGCCGCCGGATCAGGGAGCTGGAGCGCTCGCTGGGCGCGGCGCTGTTCGAGCGGGCCGGTCGCCGAGTGGTGCTCACCGAGGCGGGACGGGCGCTGCTGCCGTACGCCGAGGCGGCCCTCGCCGCGATGCGCGACGGCGAGCGGGCCGTACGGGACCTGTCGCGGGAGCCCGCCGAGGCGCAGGCCCTCAGTCTGGCCATCGTCGGCACCCTGGCCGACTCGCACATCGTCCGGGCGCTGCGCGCCTTCGAGGCGGAGTTCCCCGACGCCTCAGTCGAGCTGCGCACCGCGACCAGCCGCGAGGTGAGCGCGCTCGTACGCGGCGGCGAGGCGTCCCTGGGCCTTCGCTACTTCTCCGACGCCGACCCCAAGCTGGAGTCGATCCCGCTGGGCGTGGAGAAGCTCCTGGTCGTGGTGCCCGCCTCCCACCCGGTCACCGCCCGCCGCCTGCCCGACCTGCGGGCGTTCCAGGGGGAGCGGTGGCTCGGCTTCCCGCCCGAGCGGGGTCAGTCCGACTCCTTCGGCCACCTTCTCGAACGCCTGCTGCTCGCGTCCGGGCTGGCCGAACCCGCGATCACCAGGATCGACAGCCTCACCGCGCAGCGCAGGCTGGTCGAGGCCGGGCTGGGCGTCGCGCTCATGCCCACCGGCAGCGTCCGGGAGGAGCTGCGCATCGGCAGCCTGCGGGCGATCGAGGTGGAGAGCATGGACGCGGGCCTGCCCGTGGTCGCCGTACGGAGGAGGCGCGGTCACCGGAGCCGGCTGGCGGCCGCCTTCCTGGACACGCTCAAGGATCACACGCCTGAGCTGCTGGGTTGACGCGGATGCGGGTTGCTCGGCGTTTCGATGGAACCGCCGGGCGGGCAAACGCTGTCCAAGCCATGGGCGACGCCCGCACCGGCGCCTCACAGAGCGCCGGGACGGCGCCGCGGACGGCCCTTCCCGTCCACGGACGCGCGCTGGACGTCGCCCCCGCCAAGCCACGTCACCTCAGGCCACCGTTGCCTGGCCGCCGCCGAGCCGCGTCACCTCAGGTTGCCGTCGAGCACCCGCTCCAGGAACCCGTCCAGGTTGGCGGCGGCCCGCACGATCCGCTCCTCCACGGTGAGCGACTCGAAGCGGGTGCCCAACTCCGTCCGCTTCTTGTCGCGGACGTAGAGGGAGCAGGCCAGGTCCGCGCACATGTAGGCGCCGACCGTGTTGCCCTGCCGGCCCGCCGCCCCGGTCCTGGGCGCGGTGAACAGCGCCACCCCGGTGCCCGAGTGCGGCGTCACGCAGACCGAGCACAGCGTGGACTTCGTGAAGCTCCTGCGCACCTCCTGCGCCAGGCGCAGCGCCACACCGACCGCCCGGCCGTCGCGCTCGGCCACCAGGTACGCCCGCTCGGGTGCCCCCGGGTCACGCCAGCCCAGGAAGTCGAGGTCGGTCCAGGGGGACTCGGACAGGTCGCGCGGGAGGCCGAGCCGGCGGGCCTCGCCCTTGGAGCAGTTGACGAAGGACGCGCGGATGTCGCTCTCAGTGAGGGGATTCATGATCGTTTCCTTGGGGGTTGCTCGGCCAGTGCCTCAGCGCGACGTCGAGCACGTCGAGGATCTTCGTCCAGGTGTCCTGGAGGTCGCGCGGGTGGTTGAACCCGGCGCTCGCCTCCAGGCTGAAGAATCCCTGGTACGTGCTGCGCAGCAGGCGGATGGCGTCGGTCAGGTCCGGCTCCGGCAGCCCGTACGCGCTCAGGTGCGCGTACGTGATGGACATGATCCGCAGATGCCCCGCGGACTCGGCCACCACGGCCGCGTCCAGGGGCATCTGGGTGGCCTGGTAGCGGCCGGGCCGGGTCCGCGCGAACTCGCGCCACGCACTGGCGAACCCCGCCAGCGACTCCTTGCCCGCCCGCCCCGCCGTCGCGTCGGCGAGCCGGTCGGCCAGGTCGCGGGCGGCCAGGATCGCCACCCGGACCCGCAGGTCCTTGAGGTTCTTGACGTGCGAGTACAGGCTCGCGTCCGCCACCCCGAACCGGCGTGCCAGCGCGGACACGGTGATGTTGTCGAACCCGACCTCGTCGGCCAGCTCCGCGGCCGCCTCGGTCACCCGGTCCGCCGTCAGCCCGGCACGGGCCATGGCCACCTCCTGAACCTAAGCCATCTAGTTATCTTCCTAGATGGCTTAGGTTAGCACCTCACAAGGTAGTGAGGAGGACCGGCCGCCCCTGGACGCCGGGATCGGCGGCGAAGACGGCGCCCGCGTCCGGCTGCTCCGCCCGGTCCACGCCGAGCGCGGAGGTGGTGATGAACAGTCGGTCGAGGCCCTCGCCGCCGAACGTCACCGCCGTGACCCTCCGTACCGGCAGGCTGACGACGGCGTCGAGCCGGCCGCTCGCGTCGTAGCGGCGCACGGCCGCGCCCTCCCACAGCGCCACCCAGACCCCGCCCTCGGCGTCGACGGTCAGCCCGTCGGGAGCCCCTTGCTCCGGGTCGATGACCGCGAACGGGCGGCGCCCGCTCAGCCCGCTCTCCGGGTCGTAGTCGAGCACGTCCACCCGGCCGGTCGTGGTGTCGGCGTAGTAGGCCAGGGAGCCGTCCGGGCTGAAGTCGAACCCGTTCGAGATCGTCACCCCCGGCAGCACCACCCGCAGGTCGCCGCCGGGCCCGGCCACGTAGAACGACCCGCCCCCCGGGGTCTCGTCGTAGGCCATGCTGCCGATGTAGAAGCGGCCGTCGGGGTCGCAGCCGCCGTCGTTCATGCGGACCCCGGGGTCGCTCCACGCCTCGCCCAGGGAGCGCAGCGGGGCGTCCAGATCGTCGCCGTCGGACAGCAGCAGCTCGCGCTCGCCCGCGACCACGTAGCCGCCCGACGCGCGCGGCCGCAGCGCGGCGGCCACCTTGCCCACGTGGCGGCGGCGCACCCCGCCCTGCGGGTCGAGCGTCAGCACGTCGCCGGCCAGCATGTCCACCCACCGCAGCCCGCCCCACCGGCTTGACCACACGGGCCCTTCGCCGTGCTCGGCCACGGGATCGGTCACGGTGTACGGGGCGATGCTCATGACGCTCTCCCAGGAGGTCGCGGGGTCGTGATCCAGACCCTATCGGGAGCCGGGGATCCCGCCTCGGGCGCCGCGAGAAAGCTCTGGTACGCTCGCGGCCAGATCGTCCCTAGGAGGTGAGACCCATCAACGCTGTAGCAGGCCGGGTGCTCCCTCCCCATGATCAGGATTAGGTGACCACGGGAGCGCCCATCGGCATCCCGAAAGGCTCTCATGTCGGTTTTTTCGTCATCTGTCCCTTCAGCCGTCCCCACCCCCGCCGTCGTCGCCAGGCTGCGCGCCGCCGGCTGCGTGTTCGCCGAGGACGAGGCCGAGCTGCTCGTCTCCACCGCCCGCACCCCCGCGGAGCTCGCCGCGATGGTGGAGCGCCGCGTCGCCGGCGAACCCCTCCAGCACGTCCTCGGCTGGGCGGAGTTCTGCGGCCTGCGGATGGTCGTGGAGCCGGGGGTGTTCGTGCCCAGGCCGCGCACCGAGTTCCTCATCGGCCAGGCCGTCGCGCTGGCCCGCCGCGTCGCGGGTCCGCCGGTCCTCCTCGACCTGTGCTGCGGCAGTGGCGCGGCGGGGGCGGCGCTGACCGCGGGGCTGGGGGAGGCCGAGCTGCACGCCGCCGACCTCGACCCCGCCGCCGTGCGGTGCGCCCGCCGCAACCTCGCCGCCGTGCCCCTCCTGTCGGGCGGCGCGCTCGCGGGCCAGGTCTACCAGGGCGACCTGTACGAGCCGTTGCCCGCCTCGCTGCTGGGCCGGGTGGACATCCTGATCGCGAGCCCTCCGTACGTGCCCTCGTCCTCCATCGACCTGCTGCCCCCCGAGGCCCGGCTGCACGAGCCGCTCGTGGCCCTCGACGGCGGCGGCGACGGGCTCGACGTCGTGCGGCGGGTGATCGCGGGCGCGCCGCGCTGGCTCGCCCCCGGCGGCCACCTCCTGGTCGAGACCAGCGAGCGGCAGGCCGCCGCCACCGCCGAGGCCGTCGCCCGGGCGGGGCTTGCCGCCCGGGTGGCGAGCTCGCACGAGCTGGACGCCACCGCAGTGATCGGGACGCGCCCTTAGCGATGTTAAGGTGTCCCGCGATGGCACAGAAGGGACTGGCGCGGGACACGGTCGTGCGCGCCGCGCTGGAACTGCTCGACGAGGTGGGCCTGGACGGGCTGTCGGTACGCCGCCTCGCCGCCCGCCTCGGCGTGCAGAACCCGGCCCTCTACTGGCACTTCCGCAACAAGCAGGAACTGCTGGACGAGATGGCGCGCGAGCTGCTCGCCCCCGAGATGGGCGGGCCCGGCGAGGGCGAGACCTGGCGGGAGTGGCTGACCCGGCGCGCCCACCGCTACCGGCGCACGCTGCTGAGCCACCGTGACGGGGCGCGGCTGGTCACCGGGAGCGATCCGGGAGCGAGCGTGGCGCGGGGGTTCGAGGAGGAGCTGAAGACCCTGGTCGGGCTGGGGTTCACGCCCGGCCAGGGCCTGCACGCCATCGGGTCCGTCAGCCACTACACCCTCGGCTTCGTGCTCAACGAGCAGGCCCAGCGCGAACGCCGGGAGCGGGGCCAGGCCCGGGACCTGGACGCGTACGCCGACTACCCCCTCACGGTCGCGGGCGTGCGCGAGGGCGGGGCCCCCACGAGCGAGGAGGCGTTCGCGCACGGGCTGCGGCTCCTCCTCGACGGCGTGGCCGTCTCTTTGCGGGACGCCTGAACGGCTTTCTTGAAGTGATTTGCCCCTTTTGATGGGCGGCGTGCTGTTATTTGTCCGTGGACTTCGCCTCTGATCCGCGCTTTCATTTTCTCCGTCGGTTCGGCATCGAATTACGGGGGTCAGATGGCTCGTTCGCGGCGAATCATGCACATCGCCGTCGCTTTCACGGTGGTGGCGAGCGCCGCCCCTCCGGCGTCGGCGGCGCAGCGGGATCCCGTGCGGATCACGCGCTTCCTCGGGGAGCAGCGGCTGGCGCACCTGCTGAAGTTCGAGGACACCACGGTGGGCGGGCTGTCGGGGATCGACCGCGATCCCGGCACCGGCACCTGGTACTTCGTCTCCGACGACCGCCGGCGCTACAACCCCGCCCGCTTCTACACGGGGCAACTGGACTTCGACCGGGACACAGGGGAGTTCGTCGGCGTGCGGCTGACCGGGGTCAGGATGCTGACCAGGGCCGACGGCACGCCGTACGCGGCGTACGGCCAGCCGGGCTCGGCCGACCCCGAGTCGATCAGATACGACCGGTGGAGCGGGCGGCTGATATGGGGAGACGAGGGTGACCGGCCGGACAGCGCCAATCAGGCCATTCCGATTTCCGCCGCCGCGGTGCACACGACTGACCTTCAAGGACGTAATGCCGGAGAATTGCGGGTGCCGCCGAATTTGCGGCTGACGGACACCGAAAGAGGGCCCAGGCGTAATTTCGGCTTCGAAGGGGTGGCGGTCACGGAAAGCGGCATCACCGCCGTCACCGAGGGCCCGCGCCACGAGGACGGACCCGTTCCCTCGGTGGCGCGTGGCGCGCCCGCGCGCCTGACCGTGTGGAACCGCATGGGCATCGCGCGCGCCCAGTACGCCTACCCGCTGGACCCCCTGCCCACCGCGCCGATCCCGCCCGACGGGGACGCCGACAGCGGGGTCTCGGAGATCCGGGCCATCGACGATGACCGCTATCTCGCGCTGGAACGGTCCTGGATCCAGGGCGTCAACTACCGGGTCAAGCTCTACGAGATCGACCTGCGCGGCGCCACGAACGTGCTGACCAGGGACGATCTTGCGCAGGGCAGACCGTATCGGCCGGTGACCAAGCGGCTGGTCTACGACCTCGGCTCCTTCCGGCCCCCGGTCCAGAACCTCGAGAGCCTGGCCTGGGGGCCGCGCCTGGCCGACGGGTCGTGCACGCTGGTGATCGGCTCGGACGACAACTTCGACCAGGGCGAGATGACCCAGTTCCTCGCCTTCGCCGCCACGGGGTGCCCGTGAGGACGCCGGACTGGAGGGCGTGTCGTGCCTGGTCAGGCGGCACGGCTGGGCGCCGCGAGCGTGGGTAGCGTGCTGGATATGGCCACCTTCGACCTGACCACGCTCCGGGCGGTCGTCTTCGACACCGACGGGGTGGTCACCGACACGGCGCGGGTGCACGCCGCCGCGTGGAAGCACGTGTTCGACGCGTTCCTGCGGGGCCGCTCCGCGCCGTTCGACGTGCGCGCCGACTACCTGGCCTTCGTGGACGGGCGGCCCCGGCTGGACGGGGTGCGCACGTTCCTGGCCTCGCGCGGCATCTCGATCCCCGAGGGCGGTCCGCAGGACGAGCCGGGGGCGGAGACCGTACACGGGCTGGGGCTGGCCAAGGACGCGCTGTTCGTGGAGGCGATCGCGCACCACGGCGTGGCCGCCTTCCCCTCCACCGTCGCATTGCTGCACGAGCTGCGCCAGCGCGGCTGCCGCACCGGCGTCGTCTCGGCCAGCAGGCACTGCCGGGCGGTGGTGTCGTCGGCGGGCCTGCTGCACCTGTTCGACGTGGTGGTCGGCGGGGAGGACGCCGCCGAGCTGGGGCTGCCCGGCAAGCCGGATCCCGCGCTGTTCCTGGAGGCCGCGCGCCGCCTGGAGCTGGCTCCCGGGGTGGTGGCGATCGTGGAGGACGCGCTGCCGGGCGTCGAGGCCGCGCGGAAGGGCGGGTTCGGCCTGGTCGTCGGGGTGGACAGGAGCGGGGCCGGGGTGCCGGGGGACGGGCCGCGGGCCGCCGCGGGGACCGGTGCCCGGGCGATGCTGGCCGCCGGGGCGGACGTCGTGGTCGCCGATCTGGCCGACACGGACGTCTCCGGCCGCGTTCCGGTGGGACGGCCATGAACGGCGCGCTCGGGCCCGTGCGCCGCGCGCCGTCGTTCGACGCCGGTCCGCTACCGCGGAGGCCGGCTCTTCATCGACGCCGGCCACCACGAGGCACGCGTGAACGGCACCGCGCGCCGTAGCCACACGCGAGGAGAAACGATCATGACTGGCACCGGAGATCTCGGACGCCGCCTCATCCACTGCCGCGAACGCCTCGGCCTGACCCGTGAGCAGGTCGCCGAGCGCGCGGCCATGTCGGCCGGCTACCTGAGATACCTGGAGGAAAATCCCGATATGCCGGACACCGGGGCCCTCTACCGCCTGGCGGACGCGCTGCAGACCACGGTGCACGAGCTGCTGGGCGGCGGCCTGGACCGCCCGCCCGGGCACGGCCCCGCCATGGCCAACCCGACGATGGAGGTGCTGGACGCGGAGGAGTGCCTGCGGCTGATCTCGCCGGGCGGGATCGGGCGGGTGGCGTTCAGCGGCTCGCGCGGGCCCACCGTGCTGCCCGTCAACTACAAGCTGCACCACGGCGTGATCGTCTTCCGCACCGCGTCCGGCGGCCCGATGGACCAGGACCTGCGTTCGGGGCTGGAAGGGGTGGACATCAAGATCGCGTTCGAGGTCGACAAGATCGACGAGGCCAACCGCGAAGGGTGGAGCGTCCTGGTTCAGGGGCCCGCCCACCACGTGACGGCGGACGAGATGGAGGAGGTGGCCGACTCGGGCGTCACGCCCTGGGCGGGCGGCGAACGCCGCCTCTACATCCGCATCGTCCCCCACCAGATCGCGGGCCGGCGCATCCACGGCATGTAGTGGCCCCGGCGTTTCGCCGCAGATCAGAGGCGGTGGGCCGGGATACTGGCGCCCCGGCGTTTCGCTGCTGATCAGAGGCGGTGGGCTGGGATACTTCGGTGGCCGGCCGGGCATGATCGCCCCTGTCAGGAGGTGCCGTATGAAACGCTTCACCGGGCCAGCCCTACAGGTGCTCATCGTGCTCGCGGTGGCGACCGCCGGCTGCGGGGCCGTGGGCGACCCGCGGGGCTCGGTCCCCGGGACGGCCTCATCCGAGGAGACCACCCCGCCGGGCAGCCCTACGACCACGCCTCCCGGCACCGGCACGCCGGCCCCTCGCGGGGGCCTGGTCGCCGGCCGCTACCAGCCGCTGTGGCCGTTCTCCACTCCCGGCGAGGCGATGGCGTGGCGGGAGGCGTACCGCAGGGACGGCCGCGAGGCGTGGCACCTCGACGCCCGCCGCACCGCGCTCGCCTTCACCCGCGACTTCCTCCGCTTCACCGAGATCGACCGGGTCGCCAAGTCCGTCCGGCAGGGCGACCACGCGCGGGTGCACGTCGCCTACCAGGCCGAGGAGGGCCCGCGACCGCTGGTGGCGGCCGTCGTGCACCTGGTGAAGTTCGGCTCGGGCGAGGACGCGCCGTGGGAGGTGGTGGGCACGGACGACACCTCGTTCTCGCTCACCAGACCCCGCTACGGCGCCACCGTGCGGTCCCCGCTGACCGTGGGCGGTCAGATCACGGGCGTGGACGAGAGCGTCAAGGTCCAGGTCCGCCGGCCCGGCTCGGCCACCCCGATGGGAGAGTCGTGCTGCGTGGGCGCCGGCGGGACCGGCTCGCCGTGGTCGGCCCGGGTCTCCTTCAAGGCGCCCCCGGGGCGGACGCTGACCGTCGTGGCGTCCACCGGCGGCCACGTGGCGACCGTCGAACGCTTCGCGGTGACGGGCGTGAACGTCGCCCCCTCCTGAACGCCTGCCCGGCGCCGCGAGATCCGGTCTCAGCAGGAGGTCTGGCCGGTCGGGTGGAGGCGGACGCAGCAGTGTTCGGGGGCGGGTTCCAGGCGGGCGGTGACGCCTGTCGCGGCGAGGCCTTCGAGGAGGCCGGTGAGGAGGCACAGGTTCATGCCGCAGACCAGTTCGGTGTGCTGCCGGGCCAGGTTGTGGAAGGGGCAGTTGACGAGGGTGATGCTGTCTCCCTCGGCGCGGGGCTCGAATCCGAGGGCTTCCAGGGCCGGCACGACCGCGGCGCGGGGGTCGGGTGCGGGATCGGCGGGGCGGGCCTCGCGGCCGAGCTCTCTGCCCAGCTCGCGGGCGCGCCGGTCGAGCACGTCGCGTGGTGGCTCTCCTGAGGTCTGCGCCTCCTGGAGAGCGTCGGCGAGCAGGTGGGCGGCGGTTTCGTAGCGCCGGTCCGGCAGGGAGATCGTGATCTGCCCGAGCGCGCGCCGGTAAAGCTTGGCCGGGCGGCCGGCGCCGGGGCCGGTGCGGCCGGTGCGGCGTTCGTAGACGGCTTCGAGCAGCCCTTCGGCCACCAGTTTGTCCAGGTGGAACGAGACCGTGTTGCGTGGCGCCTGCACGGCGTCGGCGGCCTGGTCGCGGCTCACCGGCGCGGGCTGTCGCACCACGAACTCATACAAGCGGCGCCGCGTCGGCTCGTCCAGCGCCGCGACGGCGGAGACGCGTGCCGGCCATGCCTCGTCGACCTCGCTCATTCTAAAAACCATTCTTGTTGACTAAATCACTGGGCACCTTCTAATGTTAGCGAAACTTGTCAATAGAAGGAGGGGTTCATGATGCGCTGCGCATCCGACGATCGCGGGCGGGCGGCATGAACGACTCCGTGGCGCAGCCGGTCGGTGGTTCGTCGCCGGACCACCAGCAGCGACGCCTGCGGGTGGTCCGGGGACGCGGCGATGTGGATCTTGAGGCCGCGCAACGGGCGGTGACCGACCTGCTGATCGCGCTGGGCCGGGACCCGGAGTCCGAGCATCTGGCCGACACCCCGAGGCGGGTCGCGCACGCCTATGCCGAGTTGCTGGCGCCGCGCGAGTTCAACCTGACGACCTTCCCCAACGAGGAGGGGTACGACGAGCTCGTCCTGGCCCGCGACATCCCGGTGCAGTCGCTGTGCGAGCACCACCTGCTGCCGTTCCAGGGCGTGGCGCACGTGGGCTACCTGCCCGGCGACCGCATCCTGGGGTTGTCGAAGCTCGCCCGCGTCATAGAGCTGTTCGCCCGCGATCTGCAGGTGCAGGAACGGCTGACCAAGCAGGTGGCCGACTGGTTGCAGCAGCACCTGGCCCCCAAGGGCGTCGGCGTGGTGATCGAGGCCGAGCACCTGTGCATGTCGATGCGCGGCGTGCAGGTCCGCGGGTCCCGCACGGTGACGTCGGCCCTGCAGGGGCTGCTCCGCGAGGATCCGCGCTCCCGGCAGGAGTTCTTCGCGCTGGCCGGAGCCCACGGCTAACCCCTCGTACGGGCCCCCGCTGTCGAAGGCTTTCTGCAGGACGGCGGCGAACGACAGAAGATCTTCGTGCACGACGCGGGGCGCGCCCGCGCCGCCTGACCGTCTCCGGCCACGATCGCGACAACGTGCTGTACCTGCGTACCGTCGACGACTCCGACCGCCTGCGTGCCACGCTGTCCGCCGCCACCAGGATCGCCGTCGTCGGCGCCGGCTGGGTCGGCCTCGAGACCGCCGCCGCGGCCCGCGCCGCCGGCGTCGAGGTCACCGTGGTGGAGCAGGAGCGGCAGCCGCTGCTCGGCGTCCTCGGCCCCGAGATCGGCGCCGTCTTCGCCGGCCTGCACCGTGACCACGGCGTCGACCTGCGGCTCGGCGCCCGCCTCGCCGCGGTCGCCGAGGCCGGCGTACGGCCGGCCGACGGCACCCACATCGACGCGGACGCCGTGGTGGCCGGCATCGGCGCCGTCCCGGAGACCGATCTGGCCGCCGCCGCGGGGCAGCCGGTCGACAACGGCGTCATCACCACAGCCGACCTGCGCACCGGAGATCCCGACATCTTCGCCGCCGGCGACGTCGCCAACGCCTACCACCCCCTCCTGGGCGGGCACATCCGCATCGAGCACTGGGCCAACGCGCTCAACCAGCCCGCCGTGGCCGCCCGCGCCATGCTCGGCCGGCAGGCCGCCTACGACGAGGTGCCCTACTTCTACACCGACCAGTACGACCGCACTCGCCGACTCCGCGACCCCGCTGCGCCGGCTCATCCGTTGACCACGGCGGTCAAGCGCCCGCGGACTCACATGGTCAGCAGGACGTTGATGACCACGGCGACAGCCACGATCAGCAGGATCCACTTCCGCTTGCTCGTGACGACCTCCCCTCGGCGTTCATGACGATTCGTGCGGGCCCGCGCGAACGCGAGGTGACGGGGCTCATGGCCGAGGGGCGTTCCAACGCGGAGATCGCCGAACGGCTGGTGCCGGCCGTGCTCGCCTACCTCAAGGCGTGATCCTCCCGTCCGTGAGGACGCTCAACGTCGTCCGTACGTCGTCCTCGTTGTTGAAGTAGTGAAAACCGAACCGCACGCGGTCGCCGAGCGCGGTCGCCCGCACACCCCGTTCGCGCAACCTCGCGGAGAGGCGGTCGGCATGATCGGTGCGCAGCACGACGATCTGGGAGAGCGGGCCGTTCACCACCCGCCGGAAGCCGGCCCCTCGCGCCTCCTCGGCGAGCTGCCGGGCGAGATCGAGGCAGTGCCGCTCGACACGGCCGGCGTCCAGCGAGCGGAACAGGCGAAGGGCCGCGCAGGCACCGATCCACGAGAACCAGGCGGGGGAGGTGTCGCACCGGCCGGCATCGTCCGCCAACCGCATGGGGCCGCCGAAGTAGCCGTGCGGGGGGCTGGTGGACTTCCAGCTCGGCGCGAGCGGCGTCAGGCCGCCGAGCCGGTCGGGCCGGGTGACGAGCCAGGCCGCGCCACGCGGGCACAACAACCACTTGTAGCCGTGTACGGCGAGGTAGTCGGGGCGCACGGCCGCCGGGTCGTAGCGCAGCGCGCCCAGCGACTGCGTGAGGTTGACGAACAGCCGCGCGCCCACGCGGTCGGTCGTCTCCCGCAGGGCGGGCAGGTCGAGCCGCTGTCCCTCCCTGCTGGTCACCTCGCTGACGGCGAGCAGGACGGTGTCGTCGTCCAGCGCGGCGATCAGGTCCTCCACCCGGGTCTCCCCGTCGCGCGCCGGGACCGCGACCACGTCGTGCCGGGCCAGCCACGGGAACAGGTTGCTGCGGAACTCCTCGGCCGCCACCACGATCCGGCCGGGCGGCAGGGACGCGGCGATCGTGGCGGCGGCCTCGGAGAGCGAGCCGAGGGCCGACACCGTGGCGGGTTCGACCCCGATCAGCCGGGCGAACAGGGCGCGGGCCCGGGCCGCCGCCGCGTCCCAGGCGTGCCAGTCGAGCTCGCCGGTGGACCAGTCGGACACGGCCTGGTGCATGGCCTCGGTCACCGGGTCCGCACCGGGAGGAACGCCCGGCGTGTCCAGCCATACCGTTGAGCGCAGCGCGGGGAAGAGCCTTCGGAAGTCCTCCGGGCTCATCGGCGGGGCAGGGCGGCCACGCCCTCGATCTCGACGGTCAGCGCCGGATCGGCCAGGGCCGTGACCACCGCGAGCGAATGAGCGGGCCAGTCGCCGTCCGGGTACCACTTCGCGAACGTCTCCGCCCGCGCCGCGCGGCAGCCCGCGACGTGTTCGACGCCCGCGACCAGGGTGAACAGCTTCACCAGGTGCTGCGGCCCCGCGCCGAGCGAGTCGAGCAGCAGCTCGATGTTGGCGAAGATCTGCCGCGTCTGGGTCTCCGCGTCCGGGCCCGCGAGGGTGCCGTCCGGCAGGGCGCCGACCTGGCCGGAGATCATCACCAGCTCATGGTCTGCCGGCACCGAGGCGAGGTGACTGTACTGGCCGATCGGCGGGGCCAGCGTGGGGGGATTCCAGCGGCGGATCATCGGGTCTCTCCTCGGAGGGCCGGTTTCTGGGGCGTCACAACGCTAGGCGGGGGCGACCGGCCGGATCACGCGTCCACCTGCGGAATTTCAGATAATCGAAAATCGGGCCGCCCCCTTCGGCGCGACCACGCCCCGCTGACGTGGCCGGGGCCCGGCGCACCATGATGGAGACCGCGGGCGTCCTCGCCCGGCGGGACCTGACAGGGAGGCGGACATGAGCGAGCCGGAGGCCGGTGGGAAGACCGTGCTGCTCACGCTGGAACGCGGCCTGCACGTGCTGGAGGCCGTGGCCGCCGCGGACGGCACCGCCACCGCGAAGGTGCTCAGCCGTCAGCTCGGCATCAAGCTCGGCACCTGCTACCACCTCCTGCGCACGCTGCTGGCCGGCGGTTACGTGGTGCGCCTTTCCGGCGGCCGGTACGACGTCGGCCACCGGGCGGCGTCGCTGAACCGGCACCTCCAGCGCCGGGCGGGACCGGCGCCCGAGCTGGCGGTGATCCTGGCCCGGCTGCACGACAGGACGCATGAGACGTCCTACATCTCCGGCTGGCAGCACGGAACGCTGACGTTGCAGCACTACATCTCCGGACCGCGCGCGATGAGCGTCGGCGAGCTCGACGTCGGCTACACCGGGCACATGCACGCGCGCGCCTCCTGCAAGGCGGTGCTCGCCTTCCTGCCGGAGGACCAGGTGGCGGCGATGTTCAAGGGAGTGGAGCTCGAGGCGGTCACCCCGCGCACGATCGTCGACCACGACCACCTCACCGTCGAGCTGGCCCGGGTGCGCAGGCGGGGCTACGCGGTGGACCGTGAGGAGTTCAGCGAGGGCGTGTGCTGCGTGTCGGCGCCCTTCTTCGACGAGACGGGTTCGCCGACGGGCGCGTTCACGGTGTCCGTCCCGACGACCCGGTTCCAGGAGAGGCAGGCCACGATGACCATGGGGGTCCGGGAGGCGGCCGCGATGGCGACCGGCCTCCTGCGCGGGCGGGCCGTGGCCCACGCGGGGCTGGATGGGAGGGTGTGTCCCTGCATCGCCCGATAAGGACACCGCCCCGGACACGCCGCACGGAAACGGCTACCGCCCGCTAGCTGCGATGACGCCGGTTGATCGGTTAGCCTCGGCACGGGAACGGGCGCGCGCCGCCACGACCGGGGCCGGGGACCGCAACGCAGTGAGGTGCTCATGAGCCAACTGGACAACGCCCCGCCGGAGAGCGGGTCACTGGCCGAACTCGCCAGGCGACACGGGCTGCGCCCCGCCATCGCGCGCCCGAGACTGCCCGTCTACACGCGCCAGCTGTGGGAGCGGCGGCACTTCATCCTGACGTACGCGACCTCGCGCAACGTCTCCAAATACTCGGGGTCCGCGCTGGGCCAGCTCTGGCAGATCCTCACCCCGCTGCTGAACGCGGCCATCTACTACGTGATGTTCGGCCTCATCCTCGGCGGCAGCAAGAACATCGACAACTACCCGGCGTTCCTGCTCACCGGGATGTTCGTGTTCACGTACACGCAGCGGACCGTCACCGCGGGCGCCAAGTCGATCTCCGGCAACCTGTCGCTGATCCGCGCCCTGCACTTCCCCCGGGCGTCGCTGCCGCTGGCGTACACGATCCAGGAGCTGCAGCAGCTCACCATCTCCATGGGGGTGCTGCTGGTGATCGTGACGGTGACGGGGGAGTTCCCCACGTGGTTCTGGCTGATGGTGCCGATCGTGCTGGCGCTGCAGACGTCGTTCAACATCGGGGCGGGGCTGGTGCTGGCCCGGCTGGGGTCCACGGTGCGGGACCTCAGCCAGTTGCTGCCGTTCATCATGCGGACGTGGCTGTACGCGTCCGGGGTGTTCTTCGCCATCCATGACAAGGTCGTCAACAGCGCCCGCCTGCCGGAGTGGGTGGCGACGGTGATGTACCTGAACCCGGCGGCCTCCTACATCGAGTGGATGCGCGACATCCTGATCGGGAGCCACGTCCCGCCACGGACGGTGTGGCTGTCGTGCGTGTTCTGGGCGGTGTTCTCGCTGATCTTCGGGTTCTGGTACTTCTGGCGGGCCGAGGACCGCTACGGGCGGGGCTGACCGGGAACGGCGGCGTCACTGGCTTCCACCACCGCCGCACCCACCGCCACCGCCCCCGCCGTCGGACTCGCCGCCTCCACCGTCGGAGCCGCCCCAGCCTCCGCCGCCGCCGTCATGGCCGTGGGACCCGCCGCCGCCGTCGAACAGGCCGCCGAAGTCGAAGAACCTGCCCTCGTACGAGGGGTCGCCGTAGGAGTAGGCGGGGCTGCCGTACGACCCGCAATGACCGGGTGCGCAGCACGCCGTCCGCACCCCGCGGTGGCTCCTGGCCCGCGTGTCGCGGGCCAGCGAGTCGGCCAGCCGCCGGTCCGGCAGCTCGGTGAGGCCCCGCAGCGCCACCACCCCGGCGTCGTCCGAGACCTTCCAGGACCCGTCCGCCAGGTCATCGACCTCGGCCTGCCGCAGAGCGGCCCGCCCGGCCCTGGTCACCGGGTTCGCCATGGAGCGCCGCAGCAGGAAGAAGCAGAGCACGCCGACGACGGCGGCCGCCCCGGCGATCACGATCGTGGCCGGCGGGGCGCGCCGGAGCAGGCTCACCACGGCCACGACCGCCGCCAGCCCGGCGAAGACGGCCAGCCAGCTCGTACGCCGCCGCGACCGCGTCCGGACGGCCGGCGACATCAGGAACCCCTGCCGCCACAACGGCGTCGCCAGCCGCCGCATCGCGTGATCGCGGACCGTCTGGTGCCGCAGCTCGGCCGTCGTGTGCGGCCCCCCGCCCGAACGCACGTGCCGGTAGAGCGCCCGCTCGACCGGCACCGACTTGGTCACGCGGAACCCCTTCACCGGCGTGACCAGCCCTTCGCTCGACACCCGCACCCCGCCCTGCGAGACCAGCGACACCAGCGCCGCGTTGATGACCCGCCGCGGCCCGCCCGCGAGGAACGCCGCCTCGTAGACGCTCAGCCGGTGGCTCCCGCGCGCCGCGACGGAACGGGCACGGAACAACGCGAATTGCGTCCGGATCGCTGTGAGGACGACCAGCGCGAGCAGCACGATGGCAGCCGTGTGTAAGACCCCGTCCATACAGCCTCCCCAGAGGCGGCCCCTTTGCATGAAGGACTCTTCCGGAGACGCGAGGGTTCCCGGAAACACTTAGAGGTTTCTCGAACCATGCGAGCGGGATGAACGGACGGGGCAGGTGGGTTGCACGAGGCGATGAACGCCCGCATTCCCGCTGAGGAGATCGCATGAGCGCACCCACCGACGACCGCCCCGTACGGCAGCTCCGGCTGGTGGTGGAGGCCGAGGACTACGAGGCCGCGCTGGCCTTCTACCGGGACGTGCTGGGCCTTCCCGAGCAGGCCGCGTTCTCCGGCGGTGACGGCGCGCGGGTGGCGATCCTGGACGCCGGCAGGGCCACGCTGGAGATCGCGAACCCGGCGCAGAAGAAGATGATCGACGAGGTCGAGGTGGGACGGCAGGTGGCACCGAAGCTCCGGGTGGCGTTCGAGGTGGACGACGCGCGGGGCACCACCGAGCGGCTGGTGGCGGCGGGTGCGATGGAGGTGGCGCCGCCCACGGTCACGCCCTGGGAGTCGCTGAACGCCCGGCTGGACGCGCCCGCGGGCCTGCACATCACGGTCTTCGAGGAGCTGCGCGACCTGGAGGAGCGCCAGACGCTCGACGGCTTCGGAACCGACGCCTGAGTGCGTCAGCGGGGCGCCCGCACCGGCCGCGGCGGCTCCAGCTCCGCCTGGCCGGGCAGGACGCCCCGCGCCCGCACCCCGTTCATCCGGGTGACGCTTCCCATCCCCTACACCTTAGACGCCCGGAGATCACCGCGATTCGGGTGAATACCGCCCTTGACCTGGGCAGGCCCTTGACTCGGGCCCTGACCGGGCATGCGATTTCGGTATAGGACGGAATCGACGGCCCGGCGGCTACGACGAACGCCGGCGCCGCCACCGCGCGTCGGCCAGCGACCAGGCGGCCTCCCACTCGCGGTAACGTCCCCGGTCGAGCAGCAGCCGGACGCCCGCGAACCCCAGCCCCGCGACCACCGCCGCCACCAGCACCAGCAGCAGCGTCGTCGCCACGGCCGTGACCCGCAGGTCGCCGGGGCTCGGCGGCGCGCTGACCCGCCGGCCGCCGGGATCGACCCAGATCCGCACCTCCGTGCCCGCCTTGGCCAGGGGCGGCGCCATCACCCGGCCGGTACGCGCCAGCCCGGCCGGCGTCGTCCAGTGCGCCGGGGCCGGCTCGCTCCGGGGCGCCTCCCCGAACGACAGGCGCGTCACCGGCGCGTCCGCCAGCAACGTCGCCACCACCTCCCGGCGCCCGTCGCCGAGCGCCGGCAGCGCGTGCTCGTACGACTGCCGCCCCGCCGCCGCCGCGGGCCACACGCTGAGCAGGACGAGGGCCACCGTCACGAGCAGCACGGCGCTCTCCAGGCGGTCGGAGCGCCGCCGCAGCGGGTTGCCGTCCGGCCGGTGCCGCCGCACCCACCGCATCACCGACTCGGTCACGTGCATCATCATGCACCAGAGCACCGGGTGCTCACCGGGCGGTCGGGCGGGCGCGGACGTGCATGCGCTCCCCCTGAGGGCCGAACAGGGCGAGGATCTCGGTCGGCTCCGGGCCGGGGTTGGCGGACGCGTGCGGCGTCCGCGTGTCGAACTCCGCCACCTCCCCCTCCGTCAGGATCACGTCGTGCTCCCCGAGGAGCAGCCGCAGCCGCCCCGACAGCACGTACATCCACTCGTAGCCCTCGTGGACCTTCTGGTCCGACGGCCCCGGCTCGTAGCCCGGCCAGTGCGGCGGGAAGATCTGCTTGTACGCCTGCACCCCGCCGGGCCGGCGGCTCAGCGGGATGAACGTCGTGCCGTGCCGTTTGAAGGGGCGCAGATGAACGCGCGGGTCACCGGTCACCGGCGCGTCGATCAGCTCGTCGAGCTGCACCTGGTACGCCCGGGCCAGCAGCAGGAGCAGCTCCAGGGTCGGTTTGCGCTGACCCGACTCCAGGCGGGACAGGGTGCTGACGGAGATGCCGGTGCTCGCGGACAGCTGCGCCAGCGTCTCGCCACGCTCCTGGCGCACCGACCGCAGCCGCGGCCCCACGGACTGGAGTACGTCGTCGAGGTCGTCCATGCGACCTACTTTGCCATTTCGGCAATGAAATTTGTCAAATCGGCCGCCGGGCGCGGACAGTGTCGGACATCGGAATCACCGTGAGGAGAGGCGATATGGACACGAAGTACGACGTCGTGGTGGTCGGGGGCGGGGCCGCGGGACTGAGCGGGGCGCTCACGCTGGGCCGGGCGCGGCGCAGGGTGCTGGTGGTCGACGCCGGCCGGCCGCGCAACGCGCCCGCCGAGGGCGTGCACACGTACCTGGGGCGCGAGGGACTCTCGCCGCTCGAACTGCTGGCCGTGGGCCGGGAGGAGGTGATCGGGTACGGCGGGGAGATCGTGACCGGCACCGTCACCACCGCCGAGCGGCTCGATGACGGGGGCTTCCGCGTCGTGCTGGCGGACGGCGCCACGGTCGAGGCGGACCGGCTGCTGGTCACCACCGGCCTGACCGACGAGCTGCCGGACGTGCCGGGCCTGGCCGAGCGGTGGGGCAAGGACGTGCTGCACTGCCCGTACTGCCACGGCTGGGAGGTGCGCGACCAGGCAATCGCGATCCTGGGCACGGGGCCGCTCTCCGTTCACCAGGCGCTGCTGTGGCGGCAGTGGAGCGCCGACGTGACCTTCTTCCCGCACACCGCGCCCGAGCTCGGCCATGACCAGCGGCGTCAGCTCGCCGCCAGGGGCGTCACCGTGGTCGAGGGCAAGGTGGCGGGCCTGGAGGTGACGGACGGCAGGCTGTCCGGGGTGCGGCTCGCCGACGGGCGCGTGGTCGCCTGCCAGGCTCTGGCGACCGCCGGCCTTCTCACCGCCCAGGCAGGGCTGCTCGCGGCGCTGGGGCTGGAGACGGAGGAGATGGAGATGTCCGGGCACGTGATCGGCACCCGCGTGCCCGCCGACCCGATGGGCGCCACCAGTGTGCCCGGGGTGTGGGTGGCGGGGAACGTGACCACCCTGAACGAGCAGGTCATCGGCGCCGCGGCGGCGGGTGTGCGGGCGGCGGCGGCGATCAACGCCGACCTGGTCGCCGAGGAGACCCGCCGCGCCGTCGCCGCCATGGATGTCGCCCCGGAGGAGTACTGGGACTCCCGTTACTCCGAGAAGACCCGGATCTGGAGCGGGAACCCCAATGTGACGCTCGTCCGCGAGGTGTCGGACCTCGAGCCCGGCACGGCGCTGGACCTGGGGTCCGGCGAGGGAGGCGACGCGATCTGGCTCGCGGGAAGGGGGTGGCGGGTCACCGCGGCCGACGTCTCCGGCGTGGCGCTCGAACGCGCCGCCGGGCACGCCAAGGAGGCGGGCGTCGCCGACCGTATCGACTGGCAGCGCCACGACCTGGGCGTGTCCTTCCCCGAAGGCGTCTTCGACCTCGTCTCCGCCTGCTTCCTGCACTCGTTCGTGGACCTGCCGCGCGAGGAGATCCTGCGCGCCGCCGCGTCGGCGGTCGCCCCCGGCGGGGTGCTGCTGGTCGTCGGGCACGTGGGATGGCCGTCCTGGGAGCACAACCCGCCCGTCGAGGTGCACTTCCCGACGGCGCAGGAGGTCCTGGACGCTCTCGGGCTGCCCGAGGGGGAGTGGGAGGTGCAGGTCCGCGAGGAGTACGAGCGCGCCCAGGACGAGCCGGACGGCCGGCACGGCGCCCGCACGGATAGCGTGCTCAAGGTTCGCAGGCTGCCCTAGCGGGGCGTCTGGCTGCGGTAGGAGTGGCCGAGCTCGGGGCCGAGGCCGAAGTAGTGGCGGAAGTTGTAGATGAGCGGGCTCCACGTGCCCGGGTCCACATGCTGGGTGCCGGGCACCACGATGCGCGGGTCCGCGTGCACCCTGCTCACGACGGCCTCCGCGATGACGAACGACCCCGAGACGTCGTGGCCCACCCGCTCCGCCCGCGCCTCGAACTGGAGGGGGCACTCGGCCACGCGCGGCGGCCGTACGGTCTCGGACGGCTCGGGCCGCAGTCCGGCCGCGGCGAACTTGCCGGGCTCGTACCGGCAGCCCGCGTGCTTGGTCGCCGGCACCGGGTGCCGCCCGGTGAGGGGCGCCAGCCGTTCGACCGCCTCCCACTGGTGGGGAGCGGGCAGGTTGACGACCACCTCCGGGCGGCTCATGAGGTTGCGGGCGGTCTGCCCCTCGGCGCCCAGCCCCAGCACGATCACCTGGCCCAGCGCCCAGGCCGAGGACATCGGGGCGAGGTTGAACGTCCCGTCCGGGTTCTCGGTGGAGAGCAGGACGACCGGGGTCCCGAAGTACAGGATGCTCGGCTCGATGGTCACAGTGTTCATGCGGGCGAGCCTAGGAACGGGACGTTCAACGCCGGACCGAAACGTCGTAGCGAATCTACAATGTAAAGGCGCCCGGCTCGGCGCGGTACGCCGTCCCCTTCCCGGCAAGCGGCACCGACGCGGCAGCCGCGGGGATGAACGCCGACTCGCCCGGCCGCAGCGTCAGGCCGGCCAGGCGGGCCTCCCCGTCGATGCAGACGACGATCTGGGGCGCACCTCCGGGCAGCGTGTGGGGGCTGTCGAGGTCGTAGCGCGTGAGGGCGAACTCGGGGACCGGCGGCCGGTAGCGGTGCTCGCCGGGCGTGTCCTGCTCCGGCCGGACCAGGTGCGGGGCGGACGGTGTGAAGTCGACGACGCGCATGAGCTCGGGCACGTCGATGTGCTTGGTGGTGAGCCCGCAGCGCAGCACGTTGTCGGAGTTGGCCATGATCTCGACGCCGATGCCGCCGAGGTAGGCGTGGGGGACCCCGGCGCCGAGGTAGAGGGCCTGGCCGGGGGCCAGGTTGACGTGGTGGAGCAGGAGCGCGGCGGTGACGCCGGGGTCGCCGGGGCAGGCGCGGGCGAGGTCGCCGTAGACGGCCAGGCCGGGGTCGTCCGACTCGCGCAGGGCGTGCTCGACCTGGGCGCGCAGCGGCTTGTGGGCGTCGTCGAGCATCTGGGCGAACACGGTGCGCAGGTCGCCCGCTCTGAGCAGGTCGCTCCAGGGGGTCAGGTCCGGCACGG
Organism: Nonomuraea sp. NPDC051941; assembly: GCF_044593615.1. Classification (NCBI taxonomy): domain Bacteria; kingdom Bacillati; phylum Actinomycetota; class Actinomycetes; order Streptosporangiales; family Streptosporangiaceae; genus Nonomuraea; species Nonomuraea sp. NPDC051941. The sequence continues at coordinate 27,169 of NZ_JBIUCF010000071.1, forward strand.
CGAGACGGTCGAGGAGGGCGGCGGTGGCGGCGGGGTCGCGGAAGCCGCACAGGCCGTGGAAGGGGGTGATCGCGCAGACCATCTCGGGTTTGTGCGAGGTGTCCTTGTACGTGCGGTCGGGGTCGTCGATGGGGACGCCGCGGGCATCCTCGTCGGCGAACCCGGCCTGGGCCTGCTCGGTGGTGGGGTGGACCTGGAGGGAGAGCGGCCGTTCGATGGCCAGGACCTTGAGCAGGTAGGGGAGGGCGGGGCCGAAGCGGGCGGCGGCGGCCTCGCCGAGGGTGCCGGCGGGGTCGTCGGCGATGAGCTCGTTGAGCGGGATGCCGCCGACGGTGGAGGGGTCGCCGGGGTGGGCGCCCATCCAGAGCTCGGCCTGGGGCCGGCCGGTGGGCTCGGTGCCGAAGAGCTGTGGCAGGGCCGTCACCGAGCCCCAGTCGTAGGGGCGGATGGCGGTGGCCAGGCGCGTGGGCGCCGGGTCGGGCTGTGGCACGGCGTTGTCTCCGATCGTCGTGCTTGGAGCGTAGAACGAGACGGGCGCTTGTGCGTAGCCGGGGGCTGCGTTGCGGGGCTGCTATACACGGGTATAGTCTGCTTTTCAGGTGAACAGCGAGCTATACAGGGGAACGGGATGACGACCGTACCGGATCCGGAGGATCTCACGGCGCGTGCGCGGATCAGGGACGCGGCGATGCGGCACATCGGCGAGCACGGGTTCGAGCGGGCGACGATCCGCGACATCGCGGAGACCGCCGGTGTGTCCCTGGGGCTGGTGCGCCATCATTTCGGCTCGAAGCAGGCGCTGCGCGAGGCGTGCGACGAGCAGCTGATGAAGACGATCCGCAGGCTGAGCGAGCAGGCCGCGAGCGACCCCTACGGCGCCGGGCTCAACCCGGCCGCCGTCATGGGCCCGTACCAGCCCTATCTGGCGCGGGCGCTGACGGAGGGGTGGGCGGCGCCGCTGTTCGACGAGATGGTGGATCTCGGCGAGGGGTGGATCGCCGAGGCCGACAGGAGCCGTCCCGATCCTCCCGACGTGGACGCCCGGTCCCGTTCGACGATGATCGCGGCGATGGCGTTGTCGGCCACGGTGCTGCGCCAGCACGTCGAGCGTGGCATGGGTGTGGATCTGACCAGCCCGGAGGGGCAGGTCAAGCTGATGCGGGTGATCGTGGACCTCTACTCTCACCCGCTGCTCAGCCTGGAGGAGGCCGCTGAGGCCAGGAAGGCCCTCGATCGGGGCGCGACCACGTGAATCTGGAGGAGCACCACCATGAGTGACGCCATCGTGGTGAAGGGGCTGGTGAAGTCGTTCGGGACGGCCAGGGCGCTGGACGGGCTCGATCTCGGTGTGCGGGCCGGCGAGGTGCACGGCTTCCTGGGGCCGAACGGCGCGGGGAAGAGCACGACGATCCGGATCCTGCTGGGCTTGGTGCGGGCCGACTCGGGCACCGCCCGGCTGCTGGGCGGTGATCCGTGGTCGGAGGCGGGCGAGCTGCACCGCCGCCTGGCGTACGTGCCGGGCGACGTGACGCTGTGGCCGTACCTGTCGGGCGGCGAGGTGATCGACCTGCTGGGCCGGTTGCGGGGCGGGCTGAACGCGCGGCGCAAGGCGGACCTGCTGGAGCGGTTCGACCTGGATCCGCGCAAGAAGGCGCGGACGTACTCGAAGGGCAACCGGCAGAAGGTGGCCCTGGTCGCCGCGCTGGCCTCCGAGGGGGAGCTGCTGATCCTGGACGAGCCCACGTCCGGCCTGGACCCGCTGATGGAGGAGGTGTTCCGGGAGTGCGTCAGGGAGGAGCGGGCGCGGCGTACGGTGCTGCTGTCGAGCCACGTCCTGTCCGAGGTCGAGGCGCTGTGCGACCGGGTGACGATCATCCGGGACGGCCGCACGGTCGAGACGGGCACGCTGGCGGAGCTGCGGCACCTGACCCGCACGTCGATCGAGGCCGAGCTGGCGGGCCCGGCGGACGGGGTGGCGGACGGGCTGGCCGGGCTGCCCGGGGTGCACGACCTGCGGGCCGGTGACGGGCGGGTGCGGTTCAGCGTGGACGGCGTGGCGCTGGACCCGGCGCTGCGCCGGCTCGCGGAGGCGGGCGTGCGCAGCCTGGTGAGCCGGCCGCCGACGCTGGAGGAGCTGTTCCTGCGCCACTACGAGCGGCACGCGGAGAGCGTGGGCTGACCCCGGACGGGCAGGCCCGCCCGTCCGGGGCGCTTCAGCGGGCGCGCGGGCCGAGCAGGACGGGCATGCTGCGGGTGCTGTTGCCCAGCAGCGTGTCCAGCGGGGCCAGGTCCTCGGGCCGCGCGGCGGGCGCGATCTCCGGGAACGCCTCGAACAGCGCCTGCAGCGCGATCTCCGCCTCGATCCTGGCCAGCGGCGCGCCGAGGCAGAAGTGCGGCCCGTGCCCGAAGGCCAGGTGGGCGCTCGGCGGGTTGGTGATGTCGAAGCGGTCGGCGTTCTCGCCGAACTGGCCGGGGTCGCGCCCCGTGGCGGCGAAGCAGGCCAGCACGGGCTCGCCGGTCCGCAGGTGCACGCCGTCGATCTCGATGTCCTGTACGGCGTACCGCATCGGGAAGTAGGCGATCGGCGAGTCCCAGCGCAGCGTCTCCTCGACCGCCGCGCCGTAGTCGCACTGGCCGGTACGCAGCAGTTCGAGCTGGTCAGGCCGGTTGAGCAGGGCGCCGATGGCGTTGGTGATGAGGTTGACGGTGGTCACGTGCCCGGCGATGAACAGCAGCTCGATGGTGGCGAACAGCTCGTCGGAGGACAGCCGGTCGCCGTCCTTCTCGCGCAGCCTGAACAGGTCGGTGATGAGGTCCTCGCCGGGCGTGTCCCGGCGCTCCTCGATGATCTGGTCGAGCAGTTCGTGCAGGGCCCGGCGTACGTCGGGCGAGTCGTCGAGCGTGTCGGACACCTGGGCCACGGCGTCGGAGAGCTCGTGCAGCGCGTCCTGGTGCTCGGCCGGGATGCCGATCAGCTCGGAGATGACCTCGCGCGGCAGCGGGTAGGCGAACTCCCTGCGCAGGTCCACCGGCTCGTCAGGCGGCAGCTCGGCGAGGGCGTCGACGAGCCTTTCGGTGAGCGCCTCGATCTTGGGGCGCAGCTGCCGGAGCCGGCGCGCGGTGAACGCGCCGGCCACGGGGGTGCGCAGGCGGCGGTGGTCGTCGCCTTCGGCGTTGAGCATCGAGGTGTCGGTGACGATGCGGTCGATGGCGGTGCCGGCCGGGCAGGTGTCGCGGGTGGCCCAGTGGCGGATGTCCCTGGACAGGCTCGGATGGGTCAGGACCGTCAGCAGCGTGGCGTAATGGGTGGCGGCCCAGGCGGGCACGCCCTCGGCCGTCACGGGCACCAGCGGGCCGGCCGCACGCAGCCGGTCGTTGTCGGCGTGCAGGCTCGGGGTGGCCGGGTCGAGGACGAACCGGGCATGTGGGCACCCTGGGACGGCGTCCGGGTCGTATCCGTCTGCGGCTTCTTGTTCCCGAGCGTCGAGAGTGTCCTGATCGAGGCGGCTTTCTTGGCTCATGGGTCTTCCCGTCCGTCTGTCGTTGGGTCATCCCGCGCGGCGCGGGCTCAAGGCCAGCGCGGTCACGTCGAAGCCGGGGTCCTGGTCGAGATACAGGTCGCGGACCAGCTCCCCGGCGGCGGGCGCGTTGCACAGGCCGTGCCCGGAGAAGCCGGTCGCGTACAGGAAGGCCGGCGGTCCCGGGTGGTGGCCGATGAAGGCGGTCTTGTCAGGGCTGGCGTCGCGCAGGCCGGTGACGGCGGTGTGCAGCGCGAGCCCGGCCAGGCTCGGGTACGTGGCCGCGAGGCGTTCGGCGACCTGCCGCCGCCACGCCTCCCGGTCGGGCCCCGGGTAGCCCATGCCGATGAGCAGCCGGTCGCCGCGCAGCCGTACGAGCAGGCCGGTGGCGGCGTGCAGGGTGACCGGGATGTCCGGCGTGTCCGGCGGCAGCGGGTCGGTGGTGAGCAGCTCCTGCTCGATGGGCTCGGTGAGCGGCAGGTCCACGCCGGCCTCGCGGACGAGCGAGGCCGACCAGGCGCCGGCGGCGCAGATGATGGCGTCGGCGCCGACCTCGCCGGCGGCGGTCCGCACGAGCCCGGCCCGCGTGTCGATGGCGGTGACCGGGCAGCCGGTACGCAGCGTCGCGCCCGCCTGCTCGGCCGCCTGCGCGTAGGCGGTGACGATGGCCGTGGTGTCGGAGATGTAGGCCTGCGGCGAGTACGCGGCGGCCACCAGCGGGAAGTCCCCGATGAGCGGGTTACGCTCCCTGGCCTCCTGCGCGCCGATCAGGTTCACGTCGACGCCGGCGGCGTGCTGGGCGGGCAGGTCGGCCTCGAACGCGGTCACCTGGTCGGCCTCGGTGAACAGCACCAGGTAACCGACCTGCCGCAGCGGCAGGTCGATCCCCGGCCTGGTCGGGAAGGCGTGGTAGGCCGCGAGGCTGCGCACGGCCAGCGCCGAGCTGACCGGGTTGCCGGCGAAGTAGGAGCGGACCACGTCGGCGGTGGCGCGCGAGGCGCCGGAGCCGAGCGTGTCCCGCTCCAGCAGCGTGGTGTCGACGCCGGCCTCGGCCAGGTGGAACGCGATCGACAGGCCGATCACGCCGCCGCCGACGACCACTACCCGCGGACCGCTCATGCGGGCGTCTCCTCGCGGCGCAGGTGCTCGCCCGCCTCCCATGGGAACAGGTGCAGGTTCCAGCCGCCGAGGCAGTTGCAGTAGAGGGCCATGTGGGCCATGACGGAGACGAAGTCCTCGTGGTCGTCGAGCCGGTCGAGCCCGTCCAGCAGACGCTGGGTGAAGCCCCACAGGGTGTCGAGGCCGCAGTAGCCGAGGAACTCGGCGGGCGTGTGCGCGAGCTGGCGGGTCATCTGGCGCAGCCACGGCATCGGCATGCCGTCGAGGGCGGCGCGGACGAGGCCGCCGTAGCAGCTGTAGCCGAGCGGCCGGGTCTCGCCGTTGACGAACAGCAGCGTGGTCAGGACCGTCTCGTAGCTGCCGGCGCCGGACGGGATGCGGCCCGCGTGCAGGTCGAGCAGCTCGCGGGGCGGGTCCAGCCAGATGCGCTCGGTCTCGGCGTGCACGTCCTTGACCAGCTCGTTGAGCTGCGGGTCGCCGATGGGCAGGCGCGGAAGCTGGTGTCCGCTGGGCTCGCCCTCGCGGCGCACTTCGGCGATGACGGGCCTCTTGGTGGTGTAGACGGAGTGCCATACGTCGCGGCCGGCCTGGACCAGGGCGTCGAGGTCCTCCGGGACGACCTGGCCGATCGGGGTGGCGGTCATGGGCTCGGTGAGCTCGCCGTACTTGATGCCGAGATGCTGCAGCCGCGAGCAGAACAGGGTGCCGTCGGGCACGGTGCGCCGGTCCACCTTGTATTCCGCTGGTGTGTGCAGCAGCGAATGGACCGGTGCGACGTGGTAGAGGTGATATCCGGCGACCAGGGCGTGCCCCTGCAGGCTGCGGTAGGGCAGGGCGTCCCACAGGCACTGGGCCAGGGCGCGGTTGCGCTGATCGAGTTCGGCGGCCACGGTGATGCCGAGGCTGGGCCAGGTGATTTCCACACGCTTCGATTCGTTCACAATACGTCACTCTAACGTCACGAATTGTGCCGAAAGAGGCGGGGTCGTGCTATTGACCGGTGCTTGACGTGCTCTTCTGTGGCTTGGTGCTTTCGTGCGCCGGCGCTGCTCACAGGGAGGTGCGGGTGAACTGCTGGTTCTGGCCGCCGTTGCAGGGATACTGCTTGAACTGCACGTCGTCGGCCTGCGAGGAGCTGGGCAGGTCGGCGCACTTGCCCGAGTGCCTGGCCACCAGGCGCAGGTAGCCGCCGCCCGCGTCCTGCAACGTCCACTGCTGATTGGCGCCGGTGCCGCACGTGTACTGCTGGAGCGCCGCCCCGTCGGCGGTGGAGGCGCCGTTGACGTCCAGGCACTTGCCGGAGTTGCGGGCCACGACCTGCACGTAGCCGCCGCTGATCGACTGGATGCGCCACTGCTGGTTCGTGCCGCCGCCGCAGGCGTACTGGATGACCGCGGCCGCGTTGGCGGTGGAGCCGCCGCGCACGTCGGCGCACTTGCCGGAGTGGCGCACCGTCAGCCGGTCGTAGCCGGTGCCCGTCGTGGCGATCGTGCCGGCGGCCGTGTCGACGGTGAGCTGGCGCGCGTAGGTCAGGCTCATGGACGTGCTGCTCGGGAACCGCACCGGCAGCCACACGTACCGGGAGTCGTTGACGGGCCCGCCCCACGCGCCGGCCCACCGGTCGCCCAGGTACAGGTACGACGTGCCGGACGTGCCCTGCACCGGCAGCACGTAGGCCGGCTGGGAGCCGAACGTCAGCGAGTCGCCGGTGTTCTGCCACGAGCTCCACGTGCCGGTGATGCTGGTGGCGGTGGCGTACTGGGCCTGGTTGGGCTGCCAGCCGGTCGCGGCCGAGGTCAGCATGAAGTACACGCCGTCGCGCTTGAACATCGCCGGCGCCTCCCGGTGGTCGCCGGCCCACATGCGCGCCAGCACGGCCACGTCGGTGTAGTCGGCGCTGAGCCGGTAGACGTGCAGGTCGTAGTTCTCGTTCGCGGCCGAGATCATGTAGCCGGTGCCGTCGGTGTCGACGAACGTGGTGATGTCGCGCGACATGTGGCCGAGCGGCCGGAAGCTGCGCAGGTAGGTGTAGGCGCCGTCCACCGTGTTCGAGACGGCCACGGCGGCCCGCGCCTCGCCGTAGTCGCGGCCGTTCTCCTTGTGCATCCACATGACGAACCGGCCGGTGGCGGCGTTGTAGACGACCTTGGGCCGCTCGATGTTGGCGACCTGCAGCTCGGCGGAGCTGGACTGGGTGAGCACGTGGTTGCGGAACTCCCAGGTGCGCAGGTCGGCCGAGCGGTAGGCGGAGACGTAGCGGAAGGTGCCGTCGGCGTTGCGGTTCTCCCCGAACCAGTAGTAGTACGAGCCGACCTTGATCACTCCGCCGCCGTGGGCGTGCAGCAGGTTGCCCGAGGTGTCGGTGAACTGCGCGCCGACCGGCACGGTCACGGGCGCGGCCGTCGCCGGGGCGACGGGGGTCAGCGTGAGCGCCAGGCAGAGCCCGGCCAGCAGGGTCAGGAGACGGGACATGGCGTCAGTCGGTGCAGTTCGCGGAGACGGTGACGTCGTAGATGTACCAGACGCTGCCGGGTGCGGCCCACACGAGCGCCGACGTGGTCGTCCAGTTCACGCAGTTGACGCCGGCCGCGAGCACCGCCGCCCGGGCGGCCTGGGCGCCGTTCTGGACGGCGGCGCCGGAGGTGGCGCCGCTGCCCTGGCGGGTCTCCGAGCGCGCCACCGGGTACGACGGTCCGGGAGGCTGCGGGACGCAGGTGCCCGACGCGGTCGCGTTGAAGACGTAGGCCGAGCCGTCGGGCGCGGTGTAGACGTGGGCGGAGGTGACCGACACGCTCGGGCAGACCTCGCCCTCCTGGGCGGCCTGCCGGTTCAGCTCCGCGCGGGCGTTGGCCTCGGCGTTCGCCTGACCGGCCGACCAGCTGGGTCCCCAGCCGGACGAGCTCGCGGTGCGGAACGTGTCCGCGTGCGCCGGAGGGGAGGCCAGGGTGACCGCGGCGACGAGCGCCAGCGCCGGGAGGAGGTGCCGAGGTGCCATCGGGGGTCCCTTTCGCGTGGGGGTCGCGCCAGGAGCGCCACTCCGGCACCCGTCGGACGGCCGGCGCCGGATAGGCACCGCCACCGTAGATCGGGCCGGACGCGGGCACCAGCCAGGCGCTCGCCCGGCGACGTCCGCCCAGCTCAGCACGTGAAACTTTCAGCGCGTGAGGAGCCCCGGCACGGCGGCGTGCCGGGGCTCGGTCCGTTACGCCGGCAGCCAGGCCAGGGCGGCGGTGACCAGGGCCTCGACACCCATGGGCAGGGTGGGGAGGATCTGGGGCGCGAAGAAGGGCGAGTGGTTGCTGGGGACGTCCTCGCGCAGCCGGCCCTCCCGCTCGGCGCGGGCGTACAGGCCGGGGTCGGCGCCGCCGAGGCCCCAGAAGACCGACGGCGCGCCCGCCTCGGCGCCGAACAGGCCGAAGTCCTCGCTGCCCATCAGCGGCGCCATGGCCGGCACCCGCTCGGAGCCGAACCGGCCGGCGAACGCCTCGCGCACCCGGGCCGTGGCGTCGCCGTCGTTGACGGTCAGCGGGAAGGCGTTGAGCGTGCGGATCTCCGGCGGGCGGGGCGCGCCGGAGGCGGCCGCCTCGGCGTTGACCACGCGCTCCACGGCCGCCAGCAAGGTGCGGCGCACCTCGGGGGAGAACGAGCGCAGGTTGATCGTGATGGACGCCTCGTCGGGGATGATGTTCTCCTTGTGGCCCGCGTGGATCTGGGCCACCGTCAGCACCGCCCGCTCGAAGGGGGAGACCTCGCGCGAGACGACCGTCTGCAGGCGCATGACGGTCGAGGCGGCCAGGACGACCGGGTCGACGGTCCGCTCCGGCTGCGAGCCGTGCCCGCCCTGGCCGTACAGCCGGATCTCCATGCTGTCGGCGGCGGCCAGGATCTCGCCGGGGCTGATGAGCAGCGTCTCGGCCGGGTCGGGGAAGACGTGCTGGCCGAGCACGACGTCGGGCGTGCCGATCCGGTCGAACAGCCCGTCGTCCAGCATGGCCCGCGCCCCGGCCGCGATCTCCTCCGCCGGCTGGAACAGCGCCACGAGCGTGCCCCGCCACCGGTCCCGGCCGGCCGCCAGCAGCTGCGCCGCGCCGCTCAGGCACGTCACGTGCATGTCGTGGCCGCAGGCGTGCATGAGCGGCACCCCGTCGGGCGTGGTGGCGGTGCTCGCGTACGGCAGGCCCGTGGCCTCCAGCACCGGCAGCGCGTCCATGTCGGCCCGTAATGCCACCGTGGGGCCCTCGCCGTTGCGCAGCACGCCCGCCACGCCCGTGCCGCCGAGGCCCGTGACGACCTCGAACCCGGCCGCCCGCAGCCGCCCGGCGGCGATGCCCGCCGTGCGCTCCTCCTCGAAGGCGGGCTCGGGGTGCCGGTGCAGGTCCTGATACAGCTCGGCGAGCTCGCCGAGCGCCGGGCCCGCGAGCCCGGCCATGATCGCGTCGATGGCGTCCTGATCGCTCATGCCGACATCCGTTCCAGTTCGGTGATCTCTTGGACGAGGGTACGGCGGGCCGCGTCGCGCTGCTCGGGGGAGGGGGCTGTCCTGGGGAAGCCGGCCGGCAGCCCGGCCAGGACCGCGGTGTAGAGGGCCGTCCTGCGCGGGGTGCGGGCCGGGCCGGGGAGCCGGAACAGGGCGGCCACCAGGCGGTCGACGGCGGCGGTGTCGAACACCGACTCCCACGCCCGCCGCTCCGCCCCGCCGTCGTGGGCGCCCCGGTCCGGGCGGTGCTCGCGGCGGGCGTCCGCCGTGGCCGGGCCGTCCACGGCCAGGCCGCCGTCCGCCTCCGCCAGCAGCACGCCGTACGCGCGCGCCGCCGCCTCCCGGGAGACCACGCCCCGCTCCACGTCCCGCAGCACCGCCTCCGGATCCCTGGTGTACGGGTCGCCGTAGCCGCCCGCGCCCGAGGTCAGCAGCGTGACGACGTCACCGGGCTCCAGCGGCAGCACGTCGATCTTGAAGTGCCTGCGCTCCCGGGCCGTGCTCGGATTGACGATCAGCTCGGTGGCCGCGCCCGGGCCGCCGCCGCGCACGCCCCACGGGCGGAAGCACATCCGCTCCAGCCCCCGGGCCAGCAGCTTCGAGCCCTCCCCGCGCACCCGGAACGTCAGCTCCAGCCCGCACCCGCCGCGCCAGCGCCCGGCGCCTCCCGAATCGGTACGCAGCCCGTACCTGAGGATCTCGACCCCGATCTCCGTCTCGACGGTCTCGACCGGGTTGTTGGACAGGTTGGAGATGCCGCTGTCGCGGCCGTCCACCCCGTCGGCGCCGTCGCGGGCCCCCGTACCGCCCACCATCGGCTCCAGGACCTGCACGTTCTGGCCGGCGGCGCGCTGCTCGGCGACGACCACCGGCACCACCAGCCCGCTGGAGGCGGCCGGCAGCACGTGCGGGGCGGCCAGCCCGAGCGCGCCGCCGACGGCGTCGTTGACGCGGTTGGCCGAGGCGTGCCGCACGCCCACGGCGGCCGGGTGCACGGGGTTGACCAGCGAGCCCTCGGGCGTGGTGACGGTGATCGGCGCGATGAGCCCCGCGTTGAGCGCGATGCCGGGGTCGAGGGTGCAGATGAGCGCGAGCACCCTGGTGGTGATCCAGGCGTGCGGCCGGCCCAGGGTCGCGATGTTGAACGCCGCGGCGACCTGCGGATCCGTACCGGTGAAGTCGAGGTCCAGGTCGCCCGCGCGCAGCGTCGCGGTGACCGACAGGCGGACCGGCAGGCTGGAGACGGCGTCGTCGTCGAGGTAGTCCACGAAGCGGTGGGTGCCGTCGCCGAGCGCGGCCAGGGCGGCGCGTGCCTTGCCCGCGGTGTACTCGACCAGGTCGCGCTGCGCGTCGAGCACGGTGGCCAGGCCGTGCTGGGCGACGACCCCGGCCAGCCGCTCCCGGCCGGTGCGCAGCGCCGCGCGCATGGCCCTGATGTCGCCCAGGTTCGCCTCGGGGGTGCGGCTGTTGGCCGAGATCAGCGCCTCCACGTCGCGGCTCGGCTCCCCGGCGCGCACCAGCTTGACCGGCGGGATCTGCAGGCCCTCCTGGAAGATCTCGTCGTTGACCGGCGACAGGCTGCTCGGCACCCGGCCGCCGATGTCGGAGCAGTGGATGAACGCCCAGCCGTAGCCGACCAGCTCGCCCTCGTGGAAATACGGCTCGATGAGCTGGATGTCCGTCAGGTGGGTGGCCAGGCCGCCGGAGCGGTACGGGTCGTTGGTGATGATCACATCGCCGGGCTCCAGCGGGCCGGCGGCCTCGACGGTGGTCAGCACGTTCAGGCCGACGAAGCCGGAGACTCCGATGCCGCGCGGGTAGGCGACGAAGCCGCCGTCCAGGCCCGCGAAGGCGCAGCAGAAGTCGGCGGTCTCCTTGACGTACAGGGAGCGGCTGGTGCGCTGCAGGGTGAGGCACATCTCCTCGGTCATGGCGCTGAGCCGGTTGCCGACGATCTCCATGGTGACGGGGTCGAGCCGCACGTTCAGGCCTTCCGACGGGGGTTGCGGGCGCCGTCCGTCCGGCGCAGGTGCAGGTTGCCGGCCTCGTCCACGTCCGCCGACCAGCCGGGCGGCACGACCACGGTGGTGTCGTCCTGCTCGACGATCGCCGGGCCGTCGAACGCGTCCCCCACGCCGAGGGAGTCGCGCAGGTGGACGTGGGCGTCGTGCCAGGCGCCGGCCAGCAGGACCCGCCTGCTGGCCGTGGGACGGGGCGCGCCCGTGCCCGGGGGGACGGCGGCGGGCGGCAGCTCGGCCGCCGGACCGACCACGCCGAGCCTGGCGGTGCCGAGCTCGATGGTCGCGCTCGGGTCGCGGAAGCCGTACAGGCGCTCGTGCTCGGCGTGGAACGCCTCGGAGACCGCCTCGACGTCGAGGCGGTCCGGGTCGAGGGCGACGCGGAGCTCGTACGCCTGGCCGGAGTAGCGCAGGTCGGCCGCGAACGACAGCCGCCCCCGCAGCCGGGCCTCGCCGTCCTGCTCGGCCAGCCACTCCCGGGCCTGGGCGGACAGTTCGGCGAGCACGCCCGCCAGGCGGGTGGCGCTCGCGGCGTCCAGGGGGCGGCGCAGGCTGCGGGCGAAGTCGCGGCGCAGGTCGGCGCCCGCCGCGCCCAGGGCGCAGAACGTGGCGGCGGTCGGTGGGACCACGATGTGCGCGATCCCGACCTCCTCGGCGAGCATGGCGGCGTGCGTCGGGCCCGCGCCGCCGAACGGCACGAGCGCGAACCGCCGCGGGTCGAGCCCGCGCTGCGCCATGATCTTCTGCAGCTCGGTCGCCATCCCCGCCGTCGCCACCCGCAACGCCGACGCCGCCACCCGGTACGCGGCCACCTCGTCACCGGCGGCATCCGCCCCGGCGATGCCCGACAGGGCCTTGAGCGAGGCATCGGCGTCGAGGGGCATCCGGCCGCCGAGGAACGTGCGCGGGTCGATCAGCCCGGTCGCCAGGTAGCAGTCCGTCACCGTCGGCCGGTCGCCGCCCCGGCCGTACGCCGCCGGCCCGGGGTCGGCGCCCGCGCTGCCCGGCCCGACCTTGAGCACGCCCGGCCCGTCCACCCAGATGACCGACCCGCCCCCGGCCCCGATCGCGTGCACGGCCACGACCGGCACGATCAGGGGCAGCCCGCCCACCGTGGTGTGGGTGGCCAGTTCGGGCGACCCGTCCACGGACACGGCGATGTCGCTGCTGGTCCCGCCCATGTCGAAGGTGACGATGGCCCCCGCCCCCAGCCGGGCGGCCGCCGCCACCCCGGCGGCCGGGCCCGACAGCACGGTCTCGACGGGCCGCTCGGCGGCCGAGTGCAGGCTCATCGAGCCGCCGTTGGAGGCGCTGATGAAGATCGGCGCCGACACCCCGAGCCCGCGCACCCGGCTCTCCAGGCGGGCGAAGTAGTCGCGCATGAGCGGCTGGATGTAGGCGTTCATGCAGGCCACCAGGGCACGCTCGTACTCGCGTACCTCGGGCCACACGGTCGCCGAGGCCGTCACCGGCAACGCGGGCAGCCGCTCGCGCAGGCCCGCCGCGACGCCCTCCTCGAAGGCCGGGTCGGTGTAACCGTGCAGGATCACGACCGCCGTCGCGTCGGCCCCGGTTGCCCGCAGCCGCGCGGCGACGCGGTCCAGCTCGGCGGCGTCCGGCTCGGCCACGGGTTCGCCACGCGGGCCCAGCCGGGCGGAGATCTCGACGATGAGGTTGCGGGGGACGAGGGGCTCCTCCTTGCCCGCGTACAGGTCGAAGGAGGACGGCATGCGGCTGCGGCCGATCTCCAGGATGTCGCGGTAGCCCTCGGTCACGACCAGGGCGATGCGCGCGCCGCGCCGCTGGATGACGGCGTTCAGGCCGATCGTGGTGCCGTGGACGAGGCCCGCGATCTCGTCCGGCCGCAGGTCCGCGCGGGCGAGGAGGGCCGCCAGCCCGTCCGCGACCGCCAGGGACGGGTCGGCGGGCGTGCTCGGCTCCTTGTGGTGCACCACGAGGCCGCGGTCCGGCACGGAGGCCACGAGGTCGGTGAACGTTCCCCCGACGTCGATGCCGATCCGCGCGCCGGTCGCGCTCGCCGTATCCGTGCTTGTCACCGTGCTTGTCATAGGGCCTCCGAAATGCGAGCGAAGCGGTCCGCGACCACCATCACCACCACGCTCGCCGCCATGAGCAGCGTGGACACCGCGGCCATCGACGGGTCGAGCTGGTACTGCACGGCCGAGAAGATGCGCAGCGGCACCGTCGTGGTGTTCGCGCCCGCCACCAGGGCCGTGACGGCGACCTCGCCGAGCGAGGTGACCGCGGCGAGGATCGCGCCCGCGAGGATGCCGGGCCGCAGCAGCGGCAGCGTCACCGTGAGGAACACCCGGACCCGCCCGGCGCCCAGGCTCAGGGCGGCCCGCTCCAGCGCCGGGTCGAGCTGCGCGGCGCTCACCATGACCGCCCGCACCACGAACGGCAGCGCCACCAGCGAGTGCGCCGGCCACAGCCCGGTCACCGAGTTGACGAGGCCGACGCCGTGGAAGTAGTAGAGCAGGCCGAGCGCGACGATGATCTCCGGGACCATCAGCGGCGACAGCGCGAACCCCTGCAGCAGCCGCCGCCCGGGGAACGACCCCTGCGTCAGCCCGTACGCCGCCAGCGTCCCGATGACCACGGTCGTCGGCACCACCAGGAGCACCAACAGGCCGCTCAACCGGAACGAGACCTGCCAGTCGGGCGAGCCGAGCACCTCGGCGTACCAGCGCAGCGACAGCCCCGACGGCGGGAACGCCATTGAGCCCGCCCGGTTGAACGAGCTCGTCACCAGCACGACCAGCGGCGCGATCAGGAACAGGAACACCAGCGCCGCCAGGGCCGCGGCCACCAGCCGCACGATCCTGTCGTAACCCCGCTCACCCATGAAGGCGCCTCTCCCAGATCCGGAACACGCCCGCCAGCAGCCCCGTGGACACGACCGTCAGCGCGAGCAGCGCGAAGCTCAGCGCCGCCGCCACCGGGTAGTCGAACACCGTCGTCACCTGGTCGTAGACCCGGATGCCGGTCAGCGGCTGGGTCACCCCGCCGACCAGCAGCGGCGTGATGTAGATGCCCATGGCCAGCGCGAAGACGATGAGGGCGCCGGTGACCGCGCCGGGCAGGCTGAGCGGGACCGTGACCCGCAGGAACGTCCTGACCGGCCCGGCTCCGAGCGTCTGCGAGGCCCGGTGCAGGTTGCGGTCCAGCCCGCCGAGCGCCGTCGTGAGTGGGATGATCGCGAACGGCAGCAGCACGTGCGTCACCGCGACCACGACGGCCGGGTAGCTGGTGAGCAGCTGGGCGGGCTGGTCACGCAGCCCGGAGGCGACGAGCGTCCGGTTGACGAGCCCGTTGCCGGACAGCAGCACGACCCATCCGTAGGTGCGTACGACCACGCTGGTCAGCAGTGGCGAGATCACGATGACGAACAGCAGGGTCCGCACGACGCCGGGCCGCCGGCGGGCCAGGAAATACGCGGCCGGGTACGCCAGCGTCACGCACAGCACCGCCACCAGGAGCGCGGTGGCCAGGGTCCGGAGCAGGGAGCCGTAGAAGTACGGCTCGGTGAACACCCGGGCGTACTGCCCGAAGGTGAATCCGGGCAGCGCCGCGTTGAAGGCGTCGACGGGGCTGAAGCTGAGCCGCAGCAGCCCAACGAGGGGGACCAGGAACAGCGCGGCCAGGAAGGCGACGAGCGGCAGGACGTACGGCAGGCCCGCCCACCGGCGTGTCATGGCGCCTCCGTTTCCAGGAGGATGACGTCGGCCGGATCCCAGTGCGCGAGCACGGACGTGCCGGCGCCGGGCGGGTCCTCGGCGCCCGCGCCGGTGTCGGCGACCTGCACGCTCAGGGTGCGCCCGTCGGCCAGTCGCACCTCCACGTGCCAGGCGTCCCCGGCGAAGGCCCGATACTCCACTGTCCCGGCCACGCCGCCGGCCACTGGGCCGGCCACTGGGCCCGGTGTGGTCAGGCGGATGCGTTCGGGGCGGACGGCGACGACGGCGCGCCCGCCCGGCCGCAGCGACAGGAGGCCGCACTCGACGACGATCCCGCCGGAGTCGAGCGCGCCCGAGCCGGTCACCGTGCCCTCCAGCACGTTGGCCGCGCCGATGAACTGCGCGACGAACCGGGTCGCCGGCCGCCGGTAGACCTCGTCGGGGGTGCCGAGCTGCTCGACCCGGCCGCCGTTCATGACGGCCACCCGGTCGGACAGCGCGAGCGCCTCCTCCTGGTCGTGCGTGACGAAGACCATGGTGGTGCCGATGCGCCGCTGGATGGCGCGCAGCTCCACCCGCATCTCCCTGCGCAGCTTGGCGTCCAGGTTGGACAGCGGCTCGTCCAGCAGCAGCACGGCGGGCCGGATGGCCAGGGCGCGGGCGAGGGCGACCCGCTGCTGCTGCCCGCCGGACAGCCGGCCGGGCCGCCGCCCGGCGTACCCCTCCAGGCCGACCAGGCTCAGCGCCTCCCGC
The DNA here is from genome assembly GCF_044593615.1 of Nonomuraea sp. NPDC051941. Taxonomy (NCBI): domain Bacteria; kingdom Bacillati; phylum Actinomycetota; class Actinomycetes; order Streptosporangiales; family Streptosporangiaceae; genus Nonomuraea; species Nonomuraea sp. NPDC051941. The sequence continues at coordinate 42,752 of NZ_JBIUCF010000071.1, forward strand.
ACCCGCTCGTCCCGCTCCCGCCGGTCGAGCCGGCGCACGCGCAGCCCGTACGCCACGTTGGCGGCCACGGTCATGTGCGGGAAGAGCGCGTAGTTCTGGAACACCATGCCCAGGCCCCGCCGGTACGGGGGCCGCCGGGTCACGTCGGAGCCGTCGATCACGATCCGCCCGGCCGTGGGCTGGACGAACCCGGCGACGCAGTTGAGCAGCGTCGTCTTGCCGCAGCCGCTGGGCCCGAGGATCGACAGGAACTCGCCCTTGCGGATCGACAGCCGGTCCAGGTCGAGCACGCGCGCGCCGTCGTACCCGGCGGCGAGCCCTTCGATCTCGACGTGCCCGCCGCCTTCTTCCGGGGTCAGCCGAAGATCTGGTTCCACCGCTGCTGCCATTCGTTCAGCTTCGGGGTGGCGACCGCGTAGTCCACCCAGATGAACTTCTTGAAGACGTCGGGACCGTGCTTCACCTTCTGCTCGAACGGCTCGCTGTAGGAGATCGAGTCGTTGCCCGCGGCGTACCAGGTGCCCTCGGCGAACGGCTTCTGGTTCTGCGCGGCCGTCAGGTGGTCGAGGAACTTGTTCGCCAGGTCGCTCTTCTGCGTCCCCGCGGCGATGAAGTACGAGGTCAGCGCGCCGACGGGGCCGGACTTGGGGTAGGTGAAGCCGATCGGGGAGCCGGCCTGGGCCATGGCGAAGGCGCGGCCGTCCCAGAAGGGCATGATCCAGGCGTCGCCGTTCTCGATGACGGTGGCGGCGTTGCCCGCGTTGGCGGGGAAGGAGGACACGCAGCCCTTCAGCGTCGCGAGCTTGTCGAACGCCTTGTCCACGGCGGCCGGGTCGGACAGCGTGCCGCCCTGGGAGGTGACCAGGGCGGAGAAGAACTCCAGGCCGGGGTTGTAGGTGAGCGGCGGGAGGGCGACGTGGCCGCAGTACTGCTTGTCGAAGATGTCCGCCCAGTCCGCGGGCGGCGTCTTGATCTTGTCGGTGCGGTAGAGGAGGCCGGTGGAGCCGGTGGTCAGCGGCACTCCGTACTGCTTGCCGTCGTACGCGGACTTGCCGGCGAGCACCGGGTCCAGCTCCTTGAAGTGCGCGAGCCCGTCGGTGGCCAGCGGCTGGAGCAGCCCGGCGGAGGCCGCGGGCAGCGACGCGTCCGGCGTGAACGCGATGACGTCGAACGGCGGGTTCTTGCCGTCGGCCGCGCGCAGCTTGGTGAGCCATTCGGCGTTCGCGCCGTAGACGAGATTCACCTTGGCGCCGGTGTCGCGTTCGAACGGCTCCACGAACGACTTCTTGAACAGCTCTCCCCACGCGCCCGCGAACGCGGTCACCGTGAGCTCCTGCTTCGCCGCGCCGCCGGTGCCCGTGGAGCCGCCGGTAGAGCCGCCCGTGTCGACGCCGCCGCAGGCCGTGACCGCCAGCGCGACCACCATGCCCAGTCCCGCGAGGCGAGTGAATCCGCCCTTCATCTTTCCCTTTCCTTTTCGAGCAGCCGGCCAAGGGCGCAGGGCAGCACGACTCGACATCCGCGCTTGCCGCCGGCAGCACCATTCGGCTCGACGACCGTGTCATCACCCGGGGCACCCCGCCGCGGTGGGAGGGTTGCCGTCCAGCAAGCCGGGGCTTCGCACTGGACTCGTGACATAAGCGACTATATCAGTAGGATTTACCTGGATATGGCACGAGGTGATGCTTAGTGGCTTTTGTCTCTTTTGCGCGAGGGTGTGCTCAGCCGTTGACCAGGGCGTCGCCGAGGGGCGTGCGCGCGTACAGGACGCCGCGGCCGACGCGGGTGCCCGCGATCAGGCCCGTCCTGCGCAGCGCCGCCAGATGGCCGCCCGTGGTGCCCAGGCTCTGCCCGAGCAGGGCCGCGAGCTGGGTGGTGGTGGCGGGCTCGGCCAGCTCGGCGAGGATGCGGGCGCGGCTGCGGCCGATCAGGGCCGACAGGTCGGCGTCGGCCGCGGCGGGCACGGCCGCGGCGCCCCTCGCGGGGTAGATCATCGCGTACGGCCAGGCGGCCTCCAGATAGGCGCCGACGGCGGTCGTGAACGCCGACGGCAGGAAGAGCAGCCCCTTGCCGCCGAGCCGGCGCAGCCCGTGGAGGCTGGTCAGCTCGACCTCGATCTGCCCCCGGGGCCGCCAGTGGACCTGCGGGCTGAGGTCCTCCAGCGCCGCCGCCCAGCCGTAGGCCGCCAGCCGTCCCGCCCGATGGGCGACGTCGCGCTGCAGGATCGCGCGGAAGCGCGGCCAGTCGTGGGAGACGATCTCCGTCCAGAGCGCCTCGTACGCGTCGGCGAACCGCCCTACCACCCGCGGTCCCGCCAGCAGCTTCCTGACCCCGCCCGCCGCCGGCCGCCCGGCGAGCGCCCGGGCGATCTCCGCGTGCGCCTGCTCCAGCGGCGTCCTGCGCATGGCGGCCAGCTCCGCCTCGAACGGCACGTCCACCGCCGTCGGCGGCGGGGCGATGAAGGCGACGTTCGTGCCGCGCCGGTTGCCGCTGATCGCGTCCGCGGCCCGCAGCACGGGGTGGGCACGTTCGAGCTCCCGGTACGTGCCCCGCCACCGCGCGGCCCACCGGCCGTGGACGCCCGCCTCCAGCCGGCCCGCCAGCACCCACTGCGCGTGCATGGTCTCGATCAGCGGCGAGATCGCGAACCTGGTGGCCACCAGGTCCTGCGGGGTGACCTCGATTCTTACGGGCACCTTTCGGTTATATCCGAAAGAGTCGCCAGCTCGCCGGTCCGGTCCGCACCATCGTGGACGTGAATGGGGCGACGTTCGGCGAGGTGTTCGCCGTCAAGGAGTTCCGGGTCCTGTTCGGCAGCTTCGCGCTGCTGGTCGGCGGGGACTCGATCAAGATGCTGGCTTTGTCCGTGCTGGTCTATGAGCGGACCGGCTCGGCCGGCCTGTCGGCCGCCGCGTACATGGCCGGCTGGCTGCCGTTCATCGTGGGCGGGCTGTTGCTGCTCTCGCTGGCCGACCGGCTGCCGCCGCGGGCGCTGATGGTGGCCGGCGAGGTGGTCAGGGCGGTGACGTGCCTGCTGCTGGCCTACGCGGGGTTGCCGGTCTGGGCGATGCTGGCGCTGGTGCTGGTCACGGGGCTGTTCACGCCGGTCTTCTTCGCCGCGCGGGCGGCGATGCTGCCCGACGTGCTGCCCGGCGACGCGTTCGTGCTCGGGCGGTCGGTCCTGAACGTGGCCTCCGCGAGCGCGCAGATCGCCGGGCTGGCGGCCGGGGGCGCGTTCCTGGCCGTCGCCGGGCCCTCGGGGGCGCTGGCCACGACCGCGGGCCTGGCCGCGGTGGCCGCCGTGGTGCTGCGGGCCGGACTGCCGTACCGGCCCGCCCGGGGCACGGCGCGGGCGGGCGCGGTGCGCCAGACGCTGCGGGTCAACCGGCGGCTGCTGGCCGATGGGCGGGTGCGGGGGCTGCTGCTGGCGGGGTGGCTGCCGTGCGTGTTCCTGGCCGGGGCCGAGGCCATGGTCGTGCCCTATCTGGGCGGGCAGGGGCAGGCCGGGGTGGTGCTCGCGGCGGCGGCCGGCGGGATGGCGGTGGGGGAGTTCGCGGTGGGCAGGTTCGCCGCGCCGGGGCTGCGCGAGCGGCTGTCGTTTCCGCTGGCGGTGCTGCTCGGCGTGCCCTGGGTGGGGTTCGCGCTCGGGCCGGGGATGGCGTGGGCCGCCATGCTGGCCGCGGTGGCGACCGCGGGGCTGTCGTACCAGCTGGGGTTGCAGCGGCGGTTCGTGGAGTCGGTGCCCGAGGAGGTGCGGGGGCAGGCGTTCGGGCTGCAGTCGTCCGGGCTGATGACGGGGCAGGCGGCCGGGGCGGCGCTGGTCGGGGCGCTCGGAGAGGTGATCGCGCCCGGGCCCGCGATCGCGGTGGCGGGCGGTGCCGGGGTCCTGGTCGCGCTGGCGCTGGCGGGCGTGCTGCGCCCGGGCGGTACGCGCGAAGCGGCCCCCCACCTCTGACCGGCCGTTGAGCGCGCGGCGGGCCCGGCTGCCGAGCTCGCGCAGCCCCGCCGCTGACCGGCCGCACCCTCGGCACGGGCGCGGAAAACCCCCCGCGATCGGGCGTGTCCCGGCTATATGGTGCCGTTCGTGGACACTCTGGAAAGCCTCGTCATCGCCCGGCGGCTGCGCGTGCCCATCGGCGCCGCGCCCGCCGGATCCGGGTCCGGCTGGGGGGAGACCGCCGCCCGCCAGCTCGACGCGGCGCTGCTCAGCGTCGGCTTCACGTGCTCGGCCGCGCTGCTCGAGCGGCTGTCCGGGCTGCGCGGCGAGACCGTGGTCGACCTCGGCGTCCGCATCCTTGCCGCCGTCCGCACGCTCGTGGGTGATCACGTCCGGCACAACGCGTACTTCCTCGACTTCCCCAAGAACGTGCCTGACACCCTGGAGTTCTGGGCCGGGCTGCTGCGCGAGGCCCTGCTCGACCCGGTCGCCGCCGCCCGCGTCGAGACCTCGGCGCTCAACCTGCTCTCCCTGCCTGGCTACGGCCGTTACCAACATACCTACGCCGACCTGCTGGCCGCGCACGCCGAGCTGATCCCGCTGGCCGGGGACCGGGTGACCGTGCTGGAGCTGGGCGGGAGCCTGGAGTCGGAGGCGCGGGAGCTCTACTTCTCGCTGGCGGGCTCCGAGGTGCCCCTGGCCGCCGAGGACCTGGCCGCGCTGCGCCTGCTGGCCGGGTTCTGCGCCGACGAGCCCGAGCGCGTCCCCGTGCGCGAGAACCGCGCGATCGTCAACGAGGTCCGGCTGGCCGAGGGCCGGCCGCTGCTGGTCGACACCGTGACCGACGTGCTCCGGCTCGCCTGCGGCTGCTCCGGCGGCGATGTCGCGCTGGCCGAGCCCACCAGGTTCCGCTCGTTCCGCCGGGCCGAGCGCCGCGCCCTGCTGGGAGCCCTGGACGCGGTCGCCTCCCCGGCCAGGCTCGGCGACGTGCCGCGCCACCGGGAGGAGTGGAAGCGGCTCGGCGAACGGCTGCACCCCCACGAGTACCCGCAGTTCCCGCGCGCCCGGGCCGTCTTCGAAACCGCCAGGGGCACGCGCCCGGCCCCGAGCCTGGACGGCCGGGTCGAGACCGCCCTGTCGGCGGGCCGCACCGCCGAGGCGGTGAAGCTGCTGGAGCAGGCCCCCGGCGCGCTGCTGCGCCGCCTCGACCACCTGCTGCGGATCGGCCTGTCCACGTCGGCCGTGCTGGATGCCGCGGAAGGGGCCGCCTCGGGCGCCTCCGGCCGCGTCCTGCTGTCGCTGCGGGAGCATCTGCAGAACCGGCTCGCCCCCGTCGCGGGCCGCGTCTTCGTCAACCGGCAGGGCAGGGCGTGGGCGGCCCCCGACTCCCGCTCGCCGCTGGAGGAGGAGGCCCTGGCGCGGGCGCTGGCCATCCTGGACGAGGAGATCGCCCGCCGCCTCCCCGACCCCGGCGAGCTGATCGTCGACCCCGACGTGCTCGACGTCGCCCTGCCGCTGTCCGGCAAGGCCGTCGTGCCCGGGCTGGGCCTGCTGCCCCGGGGCTCGGTGTCGGCGGTGGACGGCGAACTGCTCAGGTTCTTCGTCCACTGGCGCGAGGCCCGGCAGCGCACCGACTACGACCTGTCCGCGCTCATGCTCGACGCCTCCTACGACGACCCGACGCACATTTCCTGGACGAACTACACCAACGACTTCGCCCACTACTCCGGCGACCTCACCGAGGCGCCCGAAGGCGCGTCCGAGTTCATCGACATCCGGCTCGCCGCCGCGACCCAGCCGATCATCATCCCGCAGGTGAACATCTACGACGGGGAAGCGTTCGACGAGGCCGCCGAGGCGTTCTTCGGCTACATGACCAGGGACGCCGCGCAGGAAGGCAGGCCGTTCGAGCCGCGTACCGTGCGCATGAAGTCGGACCTGCGCGGCTCCGGCCGGATCGCCTTGCCGCTCGTCTTCCTGCGCGGCGCCGACGGCGGCTGGCTGGTGAAGTGGCTGCACCTCTACCTGAAGGGCCACCCCGGCTTCAACCAGGTGGAGGGCAACCGCGTCAGCGCCTCCCTGCTGGTGCGCTCCATCGTCGAACGCGACTTCCTGCGCGTCCGCTACCTGGCCGACCTGCTGCGCGCGAAGAGCACGCCGGCCGGGCCCACCACCTACATCGGGCTGGAGGCGCCGACCGGCCTCCCGGAGGGGGCGCGGGTCTACACCCCGGGCACGCTGCACGAGCTGATCCCCGCCTGACACGACCGGCCGCACGACCGGGCCGGGCCTTCTGCTAGCGTTGGCCGTGACGCGGGGTGCCCGGGCTGCCGGGCTGAGATCACACCCGTCGAACCTGATCTAGTTCGCACTAGCGAAGGGACGTCATCGGTGACCTTCTGTGAGAAAATCTGGGCGCGCACGGCCACGCTGCTCGAGGCGATCCACGACCACCCGTTCAACGCCGCGCTCGGCGACGGCACCCTCGATCGCGAGCGATTCGCGTTCTACCTGGTCCAGGACGGGCGCTACCTGGTGGCCTACGCCAAGGTCCTCGCGACCGCCTCGGCCCGCGCCGGCTCCCCGGCCGACGCCGCGTTCTTCGCGCAGAGCGCGCACACGGCGCTCGTCGTCGAGCGGGCCCTGCACACCGGCTATCTGGAGGAGTTCGGGCTGACGGCCGGCGAGACGGCGGCCGTCGCCACCTCGCCGACCTGCCTGGCCTACTCCTCCTACCTCCAGGCCACGGCCCTGGCCGCCCCGTTGCCCGTGCTCGCCGCCGCCGTGCTGCCGTGCTTCTGGGTCTACCAGGACGTCGGCGCGGCGCTGCTCGAACGTACGGCGGGCGCGGCCGACCACCCGTACCGGACCTGGATCGGCACCTACTCCGACCCCGCCTTCGCCGCCTCGGTGGAGCAGGCCAAGGCCATCACCGACCGGCTGGCCGAGAGCGCCGACCCCGAGACGCGCCGGGCGATGGACGAGGCGTTCTGCCGGGCCACCGAGTACGAGTGGATGTTCTGGGACAGCGCCTGGCGCCTGGAGACCTGGCCCACGGGACAATGGCTCCGGCCGCAGCTCACGCGAACGACTCGCTGAGCTCCCTGCGCAGCTCACGGGCCTGATGGAGGTAATGGGTGGCCAGCGCGGTGCGGCCGGACGAGCGGTACAGCTCGCCGAGCGTCTGGTACGTGTCCGCCTCCCCGCTGCGGTCCCCCAGTTGCTGGAAGATCACCAGGGAGCGCTCCAACTGGTCGGAGCCGTCCGAACGGTCGCCCCTGGCCACCTGGAGCCCGCCCAGGTTCCGCATGGCGTACGCGCCGCAGTGGCGGTCGCCGAGCGCCTCGAAGATGCCCAGCGCGTGCCCCTGGTAGCGCATGGCCCGGTCCGACTGGGCGAACAGGTCGTACATGCGGCCGAGCTGCATCGACACGCAGCCCTCGCGGTGGGCGTCGCCGAGCTCCTCGGCCAGCCGCAGCGCGTCCCCCAGCCACCGGGACGCCTGCTGCAGGTCCCGCAGCGACAGGTAGACGCGCCCGATCGCCTGCCGCGCGTACGCCTCGCCGCTGCGGTCGCCGATGGCCAGGAACATGGCCAGCGCCTGCCGAAAGGACGCGAGCGCCTTGAGATGCCGGTTGGAGAACTGGCTGACCGCCGCCAGCCCGCAGATCGAGATGGCCTCGCTCCGCGTGTCGCCCAGCTCGTGGAAGATGGCGCGGGCCCGCCTGAACATGTCCTCGGCCTCGGCGTACCGGTCCTGGTAGAGGCAGACCTGGGCCAGGCCGCGCAGCATGGCGGCCTCCCCGAGGCGGTCGCCGGCCGCGCGGGCGCTGTCGAGGGCGAGGCGGTGCGTCAGCTGCCACTCGTCCAGGAGGCAGTGCAGGTCGAAGTACGGGACCAGGGTGGCGGCCAGTCCCCACGCCGACTGGGCCAGGCCCGCGCCGGCGGCGAGCTGTACGGCCTCGACCAGGGACTCCCGCTCGGCGTCGAACCACGACAGCGGCCGGGCGGTCAGGCGGCCGAGGGTCTCCCGCTCCAGGCTCCAGCGGGGCGCGAGGTCGGACGTCAGCCCGAAGAGAGTGGTGGGCAGCCGCAGGGAGGCGTGCTCGGCGGCGGTCAGCCAGCCGCCGAGCACCCGGGCCAGCGCGTGCCGCTCGTCACCGCCCGCCTTCTCCTTGGCGGCGCAGCGGATCAGGTCGTGGAGCCGGTAGCGGGGCTGGCCGACGTGGTCGGTGCCGGCCAGCCGCAGGAGGTTCGCGTCCACCAGGGTGTCTACGACGGCGTCGGCCCGGGGCCGGTCGAGCACGGCGTCGGCCACCCAGCCGGGGACGGACTGCTCGCCGAGCAGGCCGATCGCGCGGAAGGCCAGGGCGGCGTCGTCGGACAGCCGCCGGTAGCTGAGCTCGAACGAGCCGCGTACCTCCAGGTCGCCGGCGCGTAACTCGTCGAGGCGGCCGGCCTCGTCCTCCAGCCGCTGCCGCAGCACGCCCAGCGACCAGCCGGGCCGTCCGGACAGCCGGGCCCCGGCCACGCGGACGGCCAGCGGTAAGTGGCCGCAGGAGCGCACGATCGCCCGGGCGGCCTCGCGTTCCTCGGCCACCCGCTCGGGGCCGACGATCCGGCCCAGGAGCTGCTCGGCCTCCGCGGGCGGCAGCACGTCGAGTTCGAGCTGGAGCGCGCCGGGCAGCTCGGCGATCCGCCGTCGGCTCGTGACGAGCACCGCGCTGCCGCTGCCGGGGAGCAGGGCGCGTACCTGGGCGGTGTCGGCGGCGTCGTCGAGGAGGACCAGCATCGGGCGCTCGGACAGCAAGGAGCGGTACAGCGAGGCCCGCTCGCGCACGGTCGGCGGCAGAGCCGGCTCCGCGACGCCCAGCGCGCGCAGCGCCTCGGCCAGGAGGGCGAGCGGGTCGGCGGGTTCGGAGTCGGTGCCGCCCAGGCACAGGTAGAGCTGGCCGGCGGGGTAGCCCGCCCGTAACGCGTGGGCGCAGTGCACGGCCAGCGCGGACTTGCCCACCCCCGGCGGTCCGGTCACCACGGCGATCGCGGGCGGCCCGTCCGGCCGGTGGGCCTCGGGGGACAGGGCGCGCGTCACGGCCGCGATGTCCTGCGCCCTACCGGTGAAGTCCGGCACGTCCGCGGGGAGCTGGTGGGGCGCCGCCGCGACAGGCGCGGGCGGGGCGTCGCCCGCCAGCACGGACGCGTGCACGTCGCGTAATTCCTGCCCCGGCTCGATGCCCAGCTCGTCCACGAGCTGCCGTCTGATCGTGGCGTAGGCGTTCAGGGCCTCGGCCCGCCGGCCGCTGTGGTGCAGGGCGAGGATCAGCTGCTGCCACAGGTCCTCGCGGTAGGGGTGCTCGCCGATCAGGTCGCGCAGGTCGTCGATCGCGGCGGCGTGCTCGCCTCGGGCCAGTTTCAGCCCCACCAACTCCTCGACCGCGGCCAGCCGGGCCTGGGTGAGCGCGCGCAGCCGCCCGTCCCACAGCGCGCTGGCGGGCAGGTCGCCGAGCGGGGTGCCGCGCCACAACGCCAGCGCCCGGCGTAAGTGCTCCGCCGCCTCCTCGGTACGCCCCGCCGCCCGCGCCCTGGCCACCAGGTCCTCGAACTCCAGGGCGTCCAGCCGCCCCGTGTCGAGCTGCATCACGTAACCGGAGGGCCGGGCCTCGATCTGGACGCCGGCCGAGCGCAGCGTGCTCACGTAGGTGCGCAGGTTGGCCACGGCCGACGACGGCTGCGTCCGGGGCCACAGCACCTCGACGAGCGCCTCCGAGCTGACCACCTCGTTGGCCTCCAGCAACAGCGAGGCGAGCAGGAGCCTGGGCTTCCTGCCCGCGATGCGTAGGGGCCCTTCCGGGACCCGGACCTGCAGCGGCCCAAGAACACTGAATACGGGCTGTTCAACCACCATGACCGCGCGTTCTCCTGAGCTGGGCGCCGTGCGAGGGCGTCCGTTGGTGAAGCGTTCAAGCTGGAAGGGCCTTTATACCGATTTTGGATGTTCTTTGTATGCCGGACTCGCAATCTTGATCCCCAGCAAGAGCGCTTCGGAAGATCTAACGGACAAGATTCGCGGCTCCGGCGGGCATCGCCCCTCGCTGCCCGCAGAAAGGTATCCGCATGAGAACCAGAGGGGTGCTTACGGCCGGGCTCGCCCTGCTCTTCAGCCTCACGACCGGCCCGATCGCGACGGCCTGG
>NZ_JBIUCF010000072.1:0-52269 GCF_044593615.1 Nonomuraea sp. NPDC051941
GTGAACTGACCATGAAGAGCCCGGAGTTCGCCGGCATGTGGTCCGAGCACCGGGTCAGGAAGTGGGACCTCGCGACCTACCGCATGCACCATCCGCTCGTAGGCCGCATGCAGCTCAACCTCCAGACCCTGAACGTCCCGCAGGAGGAAGGCCAGCGGATAGTCGTGGTGACCGCCGAGGCCGGCACCGGGTCAGCGGCGGCGCTGAGCCTTCTCGCCCGGGCCGGTGGTCCGAGCGGTGTTCGGCCCGTGCGCCGGACGGGGCGAACCGAGGCTGCGGGATCCCCGTGGCACGGGGCGGACGGCCAGGCCGGGGAGAGCGTTGATTCCCACCATGATCGCGATGTGTCACTGGAGCGCTAGGCGAGGTCGACGACTTCGTGCATGCGCAGCCGGCGGTTGAACTCGCCGGTGATCCGCGCGACGACGGTGCGCGGCAGCAGGCGCGCGGGCCAGGTCATGGCACGGTTCACGGCCCGGCCCGGGTAGGACACCGCGCGTCGCCGGGCGTAGTCGTCCAGCGTACGGGCCGCGACGGTGGCCGGCGCGTCGGCGACCCGGGAGTTGATCGTGGCCGAGGTGCCGTCGAAGAAGCCGGTCGCGATCGCGCCGGGGTGCGCGGCCATGACGTGGACGCCGGTGCCGCGCAGCTCCTCGGCCAGCGCCTCGGTGAAGGAGAGCACGAAAGCCTTGGTCGCGGCATAGCTGGCCTGGTAAGGCATGGGCTGGAAGGCCGCGGTGGACGAGACGTTGATGATGCCGCCGGAGCCGCGGGCGACCAGCTCGGCCCCGATCGCGTGGGTCAGCGCGATCAGACCGACGACGTTGAGCCCGACGGAGCGCAGTTGCGGCTCGAGCGGGCGGCTGAGGAACGGGCCCGCGCTGCCCGCGCCGGCGTTGTTGAGCAGCAGATCGACGGTCAGGCCGCGGTCACGCAGCTCCCGCAGGACCCGCTCCGGACCATCCGGAGCGGCGAGGTCACCGGTGATGACCTCGGCGTCCGACCTGCCGTGCCGTTCCCGAATGTGTGCGGCGAGCTCCCGCAGGCTCCCGTCCGAACGGGCCAGCAGGATCACCCGCGCTCCCCGGCGCGTCAGCTCCAGCGCGTACGCCCGCCCCAGCCCCTTGGACGCGCCCGTGACGAGCGCGGTGACGCCGCGATAGTCGTCGGCCACAAAGACCTCCATTGCTTCAAGTCTCGAAGCATTGACGCTAGCACGATCCTTCGAGACTCGAAACACCGGTAGAATGGCGGCATGACCACGCCCGAGCTCACCGCGGTGGTCGCCGCGACCCACGACATCTGGATGCGGACCAACGACCTGATCGGGCAGGCGCTGGCCAGGCACGCCCTGACACCGGCGACGTTCCAGGCGCTGTGGGCCATCGACCCGGCCGAGCCGCCACCCTCGATGAAGGTGATGACCGAGCGCCTGTACTGCAACGCCCCCAACCTGACCTTCATCACCAACCAGCTCGTCGATCGGGGGCTGGTGGAGCGCGCCGTGGACCCGGCCGACCGCCGCTCTCGCGTCCTGGTCCTGACCGCCAAGGGCCGCGAGGTTCGCGACGAACTGGTCCGGACGGCGCTGGAGAAGACCCCGCTGGCGGCTCTGAACCGCGACGAACTGCGGCAGCTCATGGTCCTGCTGAACCGCGCCGTCCGCTCCGGCTGATCTGCCCGAGGCGGCCCAGCGTGGGACCGTCGGCGTCCGGCGGTCCCACGCTCATGCCGTTCGGTGGAGCCTACGGTGCGATCGACCAGAGCTGGCAGGTGTTGTTGAGCCACATCCACAGCCGGGCCGGCGTGCCGTTCGCCGTGCCGCAGTTCTGGTCGTCGAGCACCATGCCGCTGTTCTCGACCACCAGCTCATATCGGCCGTTGCCCGCAGGGATGACCGCCCACTGCTGGCAGGTGTTGCCGAGCGGCTCCCACAGGTTGACGGCCGTGCCGAGGGCCAGCCCGCAGTTGACCGCATCGAGCACCTTGCCGGCGTTGACGTTGGTGATCGTCCACTTGTTCGCGCCGACGCTGTTGAAGCGCCACTGCTGGCAGGTGTTGCCGAGCGCCTGCCACTGGTCGATCTGCGTGCCGTTGGCCGTGCCGCAGTTGACCGCGTCGAGCACCTTGCCGCTCGTGAGGTTCGTGAGCCGGTAGGTGGCTCCGTTCACGGGGAAGGTGACGCTCTTGCTGTAGCCGACGGAGACGACGTTGGCCTGCACGGCGTTCTCCGTGGCGTCGCTCGGGTAACCGCTGGTCATCACGCCTTCGAAGAAGGATCCGACGGAGCCGTTGCTGTTGTCGCCGCCGATGCCGAGGATGATCGCGCCTTGCTTGGTCATCGGGTTGTAGCCCGCCTGGGTGGGCAGCGCCCCGTTGTACCGCGTCGCCAGGCTGCCGGACTGCGCGTTGCCGTCCTTGATGGCGTATGTCGAGGTGCCGTTGTTCTTCAGCATCGCCGTCACGAACGCGGAGCTGCGGCCGGTGTTCGCGGTCCAGGAGCCGTTGCCGCCGGCGAACAACCCGTTCTCGAGGTCCGCCGCGACACGCGGTCCGCCCGCGCACGGTGAGAACCAGCAGAGCGTGCCGAAGTAGATCGCGTCCATGTCGCCGTTGCCGGTGTCCATGTTGTTGGTCTCGGCGTTGCCGTAGTCGAAGCAGCACCGGTTGTTGACGTGAGTGCCCTCGGTCACCATGTACATGCCCTCGGGCTGGCTGCCGGTGGCGACACCGTTCGTCGCGTTGTTGCGGTAGCCGTTGCCCGCGGAGATGTAGACGCCGTAGACCTTGTGGCCACCTGCCGTCACGGGCAGAGCCGCCGCGTTCGCGCCTTGGTCGGCCGTGGGATTGGCGCCGCCGCCGGGAGCGATCGTGAGGTCGTTGTGGCGCGACGTCTGGTCGTAGATGCGAACGATCGTGCAGTACGTGCCCGAGCAGAAGGAGTCCTGGGTCGCGGCGTTCGCGTAACCGCCGGCGCTGAGCACGCCGATGTTGGTCGTCGCACCGTCGGACCAGCGCCGCACCTGGTAGAGCGCCCCGTTGTAGGAGCCGAAGAGCGCACGGGTGGTGCTGTGAGCGGCGACGCACGGTGTGCCGCCGCTCGCGTAGATGTCGCAGGACAACGTGCCGGCCGCCTGTGCCGTGCCTGGCACGGCGACCAGCGCGGTGACGACGAGCGCCGCGAAGGAGGCGACGGTGAGGGCCGTTCGCCGCCAGTGGCGCAGAGACCAGAAACCCATTGTATGCCTTTCGTGTGCGGCGAGGCAGCGCAGTGCCCGGCGATGACTATTTGAGAATTGTTAGCGCTAACAAAATTTGTCTGTTAGCGCTAACATAGTTACCTCTGTATCAACGGGCTATTGCACGGTTCCTTGGCGCGGGACCGTCGGCATGGCTCTACGCACTCTGACGTGCGCCGCAGGTCAGTCACCGGCGAGCGCTCCGCTATGACATGCAGGTTTCCGCTGCGTTTCGACCAAAGTGTCATCAACGATGCGGCGGCTGTCAATACCCGGCGAAGATCGCCTTCTACAGGAGAACTTGGCAAAAAGCGTTACGCCAAAACAGAACTGTCATGGCCCCGGCGCCATGGTGAGGCGTCGGGGCCGCGTGGATGAAGGTTGAGCAGTCGTTCGGCCGATTACCTCAGCGCGCGGCGCGCGAGGTGACGTGCTCGATGGCCTTGACGGCGAGCTCGGGCTGGTCGAGGTAGATGTAGTGCCCGCTGTTCTTGGCGGTGCTCAGCTTGCTCCGGCTGGACAGGCCGAGCCACTTGCGCTGGCCCGCGGTCCACGCCCGCTCCAGGCTCGGCCCGTACGTGGGGATGGCCGCCAGGTACTGCTTGCCGTGCTGGATCACCTTGACCGGGATGTTCCCGGCGGAACGGACCTTGCCGTCGGTGATGACCAGCTTCTCCGGGTTCTTTCCCTGGAATATCGCGAGGTTCTGTGCGCGCACCTCGGCCGCCGGGCCCTTGGCGGAGGCGGGGATCGTCGTGGAGATGTCGGCGACCATGGTCGAGGGTGTGGCGTCCATCAGGACCAGGCCCTTGACCCGGTCCCGGTGCTCGGGGGCGTACCTGGCAGCGATCAGCCCACCCAGCGAGTGCCCGGCCAGGACGACCGGGTTGTCACCGGCGATGCGGTCGAGCACCCCGGTCAGGACCTTGCCGGTGCTCGCGAAGTTCTGCGGCCCATCCGGCTGGTCGCTGCCGCCCGCACCCAGCCGGTCGTAGGAACACACCCGGTTCTTCGCGCTCAGCGTCTTCTGCAGGGCGGCCATCTTGCCCAGAGCGTCACCCCCGCCGTGCAGCAGGACGACGACCGGCTTGCCCTCCGCCAGGTCGCCCGAGCACGACACGTTCACCGACCGCCCGCCGACCTCGATCTTCTTGGTGCCGGAGAACGGATGAGCCTTCCGCGGCGTGGAGGCGAAGGGGTCCCAGTCCTCCGCCTTGGTGGAGGAGAAAGGGTCCCAGTCCGCCGCCGCGGCGCTCCCGGTACCGGCGAGTCCCACACCGACCACGGTGCAGCACAGTACGGCCACAGCGGATGCCTTGAACTTGCGGAGCATGATGTCCTCCAGTCAGAGAAATGACCGAATTGCTGCGGCCATGACGTAACGCTATGGAATCGACAGCCCCGGAATCGTCACCACCTGGGGGACATTCGCCGGTAGCTCGCACGGGGGACAAGCGCGCCGCACCAGACGTAGCCAAGGCCGGCAACCCAGGTATGGCAGGGCCGTCAAGGGCTGAGAGGCGGGCGCCGCGGGAATAGCATGGCCTGGTGGGCTCGTTGTGGCCGAAGTGCTCGCCCGGCGACGGGCGCCGTTCCCGGTGATCGCCCGTTCGGCTGCGGCCATGGCCACCACGACACGACCCTTCTTGATCCACCGCTGTGCCAGGAGTGTGCATGACCGACCGCCTCACCGCCGGGCTGATCAGCCAGGCGGCCGAACGGCTGCGGCCGGTGATACGCCACACCGCACTGGAGCCGAACCAGCGGCTGTCCGACCTGCTCGGTGGTCAGGTGCTGCTCAAGCGCGAGGACGCGCAGGTCTGCCGCTCGTACAAGGTGCGCGGGGCGTTCAACCTGATCGCCTCCCTCACGGATGAGGAACGGCGGCGCGGCGTGGTCTGCGCGAGCGCGGGCAACCACGGGCAGGGCGTCGCGTTCGCCTGCGCCCGTCTGGGGATCAACGGCCGGGTGTACGTCCCGTCCACCACGCCACGGCAGAAGCGCGAGCGTATCGCGGCGCTCGGCGGCGACCGGGTGGAGGTCGTGGTCGGCGGCGGCACCTACGACGAGGCGAGCAGCGCCGCGCACGCCGACAGCGAGCACACCGGCGCCATCTACGTGCATCCGTTCGACGACGTCAGGACGATGGCCGGGCAGGGCACGGTCGGCCTCGAGATCCTGGCGCAGTGCGGGGAGGCGCCGCACACCATGGTCGTCCCGGTCGGCGGAGGCGGCCTGATCAGCGGCATCGCCGTCTGGCTGCGCGAGCACTCACCCGCCACCCGCATCGTGGGGGCCGAGCCCGCCGGAGCGGCCAGCATGCGCGCCGCCCTCGACCACGGCGAGCCTCTCGCCCTGCCCGAGTTGGACACCTTCGTGGACGGCGCCGCCGTCGGGAGGGTGGGAGACGCCACGTTCCCCCTGGTCAAGGACCTGGTAGACGAGGTCGTGGCGGTCGATGAGGGTGCGGTGTGCACCGAGATGCTGGATCTCTACCAGACCGACGGCATCATCGCCGAACCCGCCGGAGCTCTCGCGGGTGCCGCGGCCCGTGAGCTGCTGCCCAACGCCTCCGGAGGGCCGGTGGTGTGCGTGGTGTCGGGCGGCAACAACGACGTCAGCCGGTACAACGAGGTGCTGGAGCGCTCTCTTGTGCACATCGGGCTGAGGCACTACTTCCTGGTGACCTTCCCGCAGCGCCCTGGCGCCCTGCGCCACTTCCTGGACGAGGTTCTGGGAGAGGGCGAGGACATCATCGTCTTCGAGTACGTCAAGAAGAACAACCGTGAAACCGGCCCGGCGCTCGTCGGCATCGAACTCGAGCGGGCCGGCGACCTCGACAGCCTCCTGTCCCGGATGAAGGCCAGCCCGCTCACGGTGGAGCGCATCCCACCGGGCTCGCCGCTGTTCACGTTCCTTCTCTGACGTCCCGTGCCCGCAGGCCACGCGTGCGGTCAGGCCGAGGTCTCGGAGGCGCCGCGTGCCGCCAGCATGCGCCGCATCAGGTCGATCTCGGCCTTCTGGGCGGCCAGGATGGCGCCGGCCATGCGGCTGACCTGGGGCTGCTCACTCTGAACGGCCGCTTGGGCCATCTGCACGCCGCCCTGATGGTGCGGGATCATCAGGCGCAGGAACAGCACCTCGGCGTCCTTGCCGTCGGCCTGCTCCAGCTCCTTGATCTGGGCCGCGGTGGCCATGCCGGGCATGGCCTTGTTCGTGCTGTGGTGGCTCTGGCCCATCCAGGCCATGCGCGGCTGCAGCGAGGCCTGGGACAGGCCCCACATGTCCAGCCAGGCGTACATCTGCCCGATCTGCTGCTGTTGAGTGGTCGCGATGTCGTAAGCGAGCGTCCTGACCTCGCGATCGCTGGTGCGATCCCGGACGATGAGCGCCATCTGGACGGCCTGCGCGTGATGAGCCTGCATGTCACGGGCGAACCCCGCCTCCACCGAGGCGTCCGCGGGCGGCCGGGGGTAGAGGAGTCCGAGGCTCAGGACGGCCACCGCGAACGCCAGCGCGGCGGTCGCGGGCACCAGCACGCGGCGCCGCCGCAGAACGGCCGGCAACCTCATGCGGACGGCTCCCCGACCCCGCCGGTGCAGGTCGCCCCCGGCTCGGGCGTGCCCGGGCCGTTGATGTGGGTGCGCAGGAACACCGGCAGTCGCGGATCGTCGGCGCTGTCGAGTTTGAGCTGCTTGCCCCAGGAGTTGAGCGCGACCGGGGACGACAGGCCCGGGTAGGGGGACAGGAGGACGAAGTCGCGTCCCCTGGCCTGGTCGAGCAGCATGTCGAGCTGTTCTTTGGGCAGTCCCGGACGGTAGGCCACCCAGACCGCTCCGTGCTCCTGGCTGTGGACCGCGTTCTCGTTGCGGATCGGATCGGTGTAGACGCCGCAGTTCTGCCAGGCCGGGGAGTGATCCCCGCCGACGGGCGGCGCCTGCGGATACGTGACCGGCTTGCTGGTGTGGTTGCGTTGCGTCACGTTGACCGTCTGCACCGCGTCCAGGGACGTGCGGGCACGGTCGTCGAGCCAGAACACCGTCACCGCCGCGGCCAGCGCGCCGACGCCGGTCACGGAGACGCCGATCACGGCGATCCGGCGCCGCCTCTCCTGCCGTCGCTGCTGAGCCTGCAGCGCGGAGAGCCGCTCCTTGATCGTGCCCTGCAGCTTGTCGCCCATTCGACTGCCTCTCCTTACGAGCTTCTACGTTACGTAGAAGTTCTACCGCATGTCGAATACAGAGGTCGTAAGAGCAGCTGGTGCACTCAGTTACAGAGTCGGCGTCCGGGGAAGCGGAACGGGGTGCTCATTCCTGTCGAACAGGACACCGGAGACCGTCACCCTTGGTGATCGTCATCATCGTCTCTCTGGGGGCGGCGTGCCTTCTGGGTATCGGCTTCGTCGCCCAGCAGCATGCCGCGTACCGCGAGCCGCTGGAGGAGATGCTGCACGCGCGCCTGCTCCTGAACCTCATGCGCATGCCGTTGTGGCTGGTCGGGCTCGGGCTGATGGTGTGCGGCCAGATCCTCGGCGCCATCGCGCTCCGGTATGCGGACGTGTCGCAGGTGGAGCCGCTTCTCGCGATGAACCTGCTGTTCGCCCTGACCGCGGCCCATGTCATCTACCAGGAACCGTTCGGCCGGACGCTGCAGCTGGGCGCCTTGCTGGTGAGCGGAGGAGTGGCGCTGTTCCTGTTCGCCGGAAGGCCCCAGGGTGGCCGCCTCCCCGATCCGGTCTCCATACGGTGGCTCGCGGCGCTCCCGGTGGTCGTGGTCGCGGGGGCACTGGTCCTCTTCGGCCTGCGGCGGACCCTGAAGGTCAAGGCGATCTTGCTGGCGGCCGCCGCCGGGGTGCTGTACGGCCTGCAGGACGTACTGACCCGCGGCTCCCTGCTCACGCTGGACAACGGGCCGAACATGCTCACGACCTGGCAACTGTACGTCTTGCCGTGCGTCGCCGTGGTGGGGTTGCTGCTCAATCAGAGCGCGTTCGACGCCGCCCCGCTCCAGATCTCGCTACCGGCCACCACGGTCGCGGAGCCGATCTGCGGGATCGTGCTGGGTGTGGCGATCTTCGCCGAGCGCCTGCAGGTCACCCCGGCGGCGATCGCAGGTGAGGTGGCCGGTTTGGTCGCGATGGTGACCGGCATCGTCATCCTCGGCCGATCCCCGTTCCTGGCCAAGCCCGCGCAGCCCGTGCTCCAAGGTCCGCACCGAAGGGAGCGGTGATCCGGACACGGACTCCAGGCTCAGAAGACCTGGGCCAGGCACCCCAGGGCGACGGCCACCACGATCGTGGCGACCGCCAGGGCTCTTACGGGTTTGGGTATGCGCAACACGTTGCCCCTCCAGGTTTCACAGGCAGTACCGCACGAGCCATTCGTCCTCGTCATAGACACCCCGCGCGGGGTCCGGCGCGGTGGCCGCACGCTCTTCGACCGTGTCCTCGAGCCGGATCCGCTCGGGCAGCCGACCGAAGCGGGCACGGCGTGCCGATTCGGCGGGGTCCTGCGCCGGCCGCACGTCAGGCGGCTTTCGCGTTGATGGTGACCGGGATGTTGCCGCGGGTCGCCTTGGAGTAGGGGCAGATCTGGTGGGCCGCGGCGCCGAGCACGTCGGCCGTCTGCTGGTCCACGCCTCCTAGCTCCAGGTTGAGCACGGCGCTGAGGCCGAACTCGCCGTCGTCGCCGTGGTGCAGGGTCACCTCCGCCGTGATGGCCGTGCTCGTCAGCCTGATCTTGCGCTCCGCCGCCGCCCTTCTGACCGCGCCGAGGAAGCAGGAGCCCCAGCCCGCGGCCAGCAACTGCTCGGGGTTGGTGGCCCCGCCCGCGCCGCCGAGCTGCTTCGGGATGGCGAGCGTCGTGTCGAGGAGGCCGTCGTCGGCCTGGACCCGGCCTCCGTTGCGGCCTTCTCCCGTGACGGTGACGACTCCGGTGTAGCTGACAGCCATGGCTTTCCCTCCAAGGTTTCCGGGGACGCATCGTGCGTCACCTGTTCAACTGGTGACGATATTGGCAAAGCCGTGCGTCACCTGTCAAGCCGGTGACGAGTCCTGGCGGCGGAACAGGCTCGGGTCCCGTTCGGCCCACAGCTCTTCCTCCAGGTGGTGGTCTCGCCACTCCTCCGGCGGGTCGGCCAGCCAGTCGTGGCCGAAGATCGTGTACGGATGATCCGCGCGCACGCGCTCCACCTCGTACTGGCCCAGATACGCCATCAGCGGCCGCCACCACGGCCCGTTCGCGAGGATCAGGTACGAGGCCGCCAGCCCCGGTTCGTGCAGCCAGCCGCGCATCATCCGCGCCTGGAACACGTCCGTGACGGGAGACGGCTTGGCCTCGAGGGCCGGGCAGATCAGATGCCGCGCGATCGCGATGTGCGCCCCGGGCGGCACCGCCCCGCGCCGGCTCACGTCGTGCCAGACGTCGCCCACGACAGGGTCGGCCTCCAGCTCGTCCGGCTCCGGCGTCCGCAGGGTCAGCCAGCTCATGAAGGCCCGCAGCCGATTGCTCTCGCGGCACCGGAGCAGGGAGAACGCCTCTGGCTGACGGCCAAGCCAGAACCGGACGGACGCGGCCGTGAACTCGCCGCCGCTCTCGCGCGCCATGGTGACGAGCTCGTCGTGGTCGGCGGGGGTCGCCTCGGACACCCGCACGTCGGCCTCGCCCACCTCCGAGACGTACCGGCGCACGACCCCGCCGCGCCGGCGCAGATGGCTGATCGTCCGCATGGCCGCCACGCTCTCCTGCGGTTCGCGGGCGTCGCGCAGGAGCTCGTCCATGACGTAATGGCGGATCCGCCGGTGCATCCGCTCGTAGCCGAGGGGGTCCCGCCACCGCAGGTCGTGGTCGAGGGCCTCGCACAGCACACCGTTGATGTCCAGACCGTGAGCGGCGGTGTCGACGCACGGTTGCGCCCGGAGCCAGTCGAACAGCTCCGCCGCCCGTCCACCCGGCACCACGGCGTCGAGGAGATCCTCGGTGGTGTGGCGGGCGTGCGCGGCCACGTGCAGCGCCCACCGGTGCGCGTCCGTCGGCGCGCTCCCGGCCAGGCGCGCGAGCACGTCGTCGACGACGTGGCGAACGGCGTCACGGCGCGGCGGTTGTCCCGTGGCCGACATGCTCCTGCCGACCTCGGCGGCGAGCGACAGGGCGAAGGGGTTGCCGGCGGCGAAGTCCACGATGGACCGCCGGAGGCCGGGGTCGACGCCGCGGGCCTCCACCAGCGCGGTGGACTCCGGAGCGGTGAGGACGTCGAGGTGGCGCATCACGATCGTCCCGGACCAGGCCGGATCGACGAGCCAGGCGGCGCTCGGCCCGGTCCGGCCCGCCACCACGATGATCGTGTCCCCGGGCAGCCGGCGGAGGTATTCGTCGCGCAGCCACGGTTCGAGGTCACTCAGCTCCTCGAAGGAGTCGATGAGCAGGATCGGGCCGGAAACGCCGGAGAGCTCCTCCGCGAACCGTCCGAGGTGTTCGCGCGCCTCCGCGGTCGCCGAGCCGTGGAGGTGCCACACCCGCCGCCCCGCGGCGATGGCGTCGTCGGCGAGCCGGCGCAGCAGCGTCGACTTGCCGATGCCGGCGGGGCCGCGGAAGAAGAGCAGGCCCGGACGTTCCCCTCGGCTCCTCTTCAGCAGGTCCCGGAAGGCGGCGCGCTCCGTGTCCCTCCCGACGAACCGCCAGTGGGAGGTCTCATCCGGGGCGCGTACGGCGGGCCGCTCGGCCCATGGAGCGAGGGCGAACTCGTCGTCGTGGTCCGCGTCGGCCCGCAGGATCCTGTCGTGGATCTCCCGCAGCCGCGGCCCCGGGCTGACGCCCAGCTCCTTGCCCAGCAGGTCGTAGACCGTCCGGTAGACCTCGAGCGCCTCCACCCGCCTGCCGCAGCGGTACAGAGCGAGGAGGTAGATCTCGTACAGGGGTTCTTCGAGCCGGTTCAGCTGGATGAGCAGCGGGAGCTCGGCCACCACCTCCGCGTGCTCCCCCCGCTCCAGGCGGAGCTGCAGCAACTCCTGGGTGGCGATCAGCTTCAGTTGTTCCAGCCGGAACCGCTCGCATTCGGCGGCCTCGCCCGGGACCCCGGCCAGCGCCGTGCCCGTCCAGAGGCCGAGCGCCTGCTCCAGACGGCTCGCGGCCGCCGCGACGCGCCCGCTCGCGCGCTCCTGCCTGGCGGTTTCGAGCAGATCGGCGAACTCGGTGGCGTCCAGCGCGCACAGCGCCGGGTCGAGCATGTAGCTCCCGGACTGGGAGCTGATCGCCGACTCCAGCCCGCATTCGGACAGCAGCCGCCGGATGCGGGAGATGTAGGTCCGGATGACGGCTTCGCCGGTGGCCGGCGCCCGGTCGCCCCACACTCCGGTGATCAGCTCACCCGTCCGTACGAAACTGCCGCTGTTGACCAGCAACAGCATCAGGACGGCCTGTTGTTGCGGGGCGCCGAGATCCAGGCGCGTCTCACCGTAGTAGAGGCCGGGCGGCCCGAGAACGGTGAACCTGCAGGGAGCCGAGACTCCAATCACGATCGGGCGTTTTCCTTACGATTGCGTGGTGCGGGCCCGCGGTAGTAGATCCCGGCCCGGACCGTCCTCGCGAGCGTCACGTGACGCCGTACGTGTACGTCATCCCAGGCCGGCACGGCCCACGCCGGGAAAAGTCAGAAAACTCACAGAGCACCGACAACCCGGTCAATGCGCCCGAAGTCCCGACCCAGCGTCAGTAGGGTCGGTCAGGGAGTAAGGCGTCGGTGACGCTACGCGAGAGGGCGGGGGAACCTCGATGAGCGGGGTGAGCTTCGGGCTGTTGGGCCCGATCAAGGTCTGGAGTGGCGGCGAAGAGCTGGACACGGGGTCCCCGCAACAGCGGGGAGTGCTCGCCCTGCTGCTCCTGAGCCAGGGACAGCAGATCACGATCGACGGGATCGTGAGCGCGTTGTGGGGTCGCGAGGCGCCGCGCAGCGCCGTCGTGAGCACCCGTACCTTCATCTCCCGCCTGCGCCGGGTGCTGGCCGACGGCAGTGCGGCCGGCCTGGGCACCGAAGCGGAGATCAGGTCGGTGGGCCGCGGCTACCAACTGGTCGTCGACCCCGGCGCGGTCGACGTGACGGTGTTCCGCCAGGCCACCGCCGCCGCCCGCGAGGCCCGCGAGCAGGGGAAGATCGCGGAGGCGTCCGGGCTGCTGCGTGGCGCGCTGGCGCTGTGGCGCGGACCGGCGCTCGACGGGTTGGGCGGCGCCTTCTTCGAGGGCCGCCGCGCCTGGCTCGAACGGCTGCGCGCGTCGGCGGTGGAGGAGCGCTGGGCGCTCGACATCGAGCAGGGCGACTGCCGCGACGCGATCGCCGGGCTGACGCTCGCGACGGCGGCGGAGCCCTATCGCGAGCGGTTGTGGGAGCTGCTGATGTGGGCCTTCGACCGCGACGGGCGTCGCGAGGAGGCCCTGTCGGCCTACCACCGGATCGCCCGGCTGCTGGACGACGATCTGGGGCTGGAGCCCGGCCCCGGGCTGCGGAGGATGTACGCCCGGATCAGGACGGCGGCCGGCGCCTCACTCGTCTGAGCCGCACGAGGTCCTGAGCACCCGCGCGAGATCGGCCCGGGAGCTCACCCCCAGCTTGGGGAAGATCCGGTGCAGGTGGGTGCTGACGGTCCGGTGAGAGAGGTACAGCCGCTGTCCGATCTCCCGGTTGGTCAGCCCCTCGGCGGCCAGCTGCGCGATGCTCAGCTCGTGCGGGGTGAGCTTCTCCCGCGCGTCCGGGTCGCGGTTAGGGCTCGACTCCCCCGCTCCACGCAGCTCCCGTCGTGCGCGCTCGCCCCATGCGGCCATGCCGAGCGCGTCGAAGGTCTCCCTGGCCGTACGCAGGTGCGTCCGGGATTCCGCGGCCCGGCGCCGCCGCCGCAGCCATTCGCCGAACGCCAGATGGAGGCGTCCGCGTTCGGCGGGCCATCCGGTCAGGTCCGCCCGCAGCGCGGCGGTGAACAGCTCCTCCGCCTCCTCGTCCGGGGCGAGCACGGCACGCGCGTAGCGCAACCCGATGTGCAGCGCCGGTGACGGCGTCGATGCGGCCAGCGGCTCCAGGTCGCGCAGGATGTCCCGCATGGCGTCGGTCCGCCCGGCGCGCACGGCGGCCTCGGTGAGCTCCGCGAGGCAGTAGGCGCGCAGGGCCAGCTGGTGGGCGGGGTCCGCGGGGTCGAGGATCCGGCTCAGGGCGGCGAACGCGTCGTCGAACCGCCCCTCGCTCAGGGCCGCGAGCCCGCGCGTGAGCTGGACGGTGGCCAGGACGGGCCGGGCGCCGACGGGGAGCGCGACGCGTTCCGCCTCGTCGGCGAGGGCTCTGGCCTGCCCGTGGTCGCCCCTCAGCGCGGCGATCTCGGCCTGGACGGCCGTGGCCAGCCCGTACACGAACGGCTGGCCGGTCTCCTTGGCGAACGTGGCGGCCTCCGCCGCAGCCGTCAGGGCCCCGGCCAGGTCGCCGAGCCGCGCCCGGCTCCACGCCAGAACGGCCAGCGCCCGGGGCAGCAGGCCGAGCCGGCCCTGGGCGCGCAGGACGGGCGCGGCCGCCGCGGAGAAGCGGGCGGCCAGGTCGAACGCCCCGACCTGCAGCGCCGCGCTGCCCAGGTAACGATCGCCTTCCGGGTCGGCGCCGGCCACGGCGGCCAGTTCGCGCAGCCGTTCCAGAGTGGTGCCGCCTCGCTCGAACGGCGCGACGTACGCCGCGACCGCGACCAGGCGCGGATCCCCGTCGGGAACGGGCAGCCGGTCGGCCACGTCCAGCAGCGCACGCCGGGCGGCCGGGCCCGGTTCGGACCAGAAGCAGCGCATGGCGGCGCCCCACAGGATCCGGACGGCCGGCTCGACCTGCCCGTCGGCGGCGACCGAAGCGGCCAGCTCGGCCAGCTCCGGAACGCGGGAGAGGTCCTCGCGTACCCCGTCCTCGAAGCTGCTGAGCAACCACGCGGCGGTGGCCCGCCGGCGCGGCGAGAGTTCGAGGGCCTGCGCGTCGCGCACCAGACGCTCGGACGTGCCGCGGCTGCCGGCCTCGACCGCGAGCTCGGCCGCTCCCAGCAGCCTGTCCGCCTTCCTGTCCTGCCTCTCGCTCAGCCGGGCCGCCTGCTCGTACGCCGCGATCGCGGCGGCGACCCCGCCCCGGCGCCGGGCCCGGCCGGCCGCGCGATCCAGCTCGGCCGCCACCGCCTCGTCGGCTCCGGACGTCGCGGCGGCCCGGTGCCAGGCCCGCCGGTCCGGCTGGTCGCGCAGCGTCTCGGCGAGAGCCAGGTGGGCCTGCCTGCGTTCGGCGAGCGCCGAAGCGGCCGGGATGGCCGACCGCATCAGGGGATGGCGGAACCTCACCGCGCCGATGCCGAGCTCGATCAACCGGACCTCGACGGCCGGTGCGAGGATCTCCAGCTCGGCCGCCGACCCCAGGATCACGCCCGTGGCCGCGAGCGTCTCGGAGACCGAATCGCTCTGGTTGAGCGCCGCGACCAGCAGCGCAGTGCGGGCCGGCGCGGGCAGGGCGGCGACCCGGGCGGTGAACGCGCGCTCGAGACGCTCGCTCAGCGGCAGCATCGGGCCGGGCTCACCCCGATGTTTCATGGCCGCCGGCAGTTCGGTCAGCGCCAGCGGGTTCCCGGCGGCCTGCGCCAGCAGCCACGCCCGGGCCGTCGGGGTGAGGCCGGTGGCGGTCGAGTCCAGGAGCTCGGCGGCGACCTCGTCGGAGAGGCGGTCGACGGGCATCGGGGACAGCCCTGCGTCCTGCAGGAAAGAACGCTCGCCCTCCCTGAGGGTCGCGACCATGCCGATGGGCTCGGACTCGATCCGGCGCGCCACGAAGGCGAGGATGTCGGCGCTGGCGCAGTCGAGCCAGTGCACGTCCTCGGCGACGACCAGCAGCGGCTGGACGGCGGCCGTCTCGGCCAGCAGGGTCAGCGTGGCGAGGCCGATGAGGTACGCGCTGAGCTCGGCCCCCTCGGCGAGACCCAGCGCGCAGCGCAGGGCGTCACGCTGCGGGGCCGGCAACGCGTCCACGCCCGCCCGGACCGGGTACAGCAGCTGGTGCAGCCCGGCGAAGGCGAGGTTCCGCTCGGCCTCCACGCCGGTCATCGTCAGCACGCGCAGGCCCGCGGCCGACGCCCCGGAGACGGCCTCCGCCACAAGCGCGGACTTCCCGATGCCGGCCTCTCCCCGCAGGAGGACGCCGCTGCGCTTCGCAGGGTCCTCGATGAGCTCGGCCAGGGCCTTCAGCTCGGCTTCGCGTCCAAAAAGGCGCATGCTACGGCGCACCTCCCCTCGGCCGCTCCGTTCGAATCCCGCCGTGACCCTACCGAAAGCGCCCAGGTAGGACGGACCGTCAACCCGACGTATACGTCCGGGACAGGCGCCTGCCCCAGGCGCCGATCATTCGTCAACGTGACCTCCTCCCGCTGCTTCTACGCTCCCCGGCATGTCGACCAACACCGAGGCCGCGGCCGTCACCGAGACCCGCCTCATCCACGCCTTCCACCGGCGCGCCACGACGTTGTTGTGCGAGGCCGCGCTCAAGCCCTCCGTCCCCCTCGCGGCCCTGGCCGAGCTGCGCGTTTTCCTCGTCAAGAACCTGCGCCACCATCACGAGACCGAGGACCGCCAGCTGTGGCCGATGATCGCGGCGGTGGCGCCGGAGGCGGCGGAACGGTTCGCCGCGCTGAGCGAGGAGCACGACGACCTCGATGTCACGCTCGACGTCCTCGAGGCCGTGCCGATCCGCGCGGACGGCGACCGCCCGGGACTGCTGCGGGCGGCCGAAGCGGTTCGGGGCCTGGTGCATCGGCATCTGGAGCACGAGGAGCCGCTGCTGTTCCCGGCGTTGCGCGAGCACATCTCGCCGGACGAGTGGGCCGCGTTCTCGCGCGCGACCGTCGCGACCTCGCCGACCGAGGCGGCACACCTGATCGTGGGGTTCCTCGACCAGGTCGGCACGCCGGAGGAGGTCGCGCTCGTCCTGTCCGGCCTGCCGGAGCCCGCGCAGCGGTTCGTGCCCGCGATGCGCGAGCAGGCGCGCGCCGCCCTCGCGGTCCTGTCCGGCGCCACGGAAGGCTGAGCGCACGCGACACCCGGACTCGCGGCGCCCTTCGTCGACCGGCCGGCCTGAGCAGCCCGGCTATGGCTTGTATGCGCGTCGTCAACCGTTCGTATGCAGGCGGTGCCTAGGGTCGTACCGGGGCAGGCTTGCCCGGCCGTACCGTTCGGGAAGGAGATCCATGACCGACGCCGCGCAGCAGTGTGTCGACCACGACGTCGGCGGCCTGTGCGGCGCTCAGCTCGGGCAGGTCCTCGGCGGCGTGCACCATCAGCGGCGGCAGGACCGTGGCCGCCCAGCCGGGTGGCAGGTCGGAGCGCAGGAGGCCCTCGTCGGTGGCGCGCCGCAGGAAGGCGTCGACCTCGTCGATCAGGCCGCGGCGGCGCTCGCGGAGCGTCTCCTCGCGGAGCATGCGGCTCGTTTCCACGGGCCATTTGCGGTTGACGGCGATGATGCCCTCGACGTAACGGTGCAGCGCGACCTCGACCGGGGCCTCGCGTAGCCTGGCCGCCTCGATGGCCTTCTCGACCGCGTCGTAGCGGGCTCCGTAGACGGCGGCCATGAGGTCTTCGCGGGAGGCGAAGCGGCGGTAGACCGTGCGGCGGTCCACTCCTGCCGCGGCGGCGATGGCGGCGATGGTCGCCGAGGGATCGTCGGCGAGCATGCGGGCGCCTGTGCTCAGGACGCGTTCGAGGTTGCGTGTCGCGTCTGCTCTCATCCGCACAAAGATACCCCTGTCGCGTGGCACATGAAGCAATTTAGTGTCACATTAGTGAGGCAGTTATCGTCGTCCAGGAGTGAGGGAAGCGTGGAATCGCTCGTCTCGACAATGGTGGGCCGGGATGGCGTCCAAAGGGAGTTGTCCGCGTTCATGGCGGCAGCCGGGGGGCAGGCCCTCATCCTCAGGGGCGAGACCGGGGTCGGCAAGAGCGCCCTGCTCGACCATGTGGCCGGCCTCGCGGCCCTGGAGCACCACCGGGTGGTCCGCGCCGCCGGGGTCGAGGCGGAGACGGAGCTGCCCTTCGCCGGCCTGCACCAGCTGCTCTATCCGCTGCTGCCCCACTCGGCCGGGCTCGACGAGGGCCACCGGGCCGTCTTCGACGTCGTCTTCGGGCTGCGCGAGGGCAGGGCGCCGTCGGTCATGTCCCTCGGCATCGCCGTACTCGACCTGCTGTCCCTGGCGGCGTCGGAGAAACCGCTGCTGCTGTTGCTCGACGACGGCCAGTGGATGGACGCCTCCAGCGCCGAGGTGTGCGGGTTCGTGGGGCGCCGGCTCACCGGCAGCCCCGTGAAGATGCTCGTCGCCGTACGGTCCGACGTCGGCTCGCGGTTCGACACGGCCGCGCTTCCCGAGCTCCCCGTGGCGGCCCTGGCGGAGGAGGCCGCCGGGCAGCTCCTGGACCTGCGCCATCCGCGGCTCGACCCGCACACCCGGCGCAGCGTCCTGGAGCACGCCATGGGCAACCCCCTGGCGCTCCTGGAGCTGCCAGCCTACCTTGACGGCGGCCACACCGGCCGCGACCTCGGATTCGGCAACATCCCGCTGTCGCGCCGCCTGCAGCACGTCTACGGTGTCCGCATCGAACGCCTGGCCGGTCCCGTACGCGAGGAACTGCTGCGCGGCGCCCTCGACGGCGTCGGGGCGGGACCGGGCGGCAACCGCGCCCCCGGCGCCCGCCACCGCATGCGCGAGGCCGACGAGGCGGTCGCGGCCGGCCTCCTGGACACCGACCCCGCCACCGGCGACCTCGTCTTCCGCCACCCGCTGGTCCGCGCCACCGTCGTCCAGCTGGCGACCCCCAACCAACGCCGGGCGGCGCACGCCGCGCTCGCGCGGGTGCACCGCGACGACGTCGAGCGGCGCGCTCGCCACCTGGCGGCCTCGGCCGTGGATCCCGACGAGGAGGTGGCCGCCGCGCTGGAGGCCGCGGCCGACTCGGCGACCCGGCGCGGCGGTGCGGTCGCGGCCGTGGCCTGGCTGACCCGCGCGGCGGAGCTGAGCGAGACCCCCGCCGACCGCTCCAGGCGGCTCGGTGACGCCGCCTTCATCGCCGGGCATGCCGCGCTCCTGGACCAGGCGCGGAAACTCGTCCGCTCGGACCTGCCGCCGGGCGCGAGCGAGTCCCCCGCCACGGTCGTCACATCGGCGTACGTGGCCCTGTACGAAGACGGCGACGTGCGATCCGCGCATCGCCACGTCGCGGCGGCGATCGAGAGCCTGCGGGAAGACGGCCCGCACGAGCCCGCCGCAATACTCTCCCGGCTGGTGAACGTGCTGCTGGCCATCAGCCAGTACGCCGGCGATGCCGCGCTGTGGGAGCGCACCGAGCAGCTCATGGACTCTCTGGGGGACCGGGTCGACACTCGCTCGGCGATCTACCGCGACGCCTGGAGCGACGTCGTCCGTCACGGTGCGGGCGTGCACGAGCGCGTCGAGCACGCGTTCGCCGACGGCTCGGAGCTGGAGCCGTGGGACGTCTCGCGCCTGTCCGTGGCCGCCTATCACGTCGACACGCTGCGCCAGTACCGCCCCTACCTGCAGCGCGCCGTCGACCGCGAGGTGGAGACCGGCGCCGTGGCAACCGGCATGACCATGCTGCACCTGATCATGCTCGACCAGCTGGCCGCCGGCGAGTGGGACGACGCCGAACGGACGGGACAGCGCGCGCTGGAGCTGACCACGTCCCATGGACACGCGCTGTTCGCCCACCAGACCCGCGCCTACCTCGGGCTCATGGCCGCCATGCGCGGCCAGGTCGAACAGGCCCGGGAGGCGCAGGCCATCCTGGACGCCTGGGCCCGCCCGCGCGGCGTGGGGTTCCTGACCCAGATCGCCGACGCCATCGGCACGGCGGCGGCCCTGGGCGAGGGCGACTACGAAGCCGCCTACCTGTACGCCATCGGCATCACGCCGCCAGGATCGTTCGAACGCTATGCCCATCAGGCCTCGCGCACGCTGCTCGACCTGGTCGAGGCCGCGGTGCACACCGGGCGCCTGGAGCAGGCCCGCCGGCACGCCCAGGCGGCCTCCGACGCCGGCCTGCCCGGCGTCTCTCCCCGGCTGGCGCTCATCACGTACGGCGCCCTGGCGCTGACGGCCGCCGACGAGAAGGAGGCCGAGGACATGTACGCCCGTGCCGAGGCTCACCCTGCCGGGGCCGGTTTCCCGTTCGAGCTGGCGCGCATCCGCCTGGCCCACGGTGTGCGGCTCAGGCACACCCAGGGGCCCAAGGCCGCCCGGCCTGTCCTGGTCCGGGCCGCCGAGTCCTTCGAACGGCTCGGCGCCACAGGCTGGGCCGAGCGGGCCCAGGCCGAGCTGCGTGCCTCAGGGACGCCCGTCCGGGGCTCGCTGTCCTACCTGACCACGCTGACCTGGCAGGAACGCCGCATCGCCGAGCTGGCCGCGAGCGGGCTGACGAACAAGGAGATCGGCGAACGCATGCGTCTGTCCCCGCGCACCGTCAGCTCCCATCTCTACCGCGTCTTCCCGAAGCTGGGCATCACCTCGCGCGCCGCGCTGCGCGACGCTCTGGGCAAGGCCGGCGACGGCGGCGTGTGAGCCCCCTTCACCACTTCGACGGGTCGGCGCTCACCCCTCGCTCGGCGAGCCAGACCAGCACATGGTCGACGACCGCCCGCCAGCCGCTGTCGACGACCAGCGAATGGGCCCGGTCCGGGAACTGCTTGAGGCTGCTCATGGCCGTCGAGTCGCCGTACAGCTTGTACACGGCCCGGGTGACGTGGTCGGGCACCAGCCGGTCCTCCTGCCCCGAGATCAGCAGCAGCGGGCCGCGGCGGGGGTTGCCGTGGTCCACGACCGCCCGCGGGTGCCGTACGGCGCCGCCGTGTCCCAGCTCGGCCAGCAGCCGGCGCGGCCCGGGGATCACGTGGCGCTCGAACAACTCGGCCGACTCCTGCTCGGTGACCGCGTTGGCGAACAACCGCCGGAACCTCTCCGCGTCCATCGACACCGGCCACGGCTCCCCGGAGGCCGGGCAGGTCGCGTGGCCGACCGGGGCGGGGGCGATGGCGACCGCGGCCCGGCCCTCGTTCGCGCCGAGGAGGTGCTGCGCGATGAGCCCGCCCACCGAGTGGCCGACGATCACGGGCGGGGTGTCGAACGAACGGACGATGCGCGCGTAGTGATCCGTGAGCGCGTCGAGCCCCAGCTCGTGGAGCGTCTCGGGATGCCGGCGGGCCTCGCCCACCGTGGCGGGCTCTCCCGGCCAGCCCGGCGCGTGGACGGCGAACCCGAAACTGGAGAAGCGCTGGTTCCATGACTCCCACGACGACGCGTGGAGCCACGCGCCATGGATGAAGACGACGGGAGTGGGGTTCACGGATCCTCCAGCTCGTACGGGCCGTGGCTCAAGAATCGTCCAGTGGCGCATGGGGCGGAACCGTCGAATGACTTAACGTTCCGCTCCGCCTCGCGCCGCTGGTCCGGAGGGTTTCGCGTGGCCCGTTCGCCGTGTCTCACCGTCATGTGACTGATGCGCCGGCTTCTCCCTGCCCGAAATAGTGCGAGATATCGCATTCCTGCTGTTTCGACATGGAGGATTCCACATGCTCAACAGGCGTACCTTCGGTAAGGTCCTCGGTCTGGCGACCGTCGCCTCGCTGGCGGGCCCGGCCGCCTCCGCCACCACGCGTGGGACGGCCCCGACGTCGCCGGCCGCCTCTTTCGCCGCCCTGAAGCAGGTCAAGGCCGGGCTGCTGGACATCGGTTACGCCGAGGCGGGGCCGGCCCGCGGGCCCGTGGTCATCTGCCTGCACGGCTGGCCGTACGACATCCACAGCTTCGTGGACGTCGCCCCGCTGCTGGCGGCGCAGGGCTACCGGGTGATCGTGCCCTACCTGCGCGGTCACGGCACGACGCGGTTCCTGTCCACGAAGACGTTCCGCAACGCCCAGCAGTCGGCGATCGCGCTCGACATCATCGCCCTGATGGACGCCCTCAAGATCGACAAGGCCGTTCTGGCCGGCTTCGACTGGGGGTCAAGGACCGCCGACATCATCGCGGCCCTGTGGCCGCAGCGGTGCAAGGCGCTGGTGTCGGTGAGCGGCTACCTCATCACGAACCTCAAGGCCAATCTCGATCCGCTGCCGCCGAAGGCCGAATACGCCTGGTGGTACCAGTACTACTTCGCCACCGAGCGGGGCCGGCTGGCCATGGAGAACAAGGACAAGCGCCACGACCTGACCCGGCTCGTCTGGGACACCGTCTCCCCGACCTGGAACTTCGACGACGCCACCTTCGAGCGCACGGCCGCGGCCTTCGACAACCCCGACTACGCCGCCATCGTGATCCACAACTACCGGTGGCGGCTGAGCCTGGCCGACGGTGAGCGCCGTTACGACGGCCTGGAGCAGCGACTCGCCGCGCGGCCGGTCATCAAGGTGCCGACCATCACCCTGGACGCCGAGCGCGACCCCTTCACGGCGCCGCCGGGCGACGGCTCGTCGTACCGGGAGATGTTCACCGGCGCCTACGAGCACCGCGCCCTGGCGGGCATCGGCCACAACCTGCCACAGGAGGCGCCCACCGCCTTCGCCCAGGCCGTCGTCGACGTGGACCGCTTCTGACCGCAATGCCGAGACAGCCTGCCGGATGAGATCCGGCAGGCTGTCGGCGTGTCCGCGCTGGTTCCGTCAGACGGTCTGCGTCCGCGGCGAGCGGGCACGCCAGGCCAGCAGCCCGGCCTGGATGATGAAGAACACGCCGCCGCCGGTGGCATAGACCGACAGCACGTCGAGCGAGGCGCCGTCCCCGAGAGCCTGGATGTTGTAGAAGATGCCCACGAGGAACGACAGGCCGCCGGCGATCAGGATCGGCCACTGCTTGCCCAGCTCCGGGCCGCGCCGCCGCAGCCCGACCAGCGCCTGCGCCGCACCGGAGACGACGGCCCAAGCGCCGAACACGTGCAGCACCGGCGCCACCCCGCCCATCCCCGCCAGGCCCACGGCGACGGCGGCCAGCGTGCTGAGCACCCCGTTGAACAGCGTCAGGCGGCGCTCCGATCCGTCGGGGAGCGCACGCAGGTCGATCAGCGACGACACCGCGTCGATCAGCGGATAGACGACCAGCAGGACGATCGCGAGGGTGTCGATGGGGTCGTGCGCCAGGGCGAACGCGGCGGCCCACGCCACGGCCAGGACTCCACGGCCCAGGTACAGCTTCAGCAGGGGTGACGCTTTCATGATGGGAGCCTTTCCAGGAAGTCAGTGCCGGACGGGGGCGCAGTAATAGCTGCCGGCGTCGGCCGGGTCGCCGTGGCCGGAGTAGCGGGAGATGAGCGGGTACCGGCACAGCTCGCGCGTCACCGTCTTGCCGGAGGAGTCCGTGATGGCGGCCTTCAGCGTCTGCGGGGCCTTGCCCTGCTCGACCCAGGCCGTCAGGGCGCCGAGGGCATCGGTGGGCTTCGGGCCGGTGCTCGTCTCGCCGGCGCAGTGGGCGACGCCCGGCGCCAGGAACAGCCGGTAGAAGTCGTCAACCTGACGCGCACCGCCCATGGCCAGCTCCACCCGCCGGCGGTAGTCCACGGTGCCCTGGGCGGGAATCAGCTGGTCGGCCTGGCCGTGCCAGGTGAGGAGCTTGCCGCCGGACCTGCGGAACGCCGACAGGCCGGGGTCGTCGGTGCCGATGATCGCGTCGTACTCGGTCTGGGACTGCTCGAAGAGCTTGGCGAACTCGGCGTAGGTGATCGTCGAGAGGTCGTAGGAGGGCTGCCGCTTCAGGAACGTCGAGACCCAGGTGGCCGGTACGGGGAACGGCGCGCCCACACGCTTGCCGTTCTCGTCGAGGCGGGTGCCGGCGAGGTCGAAGCCGGCTCCGATCGGGATGCCGGCCCACAACTTCTTGCCGGACGGGGTGCGGGGGCCGGCCCAGATCTTGCGTACGACGGCGGCGTCCGCCGCGGTGATGGTCTCCCGCCCGCCCTCGCACTCGACGCTCTTGCCGATGAGCTGCCGCGGGTCGAAGGCGCACGTGGCGGGGTCGCCGATCAGCCCGTCGGGAGCGCCGTCGAGCGGGTCGCAGGCCTTGACGGCGGCCTCGTTGAAGGCGTTGAACTTGCAGGGGGAGGGGAAAGTGTTCTCCTCGTTCATCACCACCTGCGGCCACAGGGTCGCGACCTCGAACTCGTCCCAGTTGATCGCCGGCGCGGTGGCCAGGATGCCGTCGAAGTCGTCAGGGTGGCGCTGGGCCTCCATGTAGCCCTGGCGGCCGCCGGTCGAGCAGCCGTTCCAGTACGCGTAGGAGACCGGCCTGCCGTAGACCTCGTTGACGACCTGCTTGCCGACGACCGCCATCTCGTGCTGGGACCGGTCGGCGAAGTTCTTCAGCAACGGTGTGTTGATCTCGCCGTCGCTGTTCAGGGCCCAGCCGGTGTCCAGGTACGTGCTGACACCGGCGTCGGTGGTCGCGGCGGCGTAGCCGCTCTTGATCGCTCCGGCCAGGCCCGCGCCGTAGTCGCCGGCGGCGAAGGCGCTGCCGCCCGCCGCCTGGAACCGGCCGGTCCAGCCCGTCTCGGGCAGCCAGACCCGCACCTTGGCGTGGTCGCCGACGCCCGGGTGGGTGAGCGTGACCGTGACATCGCAGTAGGCCGGCACGTCCGGAATTTTCACCACCTCGGTGAACGGCGGCACGGGCTGGATGGTCAGGGTGCCCGCCTCCTGGCGCACCGCCGTCACGGACTCCACCGTGGTGCCGGACGGGGCGTTCACAGAGATGGACGAGCACGTGAACGGGGTGGCGGCGGCGGAGCTCGCGGTTCCGGCCGAGGCCGCGGCCGGCAGGCACGCCGCCGCTGCCACTCCGGTCGCGAAGATGATCAGAAGACGTTTCATGACGTTCACTGTCGTTTCGCGACCGGCACCGGCACATCAGTCAGTTGACGGTCAGCACCGGCCGGCCGCTCCGGGTGCAGGTCAGCGGCCTGCCTACGGGGGCATCTGCGCAGTGCCGCCCATTGAACGGCTTGATGCGCTGAGGCGCGCGGGATGACTGACCGTCAAGTGACGGATGTGACCGCGGTGTTCCCCGCACGAGAGTGCTTGCACCAGACCAGCCACCTTCGCGTGAAGCATCCTGAAAGGGGAAAATCGTGGTCAGCATCAAGGGTGTCGGCAGACGGCGGCTCATGTTGGGCGTCCTGTCGACGGTCGCGATCGCTCTCCTCCCCGCCGCCCCCGCCTCCGCCGCCTCCGCCGCGCAAAAGCCCGCAAAGCCAACCATCGTGCTGGAGCACGGCGCCTTCGCCGACGCCTCCAGCTGGAACGCGGTGATCGAGGTGCTGCGCGCGGACGGCTACCCCGTCGTCGCCGCGGCCAACCCGCTGCGCGGCCCGGCCAACGACGCGGCCGCGCTCCGCAGCGTCCTGGACCACGTCTCCGGATCCAAGATCCTCGTCGGGCACTCGTACGGGGGCTCGGTCATCAGCGTGGCCGGCGCGAACGACCCCGAGGTCAAGGCCCTCGTGTACGTCGCCGCCTTCCTGCCCGCCCCCGGCGAGACCGCCCTGGAGCTGACGAACAAGTACCCCGGCTCCACCCTCCCCGGCGCCCTCGACCCCACCCCCTTCACCCTCCCCGACGGCACCGGCGGAACCGACCTGTACATCAAGCCCGGCAAGTTCCACCACCAGTTCGCCGCCGACGTACCGGCCGGCACCGCGGCCCTCATGGCCGCCACCCAGCGGCCCATCGCGCAGTCCGCCCTGGAGGAGAAGACCGAGGTCGCCGCCTGGAAGGACAAGCCCTCCTGGGCCGTCATCACGACCCAGGACCTCAACATCCCCGCCGAGGTCCAGCGCTACATGGCCAAGCGCGCCCACGCGCACTCCGTCGAAGTACGCGCCTCCCACTCCGTCGCCGTCTCCCAGCCCAAGACCGTGGCCGGGGTCATCGAGAAGGCCGCGCACGCCGCCCGCTAGCACCGGCCCGTTCCACGACGCCACCGGCGCCTTCCCCGAGACACGGCCACACCATGGAGGACCAGTGACCACCGAAGACACCCGTACCTATGACGTGGTCGTGATCGGGGCCGGCCCGGTCGGCGAGAACGTCGCCGACCGGACCACCGCCGCCGGCCTGAGCACCGTCATCGTGGAAAGCGAGCTCGTCGGGGGCGAATGCTCATACTGGGCGTGCGAACCGAGCAAAGCCCTGCTGCGGCCCGCGCTCCTGCGTGCCGACGCCGGCCGGGTACCCGGCCTGGCCCCTGCCGCCGCCGGACCGCTGGACACCGCCGCCGTGCTGGCGCACCGCGACCGCATGGCCGCCCACTGGAACGACGACGGCCAGGTCGAATGGCTCAAGACGGCCGGCATCGACCTCCAGCGCGGCCACGGCCGCCTCGACGGGCCACGACGCGTGGCCGTGACCACCCCCGACGGCGGCACCGTCCATCTGCGGGCCCGGCACGCCGTGGCCGTCTGCACCGGCAGCGGTGCCGCCCTCCCCGACGACCTGCCCGGGCTCGCCGCCCTGCGCCCCTGGACCAGCCGCGAAGCCACCAGCGCCCGGCGGCCGGCCGGACGACTCGTCATCGTCGGG
Organism: Nonomuraea sp. NPDC051941; assembly: GCF_044593615.1. Lineage (NCBI taxonomy): Bacteria > Bacillati > Actinomycetota > Actinomycetes > Streptosporangiales > Streptosporangiaceae > Nonomuraea > Nonomuraea sp. NPDC051941. Next base: position 25,839 of record NZ_JBIUCF010000072.1, read on the forward strand.
GCCGGGGTCGTGGCCACCGAGATGGCCACCGCCTGGCAGGCCCTCGGCACCGAGGTCACCCTCCTCGCCCGCGGCAGCCGCCTGCTGCCTCAGCTGGAACCCTTCGCCGGCGAGCTCGTCGCGGACCGGCTGCGCGAGGCGGGCGTCGACCTGCGATTCGGCGTGACCGTCGCCACCGCCGCCCGTACGGACGGCGAGGTCCGCGTCACCCTCACCGCTTCCGGCGACGGCCGGATCACCGCTTCCGACGGCGGCCGGATCGTCGCGGACGAGATCCTCTTCGCCACCGGCCGCGCGCCCCGTACCGGCGACATCGGCCTCGAGACCGTCGGCCTGACCCCCGGGGACTGGCTCGCCACCGACGACTCCCTCACCGTCACCGCCGTCCCCGGCGACTGGCTCTACGCCGTGGGCGACGTCAACCGGCGGGCCCTGCTCACCCACCAGGGCAAGTACCAGGCCCGCATCACCGGCGCCGTCATCGCCGCCCGGGCCTGCGGCATCCCGCTGGACACCGGACGCTGGAGCCCGCACGCCGGCACCGCCGACACCGCGGCCGTACCCCAGGTCGTCTTCACCGACCCCGAGATCGCCAGTGTCGGCCTCACCACCGCCGAGGCCCGGCGCACCGGCCGCCGCGTCCACGTCGTCGACTACGACCTCGGCCACGTCGCCGGCGCCCTCCAGCACGATCCGGCCTACCGCGGCAGAGCCCGCGCCCTCATCGACCCCGATCGCCGCACCGTCGTCGGCGTCACGTTCGCCGGACCGGGCGTCGCCGAGCTCCTCCACTCCGCCACCGTGGCGATCACCGGCGAAATCCCCGTCGAACGCCTCTGGCACGCCGTGCCGCCCTTTCCCACCATCAGCGAGGTGTGGCTGCGGCTGCTCGAGACGTACCGGGACCAGACACGCTAACGCGGAGTTTAGCTTTGTAAGTGCTACATTGATGAGGCAGTTAGACGACATCGACCAAAGGAAGCACCCATGGCCAGGACATGGCTCATCACCGGATCGTCGCGCGGCTTCGGCCGCCACCTCGCGGAAGCGGTCCTCGAAGCGGGCGACCAGGTCATCGCCACCGCGCGCAGTCCCAAGCAGCTCGACGACCTGGTGGCCCGCCACGGTGACCGGATCCGAGCGGTCGCGCTCGACGTCACCGACGCCGCCGCGGCCGCCCGGGCGGTCAAGGAGGCCACCGACGCCTTCGGCAGCCTCGACGTGGTCGTCAACAACGCCGGCTACGGCAACAGCGCGCCGATCGAGGAGATGGCCGAGGACGACTTCCGCGCCCAGATCGAAACCAACCTCTTCGGCGTGGTGAACGTCACCCGGGCCGCCCTGCCCGTCCTGCGCGCCCAGCGATCAGGAGTCTTCGTACAGTTCTCCTCCATCGGCGGCCGCGTCGGCGGCACTCCTGGGATGGGCGCCTACCAGACCGCGAAGTTCGCCGTCGAAGGCTTCTCCGAAGTGCTCGCCAACGAGGTCGCGCCCTTCGGCGTCAAGGTCGTCATCGTCGAGCCGGGCGCGTTCCGTACCGACTGGCAAGGGCCCTCCATGGAGATCCACCCCGTCGGCCCCGAGTACGAGCAGACCGTGGGCGCCATCCACCGCTACCGGCGCGACACCGACGGCACCCAGCCCGGCGATCCCGCGCGCGCCGCCAGGATCATCATCGACGTCGTCGGCCACGACGACCCGCCCAGGCGGCTCCTCCTCGGCAGCGACGCCGTCGCCTCCGCCCAGAAGGCCGCCGAGCTCCGTGCCGCCGAAACCGAGAAATGGGCCGATGTCAGCCGCTCGGCCGACTACCCCGCCGACGAACGCTAGTCACCGCCCCGGCCGCGGGGCCGGTGGGGGCGGCGGGAGTGCGAGGACCGCGCGGACCGCGGCCGTCAGCCGTTCTCGGCTGTCGGCCCCGATCACGGGCCGGCCGTCCGCGGTCGGGGCCGCCAGCGCCCGCCGGAACACAGCGGTCGGCAGGTCGACCACGCACAGCGTCACCACCTCGACGCTCGCCCCGTCAGCACGATCCCACAGCGCCCGCGACAGGCGGGTCAGCAGCGCCACCAACCGCTTGTCCAGGGCGAACATCTCCTCGGCCAGCTCCTGCGGCACCTCGGGACCGAGCAGCTGGTCACGGCGCACCGCCACGAGCATCCGGGCGGCGGCGGGCCGGCGGTCGGCGAACACCGCGGGCACGCTCGCCACCGCCGCCACCGCCTCGACTGCCGCTTCGCGGTCGCCCCCTTGCACCGCGTCGGCCAGCTCGACCTGGAGATCCAGGAAATCTCCCGCCGCCCTCAGCCACAGCCGCCCGAGCAGCACCGGCAACGACCCGAACGCGTGGTAGATCACGCCGTTCGACACCCCGGCGGCCGTCGCCAGCGCTCGCACCGTGAACCGCTCCGGGCCGCCATCGGCCACCAACTGCTCGGCGACGTCCAGCAACCGGTCGAGATCATGAACTCGAGGACGAGGCATGCCTCGTATTATAACAGAGCACACGCTCCATAATCACGCGGTGGCGTCCACCCGGGTGCGGCGGCCGTCCCAGATCCGGCCGAGCTGAATGACGCTCATGCCGAACATCAGGACACCCAACGGGACGTGCAGGGTCTTCACGTGCGCTAGGCCCAGCGCTATCTGCGCCGACGTGACCACGAAGAAGCCGGCCGCGTACCGGATGGGCCTGGGCGAGCCGCCGCCCGGCCGCCAGACCAGGATCGAGACCACCAGGTGCAGCAGGGTCACGACGAACGTCGCGTATGCTCCAGCACTGTGCAGTGCCCCACCCCCGGGCAAGGACAAAAGCAGCCCGGCGGTGATCGCCTGGACGAAGACGGCCAAGGTTTGCAGGGTGATCGCGATCCGCAGGAACCTGAGGTTCGTGGGCGTGGACATATCGGGGCTTCCCTTCTCGATCCCGGTGTCTCGGCAGTCCGACGACACGACCGCCGGGAATGTGAGGCGCGGCGACCTCACGTTCCGGGAAGTTGTCTCGTCTGTCCGGGTGAGGGCGGAAACGACCGAGGAGCAGGCGACACCATGACCACCCCATCCGAGCCAGGGCTCGACCCGAGCCTGAGCGTGATCATGAGCGAGCGGCGCCAGCTGATCAATCTCGCCTACCGCCTCCTCGGCTCCCTTGCCGATGCGGAGGATGTCGTCCAGGAGGCCTGCGCCCGCTGGTACGCCATGACCCCGCAGCAGCAGCAGGCCATCAACTCCCCCGGTGCCTGGCTGACGAAGGTGGCCGGCCGCATCTGCCTCGATGTGCTCGGCTCGGCACGCGCGCGGCGCGAGCGCTACGTGGGCGAATGGATCCCCGAGCCGCTGCCCAAGCCTTCAGAGTGGGTCACCGCCGACCCGGCCGACCGGATCACCCTCGACGAGTCGATCAACATGGCCTTCCTGGTCGTGCTCGAGTCGATGACCCCGGCCGAACGCGTGGCGTTCATCCTGCACGATGTCTTCCGCTACTCCTTCGCCGAAGTGGCGGAGATCGTCGGTCGTACGCCGGTGGCGTGCCGCCAGCTGGCCTCCTCGGCCCGCCGTCGTCTTCGCGAAACACAGGCTCCTGCGGCTCCGGCGGCCCGACCCGGCATCGTCGGCGACTTCAAGCGGGCATGGGAAGCCAAGGACATCAAAGCCCTCATCGGCCTCCTCGACCCCGACGCCACGGCGGTCATCGACGGCGGCGGCCTCGTCAGCGCCGGCCTCCACCCGATCGAAGGCAGCGAGCAGATCGCCCGCTACCTCCTCGCCATCGCCGGAATGTCACCCGGCCTGACGATCCTGGAACGTACGGTAAACGGTCAGCCCGGTCTGGTGGCCCAGCAGGACGGCGTGACGGTGACGGTGGCGGCGTTCGACGTCACGGGCGACCGGATCAAGCACATCTGGGCGGTACGCAACCCCGAGAAGCTCCGGCCCTGGACGGCGCAGCCACAGCCTTAGGACCCGGCGTGCTCCAGGAAGGCGCGGACCTCTCCGGCCTCCGGAACGCCTAGCTCCTCGTACAGGCCGAGGGCCACCCGCCCGTGCTCGCAGGCCTGCTCCGCCCGCCCGAGCGCGAGGTGCGCGCGGGCCAGCCCGTCGTGAGCTCGCGCCTGCTCCGGGCGGTTGCGGGCCAGGTCGGCGAGCACGAGCGCGGCCGTGTGCTCCCCGATCGCCCAGGCCGGGTCGTCGGCCGCCTCGGCCAGCCCGTTGAGCGCGGCCGCCTCGTCGGTGGTGCTGCCGAGCTTGCGGTAGAGGGCCGCGGCCTGCTCGTGGCGGGTGCGGGCCTGGGCGAGCTCGCCCTGGTGCCGGAGGACGACGCCGAGGTGGTTGAGGATCATCGCCTCCCCTGCCGGGTTGCCGACCTTGCGGTGCAGCGCCAGTGCCAGGTCGAGATGGCGCCGGGCCTCCTCCGGACGGCCGGCGCGGTCGAGGGCCAGGGCGAGGATGCCGAGCACATTGGCCTCGCCCCAGGTGTCGGCGCCGATCCGGGTGAGATCGAGTGCCTGCTCCAGGTACTGCTCCGCCTGCTCGTCCTGGCGTCGGCGCAGGGCCACGTTGCCCAGGGTGAGCAGTGCCCGAGCGCGTTCGTAGGCCTCCTCGCACGCGTCGAGGGCCTGGTGGGCGTGCTCATCCGCGCGCTCGTACTCGCCGAGCCGCCAGTAGGTCCACGCCAGGTCGGCGAGCGCCCGCTCCTCGAACTCGCGGTGTCCGAACTTGCGGCTGCGCTGCAACGCCAGGGTGTGCAGCGTGAGCGCGTCGTCGTGGTGCGCCTGCCGGTCGAGGAAGGGGCGCATCGTCAGAGCCAGCATGCCCACGCAGATCTCGGGTCCGTGGACGGCGGTCGCGATGATGTTGGAGCGTTCGGCGTCGAGCCAGGCGATCGCCTCCGCGGCGTCCCGGATGGGCGCGATCGGGGCGGCCGGCTGGGGGATGCCCTCCCGCTGGCCGACGCTGTACGGGTAGAGCCGGTCCATCGCCGCCCGAGCGCGGTGCAGGTAGTAGGTGAGCAGTCGCAGGACCTCGCCGTCGTCCTCGGCGACCGAGCGCGCGTGCTCGCGGAGGAGGTCGTGGAAGGTGTAGCGGCCAGGTTCGAACTGCAGGAGCATGTGGGCGTCGAGGAGGCCTTCCAGGAGCTCCTCCGCCTCGTCCTCCGGGATGCCCGCCAGCGCGGCCGCGCCGCAGGCGTCGATGTCGCGCCCCGGCGCCAGCCCGAGCAGGCGGAACATACGCTGCTCGGCCTCGTCGAGCTGCTCATATGACAGGGTGAAGGCCGCCGACACCCCGTCCAGGAGCCGGCGATGTTCCCGCAGCCGGCCCGCCAGGTAGGACACGGTCCAGCGCGGGCGGTGCTGGAGGCGGGCGGCCGAGATCCGGATGGCGAGCGGGAGGTGCCCGCACAGCTGCAGCACCTCGCGTACGGCCTCCGACTCACGGCCGGCGCGTTCGCCCACGATCCGCTCGAACAGCTCGGCGGCGTCCTGCTCGCCCAGCACGTCAACTGAGAGCGCGTGGGCGCCGTCCAGGTCGACCAGCCGCCGCCGGCTGGTGATCAGGACGAGGGTGTCGGAGTGTCCCGGCAGCAGGGGGCGTACGTGCTCGGCGTCGAGAACGTTGTCCAGCACGGCGAGCGCGCGGCGATCGGCCAGCTCGGCGCGCCACAGGGCGCTCCGCTCGACCAGCGTGACCGGGATGCGGTCGGCGGGCACCCCGAGCTGGCGCAGGAGCGCTTCCAGCGCGGCGGCGGCGTCGAGCGGCTCCCGGCCCGCGGTGTGGGCCTGCAGGTCGATGAAGAGCCGGCCGTCGGGATAGCGGGCGGCCAGCCGATGGGCCACGTGTACGGCGAGCGTGGTCTTGCCGATCCCGGCCATGCCGTCGATCGTGACGACCGCCGGCCCGTGCTGCTCGCCCACCTCTCCTATCAGCCGGTCCAGCTCGGTGGTACGTCCGGAGAAATCGGGAATGTCGTACGGCAGGAACGTGGAGCGACGCGGCGGGCCAGCAACCACCGGCGCCGCGCCGGCCAGACGCAACGCCGGATCGTCCGCCAGGACCGCCCTCTCCAGCTCGATGAAGGCGTGCCCGGGATCCAGCCCCTGCTCGTCCGCCAGAGCCGTACGGTAGGAACGCGCCGCGGCCAGGGCGTCGGCCTGCCGCCCCGCCCGGTGCAGGGCCAGGACGAGGTGGCCGTTGAGCTTCTCGCGGAGCGGGTTGGCGGTCACCTGGGCGGCGAGCTCGTCGAGCAGCTCGCCGTGCCGCCCGGCGGCGAGCTCGCCCTCCACCAGGCGTTCGTAGGCCGACAGCCGCCGGTCGTTCCAGAGCTCGCGGACGCCGGTGACGTAATGCGCGTGCACGTCCTCCAGCGCCTCGCCGCCCCACAGCTCCAGGGCCTTGCGCAGCTCACCCGCGGCTGCCAGCTCGGTGAACTCCTGCGCGTCGACCTGCCCGGACTCCGGCTGCGCGACATAGCCGCCGGCACGCGTCTCAAGGAGGTTTACGGCTCCCGCTCCGCGCAGCACCTTGCGGATCGCGGTGATCGAGGCATGGATCTGCGACCGGGCGGTGTCGGGCTGGTCGTAGCCCCACATCGCGTCGATCAGCCGCTCGATGCTGATCACCCGGTTGGCGTTGAGCAGGAGGTAGGCCAGCACAGCCCGGTGACGTGGGGCGATGCCCGCCAGCGGCGCGCCGTCGACGATCATCTGGACGGGGCCGAGAAGAGTGAATCGCAGCATTCGTCCCCCATCACCTTCGCATCGTGCACGCATCGCGAATGTATCAACCTGGCCAGACACTCTGATCTCACACGAACCGCGACAGAGGAGAACACGATGGAAGCCCGGATGAAGAACCCCGCCACCCTCATCCCCGCCGCGATGCAGCCGATCATGCAGGTCATGAAGGCCGCTCAGTCGCAGGGCCTCCCCCAGGAGCTCATGGAGATGATCCACCTGCGGGTCAGCCAGATCAACCGCTGCAGCTTCTGCGTCGACGCCGGCCTGAAGAACCTGCGCAAGCTCGGCGAGAGCGACGACCGCATCGGCCTGATCGCCGCCTGGCGCGAGGCTCCGTACTACACCGACGCCGAGCGGGCCGCCCTGGAGCTGGCCGAGGCCTCGACCCGGCTGGCCGACCGCGACGACGCCGTCTCCGACGAGATCTGGGACAACGCCGCCGACCACTTCGACGAGCAGCAGCTGGCCTCGATCCTGCTGATGACCGCCGTCACCAACCTCTTCAACCGCCTGAACGCCCCGATCCGGCAGGTCGCCGGCACCTGGTAAGCCCCTGCTCACACGTACATAAGGAGACACCGACATGTCCGCCGTCCGCTCGCACCGCTACTCCGTCCCCGAGACCGACCTGGAGGAGTTCCTGGCCCGCCGCAGGTCGCTGATCGCGACTGTCCGGAAGGGTCACCCCGGGCTCACCCGCACCGTGCTGATCCGGCTCGACGACGACACGTACACCGACACCTGGCACTGGGAGAGCGCCGAGCAGCTGGGCGCCGCGCTCGCCGCCCTGCCCACCTTTCCGGAGGCGCCGCTGACCATGTCCCTCACCAAGGACGCCACCGCCCTGAACGGCCGGCTCGTCGACGAGCACTGAGCCGCCACTGACGAGGAGTCCACCACGTGTCCAGCTCGGCCGGCACCCCATCCACGACGACGAACCACTCGTACCGCTCGTACCGTGACGTGCTGCGCGACAAGCGCGTGGCCGGGCTGCTGCTCGGCGACCTGCTGGCCAACATCAGCACGGGCATGATCCTCGTGGCCATGCCCGTGCAGACCCTGCGCATCCACGGGGACATACCTCCGGCGATCGCCGTCGGGATGGTGGAGGCGGCCCCGTTCCTCCTGTCCACGGTCCTGGCGCTCGGCATCGGCCTGGGCCGGCTCCGGATACCGCCCCGCACCCTGCTGCTCGCCGACTGCGTGCTGCGGGCGCTGACCTTCACCGGCCTGGGCCTGGCCGCGGTGACCGACCGGCTCACCCTGCCCGTACTGGTCGGCGGGCTGCTGCTGGGCGCGGCCTTCCGGATGGCCGGTGCGAGCGGTCGCCGTCTGCTCGTCACCTCGATGGCGAGCGAGTCGGAACGGTACGGCGTCAACGGGCTGCTGGGCCTGAACAGCAACGTCGCACTCTACGTGCTGGGCCCCGTGGCCGGCGGGCTCATGGTGGCGGCCGACGGGCCGGGCGCGGTGCTGTTCGTCGACGCGTGCGGCGCACTGCTGCTGATGGCCTGCGTACTGCGCTGGGCACCACGGGCGCGGTCGAGGCCACAGTCACCGCCGCGGTCGAAGCCACAGTCGCGGTCAAAGCCACAGTCGAAACCGTGGCCGGAGCCGCAGTCGAAATCGGAGCGGTCAGAGCCGACGCCGGCGCCGCCGCTGGAGTCGGAGCGGTCGGAACCGGAGCGGTCAGAACCGCGATCGGAGCCGCAGTCGCGGTCGAAGCCACAGCCGAAGCCATGGCCAGAATCGCCGCCAGAGTCGCAGTCGGAGCCGCAGTCGCGGTTGGATTCACCGCCGGAGCCATGGTCGGAGTCGCCGCCGCAGTCGCAGTCGCAGTTGGATTCACCGCCGGAGGAGTCCACCCACGCGAGGCAGGACGAGTCGGGCTGGCGCATCCTGCGCCGCCGCCCCGTGGCGGCGCGGCTGCTGGTCGTGGTGTTCTCCTTCAACTTCCTCTACATGCCGGTCGAGGTAGCACTCCCCCTGTACGTCCAGGGCACCCTGCACAGCGGCGCGTCCGGCCTCGGCCTGCTCTGGAGCGCCCTGGGCGTCGGCGCGATCGCGGGCGCCGCCCTGGTCAACCTGATGCGCGGCCTCCCCCAGCGCCATCTGCTCATCACGATCATCGGATTGTGGGCACTCTGCCCGATCGCCCTGGCCACCGCGGACAACCTGACCGCCGCGATGATCGTGTTCGCCCTGGGCGGCCTGGTCTGGGCCCCGTTCACCCCCGTCGCGTACAGCTTCCTGCAGTCAGACCTGCGGCCCAGCGAACAACAGCCGGTAGTGACCCTCTGGACGACGGGGTCAACAATCGCGGCCCCACTGGGCCTCGTGGCCGGCGGCCCGCTCATCCAACTAACCGGCACCGACACGGGCCTGGTCGTCTCGGGCCTCCTCACCCTGCTCCTGGTCCCGCTCGCAGCCGCAACCGTCCTAACCCGCGGCCAGACCGCTGTCGAGACCAGCCGCAGAGCCCCCGGCACCACCACCCGCCAATAACGGCATCTGGCGCGCACGCCAACCCGGCTTGACGAGGCCGACAACAGAGACGCTGACACCAATAACCGCCGATAACCACTTCAGACGCGTACACCAACCCCGCTTGCCAAGACCAACCGCAAAGACCCCGGCACACCACCCACCCATAACCACTTCAGACGCGTACGCTAACCCGGCTTGACGAGGCCGGCTTCGTAGGCGGCGATGACGAGCTGGGCGCGGTCTCGGGCCTGCAGCTTGGCCAGCAAGCGGCCGACGTGCGTCTTCACGGTCCCGGGGCTCAGCTGGAGCTGGGCACTGAGCTCGGCGTTGGACAGTCCGTGGGCGATGAGTGTGAGCACCTCACGCTCCCGGTCCGTCAGATTGCCGAGCCCGTGGAAGACCCGCTGGGCCGGCCGCCGTACGAACTCCGCGATCAATCGTGTGGTGACGCTGGGCGCAAGCAACGTCTCACCCGACGCGACCACCCGGATCGCCCTCAGGAGATCGTCAGGGGGCGCGTCCTTGAGCAGGAACCCGCTGGCACCCGCACGCAGCGCCGCGTAGACGTACTCATCGAGGTCGAACGTGGTCAGGATGAGTACTCGGGTATCCCCGGCGATCTGCCGGGTCGCGGCGATGCCGTCCATCTCCGGCATCCTGACGTCCATGAGCACCACATCGGGGGACTCGGTCCGCGCGAGTGCCACCGCCTGGTGTCCGTCGGCCGCCTCCCCGACGACGATGAGATCGTCCTCCGAGTCGATCAGCAAGCGGAAGCTGCCACGCAGCAGTGCCTGATCGTCGGCGACAAGCACTCGAATCAAGAGATCCCCCACAACACACCCACCACAAGCAGGTTCAGCACCAGGCTCGCAGACGCGCTACCCAGGTCTCTGCCTCCCACATTGCGCCACTCAACACCACGGACACCGGCTCCCGCGCCAGGATCTTGACATCAGACACTCCCATATCCATCCATCCCCATCGCGCGGAACCACCGACCTCGAACGACGTCGCCGGAGTGAGTCACGTAGGTCACGGGATCTCCCATGATGCGTGTACGCCGAACCCACCCCCCGGCAGAGGTCCGGCCTCGAAGGTGCCGCCGTACATCATGGCCCGTTCCCGCATCCCCGCAAGACCGTGCCCGCCCTCCTTGCCCGGCAGCACTCGCCGCCCCGGCCCGTCGTCGATCACCGAGATCTTCAACAACCCGTCGACGACTGACACGCCGGCCCGGCAACGGGCAGGAGCGGCGTGCCTGACGACGTTGGTGATCGCCTCCTGAACGATGCGATAGACGGACAGCCCCATGCTGTCGGGCACGGTTCCGCTCACCGAGAGCTCGACCTGCACACCGGCCTCCGCCGCGCGTTGTGCCAGGGACGGCAGGTCGGCGAGGCCGGGGAGCGGCGTGCTCTCGGGTGCGCTGCCTGACGAACGCAGGGCGCCGAGCAACTGGCGCATCTCCACGAGCGAGCCGCGCCCGATCTGCTCGATGGCCCGTAACGCCTCGCGCCCTTCCTCCGGATGCTTGTCCAGGACCTTGGCCGCCACCCCCGCCTTGACGGTGATCATGCTCAGCGAATGGGCGACGACGTCGTGCAACTCGCGGGCAATCCGCAGGCGCTCGTCGACCACCGCCTTCTCGGCCTGCATCTTGGCCTCGCGCGCGGCGGACACCCGGCGGGTGCGCGCCGCCGTACCGAGACTCCAACCGGCTCCCACGACCAGCCAGGCCGCCCCGACGATGAAGACGGGATCCGGCCAGCCGTTCACTCGCGGTACGCCCATCACCGAGGTCAGCAGAGCGCCTCCGGTGACGAGCAGGCCCAGCACGAGGGCGATCGCCGACCGCCGCGCCGGTTGGGTGGCCGACACCGAGTAGATGGTCAAGGCCACTACCCCGACCATCATCAGCCGGTTCGCCTGTAGCGTGAGCAGAAGGAGGCTGGCCAGGAGCGCACCGTAGTATGCGGGCACCGGCCAGATCCGCCGCACGGCCACCGGCACCGCGAGCAGCCAGCAGATCAGCACCGACGCGGTGCTCACCGCCAGGCCCTCCGGATCCGTCGTGGCCCCCAGCGCGAGCAGCACCGCGACCACGGTGTCGGCGAGAACGAGCAGCCAGTGTGGGGGCCGCCGGACGAGCAGGTTCACAGCTCGACGCTATCGAGGAACGACCGCGAGCGAATCGGAGCACGATCCGTCAGACCAGGGTCGTACTCCGCTCTCTTACGCCCGCACCGTATGACCCTGGTCCGAGCCGCAAGACCGGATCTGGCTCCGATGTGCGCACCCACCGCCGTGCAGGATCGTTTCCCGCATGGATCGACGCACACTCATCGCCCTGAGCCTCGCTGCCTGCCTCGCCCTCTCGCTCGGCGGCATCGCACTGGCGTCGGCGCAAGAGTATCGCCTCGCCTGGAAGGAATGTGGTGACGGCCTGCGATGCGCCGAACTGGTCGTTCCCGTGGACTGGGCCGATCCGGGCGGCCCCAAGACCTCGGTGCACGTGGCCAGAATGCCCGCGACGGGCAGGAGCATGGGCCCGCTGATCGTCAACTTCGGAGGCCCGGCCACCAGCACGGTGATGCTCAGGCAGAGAGACGATCCCGACATCCCGCCGGAGCTGCCGACCCTGCTCAAGGAGTTGCGGAGCCGGTTCGACGTCATCGCCCTGGATCCGCGCGGGATGTCCGAGCCCGGCAGCGACAAGAGAGTGAGCTGCGAGAAGCCCTCGGCCTCCGTCTTCGGACTGGTCCTGGCGCGGACGAAGCAGGACTGGGACGCTCACGCCGCCAAGAACGCGGCCCATCAGGCGAGCTGCCGCAAGACGGCCAGGTCGGCGTGGTACGGAATGACGGCATGGAACGTGGCGCACGACATCGACGCGCTACGCGCCGCACTCGGCCAGGAGAAGCTCCGCTACGCGGGCAACTCTTACGGCACCGTCTACGCCCAGGCCTACCTGGAGCTGTTCCCGCAGCGGGTGGAGCGGATGTATTTCGACGGGACCGCCGATCACACCCAGCAGGAGTTCGAGCCCTGGTTGCGCAACTACGCGCGGACCCAGGAGCGACATCTCACCCGCTTCCGTGACTGGTGCGCCCGCCGTACGGACTGCGCCCTGCACGGCAGAGATGCGGGCAAGGCATGGGACGAACTGGTCGCAAGAGTGCGCCGCGCGCCACTGCCGGCGTCGTCCGGCAGGACGGTGCACGAGGGACAGCTGTACGCGGGCGCGGTCAAAGGCATGAACCCGGCGTACTGGCCGCGATTCGCGACTGCCATCCGCAAGGCCCTCGACGGCGACGCCGCCGGCTTTCTCACTGAGCTCGCGCCGGATCAGGGCGGCTCGTCCGTGAGCCAGGACTCCCTGTGCAACGACTTCATGCCGAAGCTGCCGACGTACGAGGAGTTCCAAGGCATCGAGGCCAGGCTTCGTGAGATCGCGCCGCGGTTCGGCTGGATCGAGGGACGCTTCGAGCTCGGGCGGTGCTGGGGGCGCAGCGGGGGCGCGTCCTGGGCGCCGCACCCGCTGCGGGTGAAGGACGTCCCACCGATCCTCTTCGCCATCGGGGAGCTCGACAACAACACCAACTACCTCGGGCAGCAGCACGTGGCGGAGCAGGTTCCGTCCGCGCAGGTCCTGTGGCACGGAGACGGCCACGCGGCGTGGGCTGCCAACACCTGCCTGCGGCGGCATGTCCTCGCCTACCTGACCGCGGGGACGCTGCCCGCGCGGGGCACGCGCTGCCCGGCCGAGCTGATTCAACGGGTGGGGAAATGATCGAAGTCATAGATCTGACGAAGGTGTACGGTTCCACGCGGGCGGTCTCGGGGCTGACGTTCGACGTCAAGCCCGGACAGGTCACGGGCTTTCTCGGCCACAACGGGGCCGGCAAGTCCACCACCATGCGAGTGATCCTCGGCCTTCACGCGCCCACCTCGGGCAAGGCGTTGATCAACGGCGTCCGCAAGCGCGACCTCCATGACCCCATGCGTGAGGTCGGTGCCATGCTCGATGCCACCGAGGTGCAGGGCGGGCGCAGCGCGTTCGATCACCTCCAGGCGCTGGCACATGCCGGCGGGATCGCGCGCCACAGAGTCATAGCGGTTCTCGAGGAGGTCGGCCTGGCCGGCGCGGCGCGCAAGCGGATCGCCGGGTTCTCCCAGGGGATGCGCCAGCGCCTCGGCATCGCGGCGGCACTGCTCGGCGACCCGGGGGTGCTCATTCTTGACGAGCCGGTCAACGGCCTCGACCCCGACGGCATCCGCTGGCTCAGGACGCTGCTGAGGTCTCTGGCGGCCGAGGGGCGGACCGTCCTCCTGTCGAGCCATCTGATGACCGAGATGTCCCTCACCGCCGACCGGTTCATCATCATCGGCCGCGGTCAGCTGATCGAGGACACCTCGATGGCGGAGCTGCTGGCCCGCTTCCAAGGCGACGTATCGGTCCGATCGCCCCACGCGGCCCGCTTGACCGGGGCACTCGAAGCGGCGGGTGCAACCGTACGCCGCACCCAGACGTCCGGCGCGAGCACGCCTTCGACTTCTACCTCCTGGGCCGAAGGAGAGCTGCTGGTGACCGGCTTGTCAGCAGCCGCCATAGGCGATGTCGCCCTGGCGAACGGCTGCGCCATCCACGAATTGACACCCCGCCAGGCATCGCTGGAAGAGGCCTTCATGGAGATAACCCAATGATCAACGTCGTCGCATCGGAATGGCTCAAGCTGCGCTCGCTCCGATCCACCTACTACGTCCTGGCCTCCACGCTCTCGGCCGTGGCGCTCACCGGCTTCGCCGCCCTCTCGATCTCGCGCTACTTCGACACCAAGGGTCCCGGCGGCGAACCCGTCGGCACGGGACTCACCTTCAGCGCCGACATTCCTCCCGTGCTCTTCGGCATGCTGGGCGTGCTAGCCATCTCCGGCGAGTACAGCACCGGCATGATCAGGCTGACGTTGACCACGCTCCGACGCCCGTGGATCCTGCTCCTGGCCAAGGCCGCCGTGGTGGCCACCGTGGCCGCGATCACGGGTCAGGTGCTGGCGTTCGCCACCTACTTCACCGCACAGGCGGTGGTAGGCGGACGCCCGATCGGCGCCTCGTTCTCCGAACCGACCGCCCTGTCCGAGGTGCTGTCGACAGGCGCAGGCTCCGCCGTCGCAGCGGTGATGGGGTTGTGCCTGGCCACGATTCTGCGTTCGACACCGGGAGCACTCATCGCACTGGTCGCCTTCCTGACGGCCCCGACCGTGATCGAGCGCTTTCTCCCCGCCCCTTGGAACGACTGGACAGGCTCCCTGACGATCCCCTCACTGACGAGGCAGTTAGCCGGCGTCCCCGACTCCGGCGCCTTCGCCCCTTCGTCGGCCAGCGCCATCCTCGCCGGTTATGTCACGATTTTCCTCGTCGCAGCAGCCCTGGCAATCACCCGTCGCGACGCCTGACCACAACTGACCCACACGGACGGCGTCCCACGACGGTATGGGAGCTGCGGCCCTCGGGCACACGAGGCCCCTTGCACCTCAGCCGCTTCCGGCCGCTCGCTTCCACCGCCTCCGTCGCTTCCACCTCGCAGCCTCAGGCCTTTCACGTCGGGCCTTTCGCATCGGGCCGACTCCGCCGCTTACACCTCGCCAACCTCGGACCTTTCACGTCGGGTCGACTCCGCCGCTTGCGCCTCGCCAGCCTCGAGCCTTTCACCTCGGGGCGCCTCCACCCCTTTCACATCGACCGCCTCGGGGGCTCCGTAGTATGCGCCGGAGATCCAACACATTTGGCTGACCAGACTCGTCCCTCCGCGCCCAGGCCGAAATTGCACTCAGACAGGGCAATCCGTCACTGGAAGGGACCTGCGTCAACGCTCCAGCTTGGGGCTCATGGCCGTTATCCGAGCCCCGGGCCGTGATGGCGTCCTCGACCGTGGCGTGGCGCGCCATCACACACGTCACGACGGCACACGTGTTCACCCGGCCTCCTGGGCGGCCCACCTGCGCCACACCGTGCGCTTCTCGGACGCGTTGCGCACGCTGCTCACCACCGGCTAACACGCGCTGCTCGAGCTGGGCCCGGGCCGTGCTTCAGCAGCCTGGCCCGGCAGCACCCGCTGCACCTCAGCTATTCGGCGTTGCTAACCCGCCTACGGCTACGAGATCGCGGCGTGGCTGCGGGAGCAGCTGTAAGGGCCGTGTCAGGACGGCGACGGCCCGGTATCAGAGCGGTCGGCGATCGTAAACGCCATGAACGGTTGAACGCCTGCCCGCCCAACCGAATCCCCAACAGTTCTGAGGAGCGCATCACCATGGCCATCACCCTCACCGACCAGGACAAGCTCACCCTTCGGACCGCCGCGTGGGGCGCCGTCTCGCTGATGTCCGCCGCCGGCGCCGCCGGCTCGGCCCACAAGGTCGCCACCGAGGGCTCCATCGCCCTGACCTCCGCCACCGGCCCCGTCGGACACGTGCTCGCCAAGGCGCCCAAGGGCGTCAAGTACGGCAAGACCGTGGCTGCCCTCGCCGACCAGGTGCTGCCGGCGCTGACCGCATCCATGAACCTGCTCAGGCAGCAGGACCCGGCCGAGGCCGACAACTTCCGCAGCACCGTCATGGTCGCCGTCGAAGCCTCCACCGGAGATCACCAGGGCCGGCCCAGCCCCACCCTGACCGACATGGCTCGCAAGATCACCGCGGCCCTCGACGCCGCCTGACGGGCTGCTGCATCCCCATCGACTCCGGGAGGAACCATGAGAACTATCTTCGGCGTACCCCACCGCAGCAAGGTCTTGCGGCGAGCGGCGGTCACGGTGCTGGCAGCCGCTCTGGTGGCCGGGGTGGCCACCCCCGCCGCGGCTACCGCACAGGACCGTCCTGAGCTGCATAAAGCCATCCAGGAGTGGATCGACGACGGTTTCGCCGGGATGCAGATGCGCGTCCACGACGAGCGGGGCGACTGGGTGGGCAGCGCCGGGGTGCGCAAGCTGGGCGAGAGCGCCAAGCCGCCGACGAACGGGCGCTACTGGATCGGCAGCACCACCAAGACCTTCATGGCGACCGTGGTGCTGCAGTTGGTGGCCGAGGGCAGGGTCGGGCTGGACGCTTCGGTGGCCGGTTACCTGCCCGACCTGGGCCTGGACCCGCGGATCACCGTGCGGATGATGTTGCAGCACACCAGCGGGTTGTTCAACTACACCGGCGATGCCTACGCCGACGGCGTATGGGTGCCGGGCCTGCCCTCCGTGGGCAAGGAGTGGGTGGACAACCGGTTCAAGTCCTACCAGCCGGAGGAACTGGTACGGTTCGCGCTGTCCAAGCCTGCCAAGTTCGCGCCCGGGACGAGCTGGGGCTACGCCAACACCAACTACACCCTCGCCCTACTGCTGATCGAGAAGGTCACCGGCCGCCCGTACGCCGAGGAGATGCAGCGCCGGATCCTGGGGCCGCTACGGCTGACGGGCACCTCGGTGCCGGGCAACCGGCCGGACCTCCCCGGACCACACGCGCACGGCTACTACCGGTACGAGGACGCCGGCCAGTGGAAGGTGGTCGATGTCACCCGCCAGAATCTCTCCCTGTTGGCCGGCGCCGGCAACATGATCTCGACGACCAAGGACGTGCAGACGTTCATGTCCGCGCTGGTGAGCGGCAAGCTCCTGCCAGCCGCGCTGATGACCGAGATGAGCACGCCGGACCCGAGGAGCGCCGGCCTCTTCGGCAGCTACGGCCTGGGGCTGTACGTGCTGGACACCGGCCCGGACTGCGCCGGCATCGTCCTCAACCACGACGGCAGCCCTCCCGGGGGCTACGGATCGCTGATGTACAGCACGCCCGACGGCAGCAAGGTCCTGACCGCCTCGCTGACCTCCGGAGACGCCGCGGTCGACACGGCGACGGTGTTCCCCAAGGCGTTGAACAGGCTCGTCAACGAGGTGTTCTGCGACGGCCGTCAGGCACAGTAGGCGAACCGGGCCACGCCGCGCTCACCGGGCTCGGCGTGGCCCGCCTGCATGGTCGCCCGGAACGTGGTCATCCGATGCCTGGCCGACCACCGGTGCCGCAGCACGCGGACCCGCCCCCGTCAACCGCTGCCCCCGCGCCGCACGCCGGCCTCATCCGTCCAGGGCTGCGGCAGATTTCACGCCCGCGCCGCACGCCGGCTTCGTCCGTCCAGGGCTGCGGCGGATTTCACGTCGCAGGCCACCGACGTTCTCAGGTCGACTGGCGACCGCGGAACGGGTCTACCTCCGTCGTTTCTGCTGGTCAGGCAAATGATGTTCGGCGGATACGACGGCAGCCCCACCTCGGTCCCTCGCCTCAGCCGATTCCATCTCTTCACCTCATCCGCTTCCGTCGTTTACACCTCAACAGTCGCAGCCTTTTCGCCTCCGCCCCTTGCACCTCAGCCTGCTGACACTGGGGCGAAGTGCTGCCGGAGAAGCCGCCGGTGCCATCCGCGGAGTGAAGGAGCGTCGTTCAGTGGGGTGCTAGCGGTACTTGTTGAGGGCTGTGGCGACGAGCTTGGCGGCGCGGTCGGCGGTGCCGAATCCGGAGCGTCGGGCTCTGACGGTGATGGTCACCTCGACGTTCGACAGTCGGAAGGAGATCTTGGTCTCGTAGACTCGCCACGGCCAGTTGGGCACCTGCCGGGTGTAGCTGAACGCCTCGTCGCCGACCTTCGGCCCCGTGCGGATCTTGGTCTTTTCGTTGCGCTTCGGCTCGTCCTCCATGTACTTGACCATCTGATCATGAGTCAAGTTGGCCGCGGAGGCGCTCGGCAAGCGGAACGCCATGATGTTCAGGCTGGAAGCGTCCTTATTGGACCAGGAGCAGGCGGTGTCGGTCAGGAACTGGCGCTTCATCGGACCGCCGAACAGCGAGCGCGTCTGGGCGCTGGTCAGCAGATCGCATGCCTCGAAGTCGCGGGAGATGACCGGGGTGGCCTCCGGCGACGAGCCGAACGTCGGCCGCGGGGAATAGGTATAAGTGATCGGAGGCGCGAGCATGGCGCCGAGTACGCGGATGACGTTCGGGAACAGGTACGGCACGACCGCCACCCCTGCCGCCACGACCAGCACCACCGCGAGCAGGGCACCCACGACCTGGACGCGGCGACGCCGGCGTGGGCGGCTGCCCGGGACAGTCCGCGTCCGTGGCGAAGTCGGGACGTCCGTCGTCTCGCCCCGCGAGAGGGTCCTCAACCAGCCGGCCACCTCGTCCGGGGAGCAGCGGCGTACCGGGTCCTTCTCCAGGATCGCGGCCAGCACAGGTGCCAGCGGGCCGGCCAGCCGGAAAGGGGCGGGCTCCTGCATCAGTACGGCGGCCAGGACCGCGGCCTCGTTCGGGCGGGGGAACGGCGGGCCGCCCTCCACCGCCGTGAAGAGCGTGGCGCCGAGCGACCACAGGTCGGCGAGCGGGCCGTCGGCCTCGCCGCGCAGGCGCTCCGGGGCGATGTAGCCGGGCGAGCCGGTCAGCATCCCCGTCTGCGTGAGCCCGGTGTCCCCGGCGATCGTCGCGATGCCGAAGTCGGTGAGCAGCACCCGCCCGTCGTCGGGGAGCAGGACGTTGGCGGGTTTGACGTCCCGGTGCAGGATGCCGGACGCGTGCGCGGCACCGAGGGCGTCGAGCATCTGCATGCCGATCTCGGCTACGCGGTGCGGCGGCAGCGGGCCGTCATCGCGTACGACCCGGTCGAGGGAGCGGCCGCGCACCAGTTCCATGATGATCCACGGCCGGCCGTCGTCCAGGACCACGTCGTGCACGGTGACGATGGACGGGTGGGAGCGCAGCGTCGCCGCGGCGCGCGCTTCCCGGAGCGTGCGTTCGGCCAGTTCGGCCCGCGACGCCTCGTCTAAATCCGACGGGAGCCGGACCTCCTTGATGGCCACTTCCTGTCGGAGGAGCTCGTCCATCGCCCGCCAGACGGTGCCCATGCCGCCCTGGCCGAGCTGCGAAAGCAGCCGATAACGGCCCGCGAGCAACGTCACCGTGCCATTACCGACGTCTCGGACTCCGCGACCATTCGTCGCCTCCTGTCGATATCCGGCTCAGCACGGGCACATCAGATAGTAAGCGAACGGATCGCGAGCGTCAGGGAATGTCGATCAAAGGTCACCCGACACCTTTGGACATTTGGCTCAGACCGATCTCAGCCTTCCTGGGGATACCTGGCTGCAGACGGTCGCGGCCGGCGCCGACATCGCGGGTGCTCGCGATGCAGGCGGCGTTCGGTGCTCACGGTGCTCACGGATCGGTGCTCACGGTGCTCACGGTGCTCACGGTGTGCTGGGCCGTTCGTTTGCTAGGTCTGGGCGTCCGATGATGACGTTTGCCGGTTTTGACCTCAGCTGCCTGGTGGGCCCTTGGTGTCTGGCTCGATGAGCAAGGGGGCCGCGCCGACGTGCCCGCGCTGCGGCTCGGCCCTGGCCTGCGCACCTTTCAGCATGTTTACCAGTGGTGGGCGCCGTGGAGCTGGCCGCGGACCGCGCCGTCGGGGAACTCGGAGGTGTGCAGGTTGGCGTACCAGTTCTTCGGGTTCTTCTTGATTCCGTTGAGGACGCTGGTGTCCTTGACACGGACGGAGCCGGAGCTCGTGTTGCCGCGGGTGGTGCCGTTGGACAGCAGGTCGATGACAACGGGGCCGTTCGTGCCGGCCTTGCCCCGGTGAATATGGAAGGCGGTGGGCTTGGCGACCTTCTTCCACTGGACGAAGTAGTAGAGGCGGTTGCCCTTGATGCGGAACTTCGCGGCCGCCAGGCCGTTCCGGTCGTTGACCTTCTTGCCGGCCTCCGGCACCTCGTTCTTGCCGAGAAGAACTGCGGTGAAGTAGTACGTCTTGGCCGCGCTGGCCACCTTTGCGTTGGCCACCTTGGCGCTGGTGAACGTGGCGGGGGCGGCGCTGGCCGGTGCCGAGGTGACGGCCAGGGCCGCGGTCGAGGCCAGCGCCGCGATGGCCGCGCCGGCCACTGCACGCCGCCACTGGATACGCCCGTTGCTGATCTGCTCGAAAGTGTTCATGGGTACCTGCCTCCGGTTGGTCTTACGGATCTCTTCGGACAGGGCAGGACGTTAGTGAGGTGGTCTCCGACGTTCTGTGGACAAATCCGCATAAGGCGCTTGGGTGATCAGTGTCACAAAGCCCAAGGCGGACAGACCAAAACCCGTGCCGACTCCGTGCAGGGCTCAGACGAGCGAAGGGCGGTGAGCGGCGAGTGAAAGCTGGCGACGGGCAGATGAAGGCCCGCGACGGGAGTGCCAAGGCCGGTAGACGGCGGGTAAAGCCTGGCGACGGGCGGGTGACGGCTGGGGGCGAGCGGGCGAAGGCTGGGGGCGGGTGTGAAGGGGTGACGGTATTTGGCTTGGCGCGGGTGGGGTGCTGAGTGGCGTGGTTTTGGGGTGGAGCTGGCTCGGCTGGTTGCTGATTGGTATGTGGGTTACTGGGTGACGTCGAGTTCTGCGCGCATGCCCATGGCGTAGTGCCCCGGGAAGTTGCAGATCAGCTCGTACCGTCCAGGCTGCAGGGTCAGCGTCGCCCAGCCTGCGGACCCGGGGGCGATGCCTCCGCCCTCGCCTGCGGCGCAGTTGTGGGACGCCTCGCCGATGGAGCCCGTCTCGCTTACGCGGCTGTCGGCTCCGATCGGCTGCTTCCCGATGGGCTTACCCGCCGCGAGTGGCAGTACGACCACCTCGTGGGCCAGGGTGCCGGTGTTGGAGGCACGGAGAGACACGGTGCCTGCTGTGACCTTGGCCGGCTTCACGGTCAGGCGCATGGGCGCTGCGCCGGCCGTGTCGGTCAGGTCGACGTCCACCACCTTGCCCGGCAGCGGTGGAGGGGTGCATTCTTGGGCGAGCCGCGACTCGGCCGCCTGCCCCGTGGCCGTCGATGTGCCGGTGGGCAAGTGCCCTGTGGCCGTTGGAGTGCCGGTGAACAGTGCGGCTGTTATTGCGACTGCTGCGGTGCCTGCGGACCAGACGTCGTGAGGCTTCATCGGGCTCACCCCCCGAGTGCGCGTGTGCTCACCCGTCTCCCGCGTCATGGTCGAGCTCGACCGGCGAGCATCCCTCTTCCAGACTACGCGTGGCACACCTACCAGGACTCGCGCGAGCCCATCAAGCGCCGTATGGCCTCCCGTGAGCGGCGCATCCTCGTACCCAGGCGGGTTTGACTGCGTTCGTGGGGAGCGGGTTGGAGGTGATCATCGTGGGAGCTGCCGGCGGCATTGCCGTGGCCCTCGTCGGTGCTCCTCTTCCGGGTGAGTGCCGGGCGACAGGGATCGGAAAGGGTGGGTTGAATACGTAAGCGCCGGATGTTGAAAGTTTCAGTCACCACGTGGCTGTCGTCGCAGATGGGCGGGACGCGCGGGTCGCGGCGATTGAGGTCCCGCGGTTGCGATGCCTACGGTGCTGGGGTCCGCACACGTGATCCCGTCAAGGAGTCCGTCATGCGCGCCCGTGTCGTACCTGCCCTGATTCTGGCCCTGATCGCCCTCATCGTCAGCGCTCCCGAGGCACGCGCTCAGGTGCTCGGGGGTTTCGACTTCGCCAGGGCGGAGGTGTCCGTCACGGGGCTGCAGGTGCCGTGGGGGCTGGCGTTCCTGCCGGACGGCAGCGCGCTGGTCTCCGAGCGGAACACCGGGCGGATCCTCCAGGTACGGCCCGGCCAGACCCCCACCCAGGTCGCCACCGTGAACGGGGTGAGCGCTTCCGGTGAGAGCGGCCTGCTCGGCATCGCGGCCAGGGACGGCTGGGTGTACGCGTACTTCACCAGCACCGCCGGGGACAACCGCCTGGTCAGGTTCCAGTTGAGCGCCCCTCAGACACAGACGGTGATCTTCTCCGGCGTCCCGAGCGCCACCATCCACGACGGCGGCCGCCTGGCGTTCGGCCCGGACGGCATGCTCTACCTGAGCACCGGCGACGCCAGCAACACCAGCAACGCCCAGAACCTCAACAGCCCCGCCGGCAAGATCCTGCGCATGACGCCAACCGGTGGGGTGCCTTCGGACAATCCGTTCGCGGGATCCCGCGTCTGGAGCTACGGCCACCGCAACGTGCAGGGCCTGGCCTGGGACTCCCAAGGCAGGATGTACGCCAGCGAATTCGGCCAGAACACCTGGGACGAGATCAACCAGATCGTCGCGGGCGGCAACTACGGCTGGCCCACCTGCGAAGGCAACTGCGGCAACTCCTCCTTCCGCAACCCCATCGTCACCTGGACGACCGCCGAGGCGTCGCCGAGCGGGCTCGCGTACGCCAACAACACGCTCTTCGCCGCGGCGCTGGGCGGCCGGCGCCTCTGGACGGTGCCGCTGACCGGCAGCGGCACTCCCGGCACGCCGGTGGCCGAGTTCCAGTCCGTGTACGGACGCCTCCGCGCGGTCGCGCTCGGACCCGACGGCTGGCTCTGGGTGACGACCAGCAACCGGGACGGCCGCGGCACACCGGTTGCCCAGGACGACCGCATCATCCGCATCCCGCCCGCCACGAGCGGAACCGACACCACCCCGCCGACCGCCCCCGGCAACCTGGCCGCCTCCGCGACCACCTCCACCGGCACCACGCTGACCTGGACCGCCTCGACCGACAACGTCGGCGTGACCGGCTACGACGTCCTGCGCGCGCCGGGCTCGTCCGGCGGCACCTTCACGCAGGTGGGCACCGCGGCGACCGCCTCGTTCACCGACACCGGGCTGACCGCCGCCACCACCTACCGCTACCAGGTACGCGCCCGCGACGCGGCGAGCAATTTGTCGCCGGTGTCCAACACGGTCACGGTTACCACCGGTCCGGGCGGCACCACCGGCGGATGCACGGCCACCCCGACCACCCAGACCCAGTGGAGCACCGGCTACGTGATCCAGCCGGTCACGGTCGCCAACACCGGGACCGCCACGACCACGGGCTGGACGGTGACGTTCACGCTGCCCAGCGGGCATGCCGTCACCGGCTCCTGGAACGCCACGCTGACCGTCAGCGGCCAGACCGTCACGGTCAGGAACGCCGGTCACAACGGCACGCTCGCGCCCGGCCAGAGCACGACGTTCGGCTTCCAGGCCAGCCGCCCCAACGGCGACACCCAGACTCCTTCCGCCTATCGGTGCACGAGTCCCTGACCTGGCCGCCCGTTTCGCTGGGGAGACTGATCGACGTCGCGCGGCGAGCCGGATAGCGGGATCCGCTGCTGATGGTGGCTTCGGGGATTGACCAAAGATGTAAGGCCGTACATCGATCGATGTACGGCTCATTTCGCCCGACGGGACGACAGGGAGCAGCCACCCCGCCACCAGGCTTGATGGTGTGACCAGACGTATCGACGCGCTTGACGTGTTACGGGGCGTGGCCATCATGGGCACGCTCGGCACGAACATCTGGATCTTCACCGCGCCCGGCGGGTCCGCCGAGTTCCTTCAGTTCGGGGGCGGCGTCGGTGTGGTGGAGACGTTCCTGCGGTTCCTGTCCAACGGCAAGTTCCTCGGGCTGTTGACCCTGCTCTTCGGCGTCGGCCTGGAGCTGCAGTACCGCAGCGCGGTCCGGCGCGGGCTGACATGGCCGGGCAGGTATCTCTGGCGCGCGACGCTGCTGTTCGCCGAGGGGGCGCTGCACTACGTGCTGGTCTTCGAGTTCGACGTGCTGATGGGGTACGCGATCACCTCGATGATCGTGGCGTACCTGGTGGGCAGGAGCCGCCGCGCGGTCACCGCCTGGATGGTCGCCGCGGGGGCGGTGCACGTCGCCATGGTGACTCTGATCACGGCAGCCCTGATGGCGGGGCCGACGGGTGGCGGCATCCCGATCTACCCCCAGGACGGCTGGCTCGACCAGGTCGCCTTCCGTCTGCGGCATGTCGCCGTCTTCCGTGCGGAGCTGGTGTTCATCATCCCCATGGGCATCGTGCTGTTCCTGCTCGGCGCCCGCCTGCTGCGCGCCGGCGTCTTCGAGGAGGACGGCGCGGGCCTGCGGAGGAAGCTGATCGTCATCGGCCTCGGCGTCGGTGTGCCGCTGAACCTGGCCACCTCCTTCGCTGGGCCGGCCTGGTTCGCCGTCGACCGATATCTCGTGGCGCCGCTGGTCGCTCTGGGTCTGCTGGGGCTGATCACCTCGATCGTGCTCGGCATGCGTGGTGCGCCGGGCGTGCTCAGGAGGGGGATCACGGACGTGGGGCGTACGGCGCTGTCCTGCTACGTCTTCCAGAATCTGGCGGCCAGTGTCCTCTGTTACGGCTGGGGTCTGGGGCTGACGGATCGGTTCGATGGGCTGCGGCCGTGGTGGGTGCCGGTGGCGTGGGCCGGGATCTGCGTGCTGTTCATGGTGCTGTCGTCGTTGTGGCTGCGCCGGTTCAGTCGCGGGCCGCTGGAGCTGGCCTGGCAATGGGCCTACCAGGCACCGGCCCTGACGCGACGCTCGTGACAGAGCAGCGGCCAGGCGCGGGTGACGGGCCGAGGCGGCTGACGGCATGAGGGCGGCTGGCGGTCGCCGGGCGACTGGCGGTCGGGGGTGGCCGACGGTCTGGGGCGGCCAGCGGCAGGGGGCGGCGGGCGGGGCGGCTGGAGGGGGGTGGGGAGACCGTACGCTGGGTCGCGAGTCCGGGACAGGGAGGCGAGCGGAGGATGCGCTACCGGCGAGCGGTGGAGAGGCTGCGGCAGCTCGCCCAGGCCTGCGAGCAGACCCGCCGCGTGCCGGCGGACGAACCCTTCCTGCGCGCCGCGCACGTCTTCGGCGACCTGCTCACGGGTGCCGACCCCGTCGATCACCTCGAGATCGTCCTGGTGCTGAACCTCCCGCCGGAGGAGGTGACCTGGGGCTCCCAGCCGCCCGGCACCGCGTGGCTGGTCGATTTCCTCCGGCTGGACCAGGGCGGGGTCGCGTACTGGTGGCGCTCCCATCTGGATCCGGTGGAGAACCATCGCATCCACGACCCGGTGCGGTTCTGGTCGCTGGACGGGCCCGAGCAGGACGTGCTCGACGCGCTGGCCGAGCGGCGCTTCGACCGGGTCCGTGAGGTGACGTCCCGGCCTCAGGAGGAGCCCGCCCAGGTCGCCGGGGAGTTGCGGGCGGCGCTGGACCATCTGCGTGCCGTACGCGACTCGTACTGGGACCGGCAGTGGCGCCGGCGGCACCGCAGCCTGGGGCGATACCCCGAGCACCACCTGTGGGAGGCCGTTCAGGGCTATCTGGACCTTCTCGACGCGCACGAAGACGAGCGCGAGCACGAGGACGGGCATGAGGAAATTCGATTGCCGCCGGAATCCGCGGAGGGCTAGGGTCGCGATCACCATCTCGTGACGGAGGAGTTGCTTTTATGCGTGTCGATGAGCTGACCGTCCCGGTACATCAGCCATCACACGTAAGGACTCACGATCTTGGATCTGTCACGTAGCTTCACCATCCGGGAGAGCAGCCACCGGATCATCGACCCGTTCACCCCTGAGAAGCTGGCCACGCTCGGCGCGGCGATCGGGCTGCGGCCCGGAGCCACCGTGCTCGATCTGTGCTGCGGCAAGGGTGAGATGTTGTGCACCTGGTCCCGTGATCATGAGATCACCGGCGCCGGGGTCGACATCAGCACCGTCTTCCTCGCCGCCGCCCGCGAGCGAGCCGCCGAGCTCGGCGTCGGCGAGCAGGTGACGTTCACGCACGGGGACGCCTCCACGTACGTGACCGGCGAGCCGGTCGACGTCGCGGCGTGCGTCGGCGCGACGTGGATCGGCGGCGGGACCGCCGGTACGGTCGCGTTGCTGGAGCGCAGCCTGCGCCCGGGCGGCACGATGCTGATCGGCGAGGTGTTCTGGCGGGCCGAACCGCCCAGCCAGGAGGCCGTCGAGGCGTGCCACGCGACCTCGCGCGACGACTTCGGGACGCTGCCCGACCTCTTCGAGCTGTTCGACGGGCTCGGGTACGACGTCGTCGAGATGGTGCTCGCCGACGAGGACAGCTGGGACCGGTACGTCGCCGCCCAGTGGCGCAACCTGCGTACCTGGCTGGACGCCAACCCCGGCGACGAGCTCGCGCCCGAACTGCGCGCCGAGCTGTCGCGCGAGCCGATGCGTTACGTTCGCTTCCAGCGGCACCTGCTCGGCTGGGGCGTGTTCGCCCTCATGAAGCGCTGAGCTCCGCGGGGGGGGGGGGGGGGGGGGGGGGGGGGGGGGGGGGGGGGGGGGGGGGGGGGGTTGGTGGGGGGGGGGGGGGGGTTTTTTTTTTTGTTTTTTTTAT
>NZ_JBIUCF010000073.1:0-49642 GCF_044593615.1 Nonomuraea sp. NPDC051941
CCCGTGGTCCCGCCCGGCTCCGGCCACCTGATCTCGACCGATGTGACGGTCTCCGCCGCCGGAGGGGGCTCTGATCAGCGGGCTGTCGGCGTCAGATCCCACAGGTGGATCCGATGACCGAACGGGACGGTGCCGTCTGACCTCCGGATGACGGCGGCCGGCGTGCCCGCGACCTCGGTGACCGACTCGAGCGGGGCAAGGTGGACGAGGCCATCGCCGCCTTGCACCCCCTCGCCGCCACGGGCCACCGCTCCGTCATCCATCGGCTGATCGGCCTTCTGCTCCAGCGTGCTCCGCTCGAGGAACTGCGCGCCCTGGCCAGCGCCGGCGGCCCCACAACCACCCGCGAGCTGGCCGATCTGCTGGCCCAGCACGACCGCATGGACGACCTGCGCACGCTGGCCAACGCGGGCGACCACATTGCCGCCCACCAGCTGGCCAAGCTGCTGGCCAAGCAAGGCAAGACAGGGGAGGCCATCACCATCGTGACCGCCCTGGCCGAAGCCGGCCACTCCATTGCTGAAGATCATCTGGCTCGGCTGCTGGCCAAGGAGAACCGGATCGATGACCTTCGCGCGCTGGCCAAAGCGGGCCACGACCAGGCGACCAGACGACTTGTCGACATGCTGGTTGAGCAAGGCCAGATCGAGGACCTGCGCACGTTGGCAAAGGCGGGCCACGACTCCGCCATCGAGGCGCTGGCCGAGCATGGCCCCATAGAGGATCTGCGTGCTCTCGTCACCGCGGGACATCACACCGCCGTCCGCCGGCTGTCCCAGCTGCTGGCTCGCCAAGGCCGCACCGATCACCTGCACACTCTGATCGAAGCCGGACACTATCAGGCCGCCGAGCAACTGGCCGCGCTGCTGGCCGAACAGAGACGAACCGACGACCTTCGCGCCTTGGTCGACGTCGGCGCTCCCTACGCCGCCCAGCGACTGGTCGCTCTGCTCTTTGACCGCGGGCAGGAGGAGGCGGCGGAACGCATCCAGCGATTCGGGCTGCCGCTGGAGGACGACGGTGAGGACAGAAGTGATCAGCGGCCCGCCGCGCCGACCTGGAGTTCGGCGTCAGGGTCACCCATCCGATCGAGCTGACCCTGGCCGGCCGTGAGATCGTCCTGGACGATGTGCAGCGCCGCGTCCACCACAGCGCCCCGCTCGGCCAACCCCTACGAGGTCGCCTTGTCCTCGCCATGATGACCCAACAGAGGACAGACGTGCCCACGAGCCATCTGGCGTTCCACCTGGCGACGTCCTGGTCGGGCGTCTTGGTCACCGGTCGCCCTTCGGCTCGATGGCGCGCGCGGCCGCGTCGCGCAAGCCTGCTATCAGCGCAAGCAGGGCATCTGCAGCAGGAGGCGTGTTGAACTCGACACGAACCTTGGTCCTAGGGTCGTACACGAGCACCGCGACGGTGGGCAACGTCTCGGCGTCCTCGTCCCGCTCGGCAAGATGAACCTGGATGCCATCCACGATGTCCGCGAACGCACCATCGCCCAACGGCGAGCCGGGCATACGGCCAGCCTTGATCTCGCAGGCGTTGCTGCTGGCATATTCGAACAGCTCGTCCTGAATGGCACCCATGCGCGCGTCCCACTGCTCAAGCAAGGCGCGGACACGCTGGTTGATCTCCTCACGTTGCCGGAGTAGTTCGTTGACCACGTCAGCGTTCATTGGTCGCCTTTCTGCTCAGCTGCCAGAGCGGCCGCGGCGCGGAGCGCGGCGGCCAACTCCACGTGAAGGGTGGGCGAACGCCATCCAACTTGTTGAGCACGTCGGCCATGATGACCGCCTTCGCAAGGGAGAACTGCGTGGAGGGGAAGGTCCCGTCCGGTGCCTGACGTGTCCGGTCGAACACATCGACATGCAGTGGGTGCAGCATGCCGTTGCCATAGTCAGTTTGTAGCAGCAGCACCAGGACGCCTGTACTGCTGCCGATCTGTCTGGCCTGGCTCCGGTGAGTGCGGACCTCGGGCGGATCATGATCATGACTGGAGACGCACCACGCCGGGCACGGCCACATGATGGCGGCCGCCTGTATTTGAGCGATGGCGTCGGGGTCGATCGGCGGCTGATCGGAGGGACTTGTCACCGTTCGTTTCCTGATTCGGCGAGGTCGGCCATCTCCAGCAACGCGGCAGCGAGTTGGGCGGTAGGACCGTCTGGGCTGAGGATGGGAATGCGGTTGCCCACCGCTGAACCTCTTGGAGGTCGAGCGCGGGGGAAGTGCGGTCGCCGATGGCACCCCGGCCCAGAGGCGCACGCGAACGCACGGCAGACACCCGGAGCCCACGCTGACATAGAAAGCGCGCGACCCGAGCGAGCACATCATCGTGCAGGTGCTGAAGCGGAAACCGCAGGCATCGACCGGCGTGAGGATGGTGCGCTCTCGGCCGGTCCGGGGTCTCCGGAATCGCGCGCTGTGGCGGGAGCATGGCCTGGGCAGTACCCGTTGGCGACGATCAGCCGTCCACGGGCGGCGGTGTAGGCAGCGGGGTGCGTGGCGGGGATCACGCCTTGGCATGTCGGGCAGATGTCGGCTGTCATGAACGCCCTTTCAAGGACGTGGAGCAAGCGGCGAGGGGCACGCTCTGGATACACGGTTCTATCTGGAAACGATAGCCGGACAACGCGCCAGGTTTTCAACGAGGACATCGTGGACAACCGTTGTTCCGCGCGCCCGCCTGGGCATTTCCCTGGTTTTGGATGGCGTACGGGCGAAGCCCGTGCCTTTTTCGACCCTTTAGGCAAGACCTTGCATTAATCCCGCGCTCTTTACTTAGTAGATTTCCCAGGAGGCGGGAGCGGGCGGCGGGAATGAGAAGGTGCGGAGCGATCACCTTCTCCGTGGAGGGCACCCGCGGGGGTACCGGCGGCGCAGCCGATCAGCCGGCCATGCCCGGCTCAGCGCGCGCCGGACGAGCCGAAGAGCTCCTGACCCGGCCGGACGCCCACCTGGCCGGCGAGGTCCGGTCCGACCGAACCTCGCCGGTGGTGTTCACGTGCTCAGCCGGTGAAAGCCGCGCTGTGAATGTCCACGGGGTTGGCGGGGTCGCCGGTGGTCACGCCGTACACGCTCGTGAAGGACGTCGCGCCGAGCGAGACCAGGCCGGTGTAGTCCCCGATCAGGCGTCCCACGCTCGTCGCCGGAACCTTCCGCCCGTCGAACGGCCCCTCGATGTGCTGCTCGCGCCACGACCCGGACTGCGTGCAGTCGTCGGCGCAGGTGACGGCCCACACGTCGGTGGGCAGGGTCGCGGGGTCGGAGGTGTTGTTGCGGAAGTCGTAGTAGGTGATGGCCACGGTGCCCGTCCGGGACGCGGCGACGACCGGTACCGCGGCGGAGCCGGTGGGCGTCTTGTCCACGCGGACCGGGCTGGACCAGGTTTTCCCGCTGTCCGTCGACCGCGAGTAGGCCACGTGGAAGGTGCCGTCGGATTCCTGGCTCTGCCAGACGGCGTTCACCGTCTTGGTGCCCGGCTGGGCGGCCAGCAGCGGCAGGGAGGCGTTGCGGATGGGGTCACCCGAGTTGTCCGGGTCCGGGATGCGGGGGCCCACCGCGAGCGGGGCCGGAACGTTCAGCGTCGGCGCCGACCAGGTCTTGCCGCCGTCGGTCGAGCGGATGACCTGGGTCGCGCCCTCGGTGTCCGTCTCGTGGTGCATGCCGATCAGCAGCGTCCCATCCGCGAGCGGCACCAGCTGGGTGCCGATGACGCCGCTGTTGTTGGGCACGTCGTAGACCTTGCTCGTGGTCCAGGTGCGCCCGTCGTCGGTCGACTTCGCCAGGTAGATCGGCTGCACCCAGCCCGCGTCCGTGCTGTCGATGCGGTCCCACACCGCGTAGACCACGCCCGGGTGGTACGGGTCCGCGGTCACCGTCGGGCGATCGTTGAAGAAGCGCGGGTTGTCGTCCCGCTGCAGGGTGACCGGCGCGTCCCACTTCTTGCCGCCGTCGGCGGAGCGGGACACCAGGATGGCGGTCACGTCGCCGGCGCGGGACAGCGAGAACGACGCGGCCACCGCCGCGCCCGACGGCGTGACCGTGACCCAGTTGTCGGTCGTGACGTCGTAGTCCCCGCCGTTGGCGGCCGTGCCGCCGTTGCAGCGGGAGAAGGCCGGCAGGTTCTCGGAGCGCTTCCAGGTCTTGCCGTAGTCGTCCGAGACGGCGGTGACCGCGCCGTTGCTGCCGTACCGGTTCCAGCGGTCCTGCTGGAACACGGTGACGAGGTGCCACGGCCGGTTCGGGTCCCTGGCCAGCATGGGCAGGACTTCGACGTTGGGGTTCAGGGTGTAGCCGTCGGCCGAGGGAAGTCCGCAGTCTGCCGGCAGCGGGCTGATGCCCGAGACCGGTCGTACGACAGGTGCGGCACCCTCGGCGGCGGCGGGCTGCGCGACGGCGCAGACGAACAGGAGGGCCGCTGCGGGCAATAATGCCCTGGAGCGTCGGATCACGAGCCTTCCTCATCTTTGTTGATGAAGCGTCTATAGGGAGCGTCGCCGCCTCATCGGGGGCATGGCGTCCCCGGCGAAAGCGGCAAACGACGCAGGGCAGATTACTGCTTCATGATCAGTTTCGTCAGCCACTCCTGTCAGCCCGTTCCCGGCCGGTGAGGCGGCCGTCAGGTGATGGCGGTGACCCGGTCCTGGCGAGATGGGCTGATCTCCTTCTGCTCGCGCAGGTAGGCGATGAACTCCTCGCGATCCCGCCCGTTCCGGTACAGCTCGGCGCAGGACACGAGCGCGCCGTAGCCGTCAGCCCCGATCAGGGTGTAGGCCAGCCCGGCGGCCCGAGACCCCGCTCGGGAGTCAGGACAGCAGGCCGCGTCCGGCCGGGTTTCCGGTCACCGCCCGGCCAGGCAGCGCACCCAAGGGTAGGCGGCGATGGAGTCATAGCGGTTGGACATCGTCGGCGGGGTGTTGCCGGCCGACGGCCGCGAGGCCAACGTGGCCACCGGCGGCACCGCGCCGGGCCCGCGCCGGCTCCCCGCCACCCAGCGCATTGCCCCGCCCCACGCCCACCTGGCATGCTCACGATCATGAAGACACGAGGCAATCAAGGCGGCTGGACCCCCGCAGGCGACCAGGGCGGCTGGTCGCCGTCCAGCGTAGGTGGCGGCGCACGCTCCACAGGCGGCATGCGCCACCTCGGTGGCTGGTAGCCAACCCTTCCCCGGGTAAAGCAAGGGCCCACCCCCCCGTTCGCGATGTCATGCTCGGCATCGGCCCGGCTCTGGCTGACGTGCCTGCCGGGCACCTCAGCGCGGCACGTCTGGAGGGAATGCGGGATTGGGCCGCCGACCGGCGTGGACCCACCGCGCCGTCAGAGCTTGTCCGGCTCAGTGCTGGCGCTCGCGTTTCGGATGAGTCTTCGTGCTGCGAGTCTGGCCTGTTCGCCGCCGGACCGGACTGGCGTCGGGCGCACGGTCATCCTCATCACCCACCGCCTCACGTCGGTGACGCGCGCGGACCGCATCTACGTGTTCGAGGCCGGGAAGGTCGTGGAGCATGGCAGCCACGAGAGCCTGATGCGCGTGGGCGGCTCGTACGCGGCGATGTACCGCCTCCAGGCCGCCCAGTACGCCCACGCCGACTGACCCCCGGCCCGGCCTCCGGGCGGCCGCCGAGACCACCGAGCGGCTCCCCTGAAGACCCCCAGCCGAAGAACAGGCCGCACTCCGGCTGAGGTCCCTCGGGGGACGGATGGCGGGCCGGGGCAAGCGGTGGAGCTGCCAGAGGTCAGGCAGGTGGGGTGGGGTGGAAGGAGGAGTCGGCGCGGAACAGGGGTGTGTTGTCGGTCTTGTCCAGGCGCAGCAGCTCGGCGCGGTGGCGGACGAAGCGGCCCGGGTAGTTGAGGGACTCCAGGCGGACCGAGCCCTCGGCCGTGCCGGGCCGGGCGTGGAAGGTGGCGTCGCGCCGGAACAGGGCGGTCCCGTCGTTGGTCTCGAACCGGATCAGGAAGTCGCGATGCCGCAGGTAACGCCCCTCAGGGTCGACGAAGGAGTAGGCCTTCGCGTCGTCCAGACCGGGCACGACGCGGAGGGTGACCGGTTCCGCCCCGATCCGGCCCGTGGCCTGGAGGTACGTCCCCGGGCGGTTGACCGGCCGGAACACCCTCGACACCCCCGTCGCGAGCAGCCCGCCACCGCTCCCGGCCGTGGCGCGGGTGAAGGTCAGGGTGCCGAAGCCGAGGTGGTCGTACTTGGAGCCGCCG
Organism: Nonomuraea sp. NPDC051941; assembly: GCF_044593615.1. NCBI lineage: Bacteria > Bacillati > Actinomycetota > Actinomycetes > Streptosporangiales > Streptosporangiaceae > Nonomuraea > Nonomuraea sp. NPDC051941. The sequence continues at coordinate 6,214 of NZ_JBIUCF010000073.1, forward strand.
TAGTCCCCGCCGCCCCCTTCCGGCGCGACGCGCTTGCCGTACGCCTCGATGTACGGCACCGCCAACCCCCGCCGCACGCCGTAGTGGTTGAGGAGCAGCGCCCAGATCGGGTCGGCGGCCCCGCGCCCGGCGGCGGAGATCTCGGTCTGCTGCCGCTGGACGCAGGTCGTGCCCTGTCCCCACTTGTACGTCGTGAACGGCACCGATTCGCCCAGGTTGTACTTGGCCACGTACTCGGCGCCCTTCATGAACCGGTCGTCCGCGTAGCCGTAAAGGTCGATGCCCTGGTTCCAGGCCATCTCGCAGAGCACGCCCATCCACCCGACGCCGACGCTGGTGTGTCCCTGGTCGCGGCCGCCCTCCTGCCACTGCCCGAGCCCGCCGGGGTGCAGGAACGGCACCGCGTTCATGATGGACCCGTTGCCCTTGCCGTGCTTGAAGTAGTCGACGGCCTGGTCGACCTTGGCGCGGTCGTCGCACAGGACGCCGATGGCGAGCACGGAGGCCATGGCGCACAGGTCCCAGTTGGCCCAGTAGTTGGTGATGCAGGCGCCGTTGTGCTCCTTCAGGAACCGGTCGTTCATCGGGTAGAAGACCGTCAGCATCATCTTCGTGAAGCGCTCGAAGTCGAAGCCGGGGTAGCCGCGCATGATCTCGGCGACGTTGGCGAACTGCCAGCCCAGGATCCCGGCCGCCAGGTAGCGGTCGGCGTTGCCGGTCACCGCCTTGAGCGCGGCCGACCAGGCGTTGAGGATGTCGCGGGCGGCGTCGCCGTGCGCCTTCTCCCCGCTGATCTTCCAGCGCAGCGCGTTCTGGTAGGCGGCGGCCACGTCGATGGCGAGCTGGACGTGGTTCGCGCCCGTGCCGCCCCTGACCACCGTCTCGAGCGGGCGCGGCTTCCAGGTGCTCCTGGAGCGCCCGTTGGCCGTCAGCTTGTCCCAGCCGGCCTTCCAGGGCTGGGCTCCGGCGTTCACCTGGGCCCGCATCCGGTCGAAGTCGGCCTGTGTGTGCAGCAGGCCGGGGTGCTTGAAGGCCGCCGCGGCCGCGGGTCCGATGGGGAGCGCGGCGGGCAGTGCGGCGGCGGCTCCCGCGGTCGCGGCCGCCTTCAGCACGCTCCGGCGGGAGGGCTGCGTGGTCATGTGAATCCTTCCTCAGGGGTCACTCTCGTCACAGGAGACCCCCTGGCCGGGCCCGGATAACACAAATCTCAGACCCGGCTTCGCTGCGGGACCCGCTCCGGGTTCGCGCCCCTGGTGACGTACTGGGGGACGGGGGCGCGGTCGTCGCCGGTGTCGCGGGTCAGGCCGTACCGGACGATGCCCTTGGCCGGGTCGGGCCTGGCCGAGAGGTCGGCCCAGACCTCCTGCCAGGACTTGGGCGCGACGGTGAGGTCGATGTCCGTGCCGCTCTCGTTGTTGTGGAAGGTGACGCGGCCGTCGAGGTAGTAGAACTCGTTCTGCCACATCTGCTGCTGGCCGCGCGGCAGCCGGGCGAAGCCGGTCTCGGGCGAGCCCATCCAGGTGACGCCGGGCGCCTGCTCGTCGTCCATCCGCCGGCCGCCGCCCGACGCGACGTGGAACAGCTTGCCCTTGAGCCCGGTCCAGGTCGCGGGCGGGAAGGGGCCGACGCGGTTGCGGTAGAGGATGCCCCAGCGGACCTGGACGTAGCCGCGGCCGGTGACGGTGACGTAGTCGCCCCTGTGGGTGATCGACGGGGCTCCGCCGTACCTGGAGTATCCGTGCTTGCCGCCGATGGCGACCGTGCCGGCGGGGCGCCGGGGCAGCGGGGCGGGCGGCCGGTTCTTCGGCGGGGCCTGGTCCACGGCGTCGACCGTCAGTCCGTACGGGCTCCGCGCGGGCCTCGCCGGACGGCGCGAAGAAGAGGGCGAAGAAGCGGGCGAGGAGGCAGGCGAGGACGACACGACCGCCGGTGTGGCCCGCCGGGGCGGCGCGGGCTCGGGCAGGAGGGTCTGGACGACCACCGCTCCCCCGGCGATCAGTGTGACGCCGGCCGCGGTGACCGCGATCGGCTTGGCGGCCAGCGCCGAACCCGCCGCCGCCTTGCCCTTGGCCAGCAGGCCGCCCTTGACGACCGGCACGGCGGCCGTACGCGCGATCTCCAGCAGACCGGCGGCGATGCCGGCGGGGACGGCCACCAGGCCGAGTCCGGCCAGCAGCCGCTCGGCCGGCACCAGGTCGGAGACCTGCTCGCCGCAGACCGGGCAGTCGCGCACGTGCCGGGACAGCCGCTTGCGCCACAGGTCGGACGGGGCGCCGTTCCAGGTCTGCGCCACGGCGGCCAGCTCGGGGCAGGGCGGGCGGGCGGCCAGCGCGCGCACCACCGCGCGGGCGGTCTCCAGGCGGCCTTTGGTGCGCTGGACGCGTACGGCGGCGTGCTGCTCGTTCGTCCCCAGCGTGGCGGCCAGCTCGGCCCTGGCCAGCTCGCCGGCCACCTCCATCCACCACAGCGCGAGCACCTCGCGGTCGTCGGCGTCGAGCCAGCGGGCCGCCTCGGCGGCCTCCTTGCGCTGCCCGGACAGGCCGAGCCGGGTGACGGTGAGCGCGGCGAAGTCGGAGGCCGCGTCGGCCAGGCCCATCGCCTCGTCGATGGCGGCGAGCGCGGCGCCCGGCGCCTGCCGCCACTCGCGTACCTGGTTCAGGGCGATGGCGACGAGCCAGGAGCGGAAGCTGCCCGGGTCGCGCAGCCCGGACACGCCGATCACGACCCTGGCCATCGTCTCCTGAACGACGTCGTCCACGTCCGGGTGGCCGTTCATGGCGCGGCCCACGATGTTGTACACGAGCGGCAGGTGGCTCCTGACCAGTTCGTCGATCGCGTCACGGTCGCCCGCCATGGCGGCGAGCACCGTTTCGACCTCGTACGTCGGCCGCGCGTACATCCAGCACCTCGATCCGGAGCCTCCGCTGCTCCGATCAGGAGACAGGAGTGTCACCGTTCCGATAACACAAAACGCGCATTGTTCCACTTATCGCCTACGAGGTGTCAATGCTCGCGTCAACCTGGCGTACAACCGCGGCTCAGCCCACCGTGGTTCGCAGCGCCTCCGCGTTGGCCGCCAGGAACTCCCCGAACGTCCGGGGCTCGCGACCCGTCAGGTCCCTGACCGCGGTCGTCGTGGCGGCCAGCGAGCCGCCCGCCACCTGCCGGCAGAGCTCGGCCAGGTCGTCGGCGAACCGCGCGGGCAGCCCCTGCGCGCGCACCCCGGCGGCCAGCTCGTCCGGGGACAGCTCGGCGTGCTCGACCCTCCGGCCCAGCGCGGCCGAGAACTCCTGCGCGAGCTCGGCGTAGGTGAGCGCCCGGGGGCCCGTGAGCTCGTACGTCTCGCCGAGGCCGCCCGATCCGGTGAGCAGGGCGGCGGCGCACGCGGCGATGTCATGGCAGTCGATGTACGACACCGGCGCGCCTCCGTAAACGTCGAGGAGCTTGCCGTCGGCGCTGAAGGCCGCCGTCCCGGTGATGAAGTTCTGCATGAATCCGCCGGGCCGCAGCATCGACCAGCCGAGCCCCGACGCCTTGAGGTACTCCTCGACCTCCCAGTGCGCGCCCTGGGCCAGGCGGCCGCCCCGCTGGGCGCCCGAGACCGACACCTTCACCACGCTCGACACCCCGGCGGCCCGCGCCGCGTCGATGGCCGCCTGCTGCTGGCGGACCATCGGCTGCTCGCCGTCCACCGGCTGGGCGCCGCCCGCGTTGAGGAAGAGCCGGTCGACGCCCTCCATGGCGGCGGTGAGCGAGCCGGGGTCGTCGAAGTCCCCGATCACGACGTCGCAGCCCAGGGCCCGCCCCTTGTCCTCGTCGCGGACGAGCGCCCTGAACGCCACCCCCTTCTCCCCCAGGAGCCGCACGAGGTGCGTGCCGATGGATCCGGTGGCTCCGGTAACCAAGATCATGACAAGCCTTCCGCTAAACTGAGGCAACCTCGACTAAGGCTATATCGAGGCAGCCTCGAATTACTAGGGAAGCCCGCATGACCACGACCCGACGGCCCCGCGCCGACGCCCGCCGCAACTACGAGCGCCTGCTCGCCGAGGCCGACGCCGCCTTCAGGGAGCAGGGCGTGGAGTCCAGCCTGGAGGGCATCGCCCGGCGCGCCGGGGTGGCCATCGGCACGCTCTACGGCCATTTCCCCAGCCGCCGCGCCCTGATCGGCGCGCTGCTCAGGGACCGTAACGCGGCCCTGTTCGAGCTCGGTGAGCGGCTCCTGACCGGCCCGGCGCCGGACGCGCTCGCCGCCTGGGCCCGCGCGGCCACGGCGCACGCCGCCACCTATCGCGGCCTGGCCGCGTTGATCGCCGGCGGCCTGGACGACGAGGCGTCGGAGCTGCACGCCTCGTGCGTGCGCATGGCCGAGATCGGCGAGCGGCTCGTCGCGCGGGGGCGCGAATCGGGCGCCCTGCGCGCCGACGCGACCGGCGCGGACGTGACCGCCCTCACGTCCGCCGCCGCCTGGCTCCACGAGCAGGTGTCGCCCGCCGCCGCCGACCGCCACATCACCGTCACCCTGGACGGCCTCGCCGCCTCCCTTTGACGACCGGGTCCGTACAGGCCTGCCCGGTCGCCGATCTCACGGATCGACCTGGTCGTGCTGGAGCACCTTGGGGCGTTCGGCGTCGTCGGCGCGCCGGCCGGCGTACAGGCTGGTGAGCGTGACGGTGAGCAGGACCCCGACGATGACGCCGAGCGAGGCGAGGGTGGGGATCTCGGGCACCCACGCCCAGATGCCGTGCGCCCAGTGCAGGACCAGCTTGACGCCGATGAAGGCCAGGATGACGGCCAGGCCGTGGTTGAGATGCCGCAGCTTGGCCAGCGCGTCCCGCAGCACGAAGTACAGCGCCCGCAGGCCCAGCAGCGCGAAGGCGTTGGTGGCGAAGACGAGGAAGGGGTCCTCCGTCACCCCGTAGACGGCGGGCACCGAGTCGACGGCGAAGACGATGTCGGTGGCGAACACCGCCACGGTGGCCAGGGCCAGCGGGGTGATCGCCAGGCGGCCGTGCTCGCGCACCATCAGGCGGAAGCCGCGGTAGTCGGGGGTGACCTGGACGAACCGGCGCAGCAGCCGGACGCTGCGCATGGAGGAGACGTCGACGTGCTGCTCCTCCCCCTTCAGCGCCTCCTTGAGCACCTTGCCCGCGGTGACGATCAGGACCGCCCCGAACAGCAGGAACGCCCACGTGCCGCTCTGCAGCGCCGCCGCGCCCAGCGCGATGAAGATCACGCGCAGCACGAGCGCCCCGATGATGCCGTACAGCAGCACTCGCTGGGTCAGCTCGTTCGGCACGGCGAAGGCCGTCAGCAGCAACATGAATACGAACAGGTTGTCGACCGACAACGACTTCTCCACCACGTACCCGGTGAAGAACTCCACGGCCACCCCGGTGCCGAAGGAGCCCCACAGGTACGCGCCGAAGCCCAGCGGGAGCACCAGGTAGAACGCGGACCAAGCCAGGGCCTCGCGCATGTGGACCTCGTGCGGGCGCCGGGTCAGCAGGATGTCGATCACCAACAGCAGGACCAGGGCGGCCACAGTGACCGCCCACAGGGTGACGGACGCGATGCTGCCCTGATCGGGCGCAGCCAGAAATGTCCCCGCGGACATGAAACCTCCTCGAACGTGCTCAGCCGTTCGAGGTCTCCTTCACCCGGGGGTAGCGGGCGGCCGTCCGGGGACGCATGGTACGTCCGTACTGACCGGATCGGCACTTGGGAAGTACTCCCCTCGCAGCCCCAGAGTAGGACATATCCCGCCAAGGCTCCACTATGCCGCCCGGATCAGGTGATGGGGACGTCCTTGAACTCCCCGAGCCCCAGCAGGTCGAGGTCCGCCCTCTTCGCCGTCCACGGCACGTTGTCGAACTCCGCGACGAGGAATTGGGATTTGGCCGGGGCGATGTTGTTGACCGAGGTCCAGCTGGAGCAGACGCAGAAGCCGTCCTTCTCGATGAAGGGGCGGAGCGTCCTCGGCGCGCCTTTGTAGGTCAGGCCGACACTCGAGAGATCCTCCGAGTCCCGGCCCAGGATCGTGTACAGGTCCGCGTACGCGCCGTCCTTGGCGTCGTTCCGCACGGTCAGCTCAAGCCGGAGGTCTCCGTCCACGCGGTACAGGTTGTCGATCGTGATGTGGACGGGCACCCGCTGGCCGTCCAGGTTCCGCACGGACGTGTCCTGCTGCGCGAGCGGGGGGACGCCGCCGTCGTACGCCGCCGGGGAGGTTGCGGTGACCGGGGACGCTCCCCCGCCGTGGGCGGCCGTCTCCCAGGGACGCCAGGCCGCGGCGACCGTGGCCCCGGTCACCAGGAGCGCGGCCGCGACCGCCACCGGGGCCTTCCAGCGCCCGGTCGCCGGCGCGTCCCGGCGGCGGGCCGGCGAGGCCGCCCACGAGTTGCTCACCGTGCGGACCCCGGTGTCCACCGACACCGACTCCCGGCCGAGCAGGCGGTCGAGGAGCTGCTGGGCCGTGGGCCGCCGCGCCGGGTCCTTGTCCAGCGCCTGCTCCACCAGGGGCCTGAGCCGCTCGTCCAGGCCCGTCAGCTCGGGCGCGTAGTGCACCACCCTGAACAGCACCTCGGGCGCGCCGCCCGACCCGAACGGCGGCCGGCCGGTCGCCGCGTACGCCACGACGCCGCCCCAGGCGAACACGTCGCTCGCGGCCGTGATCCGGCCTTCGGTGGCCTGCTCCGGCGACATGTACGCGGGCGTCCCCACGATCCCGGTGGACCGGCTCGCGTCCGGCTCCACGAGCTGTGCGATGCCGAAGTCGATCACCCGCGGGCCGACGGGGCTGAGCAGGATGTTCTGCGGCTTCAGGTCGCGGTGCACGACCCCGGCCTGGTGGATGGCGGTGAGCGCGGTCGCCACGCCGACGGACAGGGCCTCCAGGTCGGCCCCGGCCATCGGACCGCGTTTCCTGATGGCGGTGGCCAGGTCGGGGCCGTCCACGTACTCGGTGACGATGTACGCGCTCTCGCCGTCGATGCCCGCGTCCAGCACCGGCGCCGTGCAGAAGCGGGCCACGCTGCGCGCCGCCTCGACCTCCCTGGTGAACCGGCGGCGGAAGCCCGCGTCACCGGCCGGTCCCTCGCGCAACCTCTTCAGCGCGACGAGCCGGGATCCCTGGTCCCGGGCCAGGTAGACGACCCCCATACCGCCCTGGCCCAAGGGGCGAATGATGGTGTATGGGCCTATTTGCTGGGGTTCAGGGCTCACCAGAGGATTGTGATCGTCGATGCATGACATTTGATAGCAGATCACTTGAAAGACCGCCGGAGACCACGCAGCGTCCATGATTCAAGACACGCCGTATACTTTCCTCTTGCCATGACGGGCGCTTTGCGTGATGCTTTCAGATCTCTTGAGCGAACCGGCCCAAAGCTCCCAGAGAGGTAGTTCATCCCCGTGACCCACGGCCCATGGGCCCAGCAGCCCGCAGAACCCTTGCTGTCGATGTCCGTAGAACCGCTGCTGACCAGGGACTACGACGCGGACCCCGCCTTCGTCCACGAACGCCTGCGCAAGAGGTACGGCCCGGTCGCCCCGGTCGACGTCCTCGGCGTGCCGGTCTGGTTCGTCCTCGGCTACGAGGAGGTGCTCCGCGTCCTGCAGAACTCGGGCGGCATCTGGACCAAGAGCGTGGACAGATGGCGGATGAACGTCGAGGGCCGGATCCCCGCCGACTGGCCGCTGCTGCCCGTCTTCCAGATCAACAACTCGGCCTTCTCCGAGGGCGCCGCGCAGCGCCGGTTCCGCAACGCGTGGACGCAGGCGCTGGCGCCGTTCCAGGACCACACCCAGCCGCAGGCCCAGCTGCTCGAACAGGCCGTCGTGCAGTACGCCGACGACCTGATCGGCGTGCTGGCGGAAGGCGGCTCCACGGGGTGGGCCGACCTGGCCGCCCAGTACGCCCGGCCGCTCCCGCTCATGGTCGCCAACCGCATGCTCGGCTTCTCCGCGGCACGCGGCGAAGAGGTCGTGATGGACATCTGGCGGATGATCGACGCCGGGCCCGACGCGGCCGCGGCGTTCGAGCGGCTGTACGCGGCCATGACGGAGCTCGCGGCCGCCAAGCGGGAGCGGCCCGGCGAGGACCTGCCCTCCTACATGATCGCGGCCGCTCCGGACCTCACGCTGGACGAGCTGGCCCGCGAGCTGCTCATGCTTCCCGGCCTGCTCGACTTCACCGCCAGCCTCGTCTGCAACGTCGTCGTCGAGGTCGTCTCCAACCGGGACGTGCGGGCGAGCCTGTCGGTGGGCGCGATCGACGAGACGGTCAACCGGGTCGCGCTGCTCAACCCGCCGATGGCCAACCTGACCTTCCGCTTCCCCAAGACCGACGTGAAGATGGGCCACTACACGATCGCCGCCGGCGATCCGGTGATGCTCTCCGTCGCGGGCGCCCACGCCGATCCGCGCTTCGCCGGGGCGCTCGACCACGAGGCCATCCGCAGCACCCGCGCGCACCTGGCGTGGGGCGCGGGGCCGCACAGCTGCCTGGGGCACCGGCTGGCGACCCAGATGACGACGATCGCCGTGCGCCGGCTGTTCAGCCGGCTCACCAAGATCAAGCTCGCGCTCCCGGCCGACCAGCTGCCCTGGCGCCCCTCACCCTTCATGCGCGCCCTGCGGTCCCTGCCGGTCCAGTTCGAGCTCGCCGAGGGTTACGTACCGGCGGGCGAGCGCGCCGGCGACGGCGCCGACGCGCCAGCGGCGCAGCCGTCCGCGGCGGGCGAGGCCCAGGCCGGGCCGGACTCGTCCCGGTCCGGCGGGTTGTGGGGCTTCCTGCGCGGCCTGCGCCTCAAGCGCTGACCGGCCGGAGGGCGGCGCCGGCGCCGCGTCCGGCGCCGGCACCTCGCGCGGGCCGGCTCGGCGTTATGCCGGGTCCTTGATCTCGCAGATCACGGTCCCGGCCGCCACCGTGGCTCCGACCTGGGCGGACATCCCGACGATGGTCCCGGCCTTGTGGGCGGTGAGCGGCTGCTCCATCTTCATGGCCTCCAGCACCACGATGGTGGCCCCGGCGGTCACGTCGTCGCCGTCGGTGACCATCACCTTGACGATGGTGCCCTGCATCGGGCTGACCAGGGCATTCCCACTGGCTGCGGCCTTGGCCGCGCCTCTCTTCTCGCGCCGGGGAGCGGCCTTGGCGGCCGCGCGCGGCTTCGCGGTGCCGGCGGGAAGCACGACCTCCAGCCGCTTGCCCGCCACCTCGACGGTGATCCGCTCGCGCTCACCCTGCTCCGGGGCCTCGCCGGGCACGCCGTCGTAGGGAGCGATCAGGTTGTCGAACTCGGTCTCGATCCACCTGGTGTGCACGGTGAAGGGGACGGCGGTGAACGCCTCCTCCGCCACGACGGCCCGGTGGAACGGCAGCACGGTCGGCATGCCGTCGATCCCGAACTCCGCCAGCGCCCGGCCGGCCCGCTGGAGGGCCTGCTCGCGGGTGGCGCCGGTGACGACCAGCTTGGCGATCAGCGAGTCGAAGGCGCCCGGCACGGTCTCGCCCTGCTCGTACCCGGCGTCGAGACGCACGCCCGGTCCGGAGGGGGCCCGCCAGCCGGTGATGGTGCCGGGGGCGGGCAGGAAGTTGCGCCCGGCGTCCTCGGCGTTGATCCGGAACTCGATCGAGTGGCCGCGCGGCTCGGGATCGTCGTAACCGAGCTCCTCCCCCGCCGCGATGCGGAACATCTCGCGTACCAGGTCGATGCCGGTGACCTCCTCGGTGACCGGGTGCTCCACCTGAAGGCGGGTGTTGACCTCCAGGAAGGAGATCGTGCCGTCCTGGCCGACCAGGAACTCGCACGTCCCCGCGCCGACGTAGCCGGCCTCGCGCAGGATCGCCTTGGAGCTCCGGCGCAACAGGGCCTCCTGCTCGCCGGTGAGGAACGGGGCGGGCGCCTCCTCGACGAGCTTCTGGTGGCGGCGCTGCAGCGAGCAGTCGCGGGTGGAGACCACGACCACGTTGCCGTACGCGTCGGCCAGGCACTGGGTCTCCACGTGGCGCGGCCGATCCAGGTAGCGCTCCACGAAGCACTCGCCCCGCCCGAACGCGGTCACGGCCTCGCGCACGGCGCTGTCGTACAGGTCGGGGATCTCCTCCAGGGTGCGGGCGACCTTGAGCCCGCGCCCGCCGCCGCCGAAGGCCGCCTTGATCGCGATCGGCAGGCCGTGCTGCTCGGCGAAGCGCAGGACCTCGTCCACGCCGGACACCGGGTCGGGGGTCCCGGCCACCAGGGGCGCGCCGACCTTCTGGGCGATGTGCCGGGCCTGCACCTTGTCGCCGAGCGCGGTGATCGCCGCGGGCGGCGGCCCGATCCACACCAGCCCGGCGTCGATGACCGCCTGGGCGAAGCCGGAGTTCTCGGCCAGGAAGCCGTACCCGGGGTGCACCGCGTCGGCGCCCGACCGCGCGGCCACCTCGATGATCTTCTCGATCGACAGGTACGTCTCCCCCGGTGTGGCGCCGCCCAGCGCGTACGCCTCGTCGGCCATCCGGACGAAGAGCGCGTCGCGGTCCTGGTCGGCGTAGACCGCCACGCAGGCGATCCCCGCGTCGCGGCAGGCCCGGACGATCCGGACGGCGATCTCGCCGCGGTTGGCGACGAGCACCTTGCGCAAGGTCGTGCTCACAGGGATCCTCCAAGACTCCAGCTCGACTCCCGCCATCCGCGGGGGCCGGTCACCAACGGGCGGCGCAGCACACGGCGGCGCGCAGACGAGCCACTGACGGGCGGCTCGGGAACATCGTCATCTGCGAGAGCGCGCAGGGCCACGACGAGCGCGGCCAGCTCTTCCGGCGAAGGGTTGCCCCTGTTGACGTGCACGGTCACGTTCATAGCGGGATGTTCCCGTGCTTCTTGGGCGGCAGGGCGTCGCGCTTGCCGCGCAGCAGCCGCAGCGCGCGGGTGACCTCGCGCCGGGTCTCGCTCGGCGCGATCACCGCGTCCACGTAGCCGCGCTCGGCCGCCAGGTAGGGGGTGGCGAGGGTGTCCTCGTACTCGCGCACCAGCTCGGCCCGCAGCGCGTCCGGGTCGTCGGCGGCGGCCAGCCGCTTGCGGTGCAGGATGTTGACCGCGCCCTGGGCTCCCATCACCGCGATCTGCGCGGTCGACCAGGCCAGGTTCACGTCCGCGCCCAGGTGCTTGGAGCCCATCACGTCGTACGCCCCGCCGTACGCCTTGCGGGTGATCACCGTGACCAGCGGGACCGTGGCCTCGCCGTAGGCGTACAGGAGCTTGGCCCCACGCCGGATGATGCCGTTCCACTCCTGCTCGGTGCCGGGCAGGAAGCCGGGCACATCCACGAGCGTGAGCACCGGGATGCTGAACGCGTCACACGTGCGGACGAACCGGGCGGCCTTCTCGGAGGCGTCGATGTCGAGCGTGCCCGCCAGCCGCATCGGCTGGTTGGCCACCACACCCACCGACCGGCCCTCCACGCGCCCGAAGCCGACCACGATGTTCGGCGCGAACAGCGGCTGCACCTCCAGGAACTCGCCGTCGTCCAGCAGGGCCGCGATGACCTCGTGCATGTCGTACGGCTGGTTCGGCGAGTCCGGCACCAGCTCGTCCAGCGCCAGATCGTCGGCGCCGAGCTCCAGGTCGGCCTCGAACTCGGGGTGCGGCGCGTCGTCCAGGTTGTTCTGCGGCAGGTACGACAGCAGCGCCCGGGCGTAGTCGAGCGCGTCGTCCTCGTCATGGGCCAGGTAGTGGGCGATGCCGCTGCGGCTGTTGTGCACCCGGCCGCCGCCCAGCTCCTCGAAGGTGACATCCTCACCGGTGACGGTCTTGATGACGTCCGGGCCCGTCACGAACATGTGCGACGACTCGTCCACCATGATCGTGAAATCGGTGAGGGCCGGCGAGTAGACGTGGCCGCCCGCGCACGCGCCCATGATCAGGGAGATCTGCGGGATCACGCCGGAGGCCCGGATGTTGCGGCGGAAGATCTCGCCATAGAGGCCGAGCGAGACCACGCCCTCCTGGATGCGCGCCCCGGCGCCCTCGTTGATGCCGATGATCGGCACACCGTTCTTCATGGCCAGGTCCATGACCTTGCAGATCTTCTGCCCGTACACCTCCCCCAGGCTGCCGCCGGACACCGTGAAATCCTGCGAGAAGACGCACACCTGGCGGCCGTCGACGGTCCCGTAACCGGTCACCACGCCGTCGCCGTACACGAGCCCGCCGCGGGCCAGCGCGTCCAGCTCGACGAAAGAGCCCGCGTCCAGCAGCCGCTCGATCCGCTCCCGCGCGGTCAGCCTGCCCTTCGCGTGCTGCTTGGCCGCCGCCCGGGCCTCGCCCACGTGAACTGCCTCGTCCAACCGCTCCTTGAGGCGGGCCAGGCTGCCCGCTGTGCCTTGCGCTGACATGCACCACTCCGCCGATAAGACCCACCGATAAGACTCAGTTTCATATTGACGATACTCAGTTTCGCACGCTTGGATACCCCTAACTTTCGGGAGAATGACCACGTGCCGAAACCGCCCATCAGCCAGCGCCTCGCCGAAGCCGCCGTGGCGCTGTTCGACGAGCGCGGCTACGACGAGACCACCGTCGACGACATCGCCGCGCGAGCAGGCGTGAGCCGCAGCACGTTCTTCCGCTACTACCGCTCCAAGGAAGACGCGATCTTCCCCGACCACGACACCCTGCTGGACAGGATCGCCGCGCGGCTGCGGGCCTCGACCGCGGACACCGCGATCGTCGCCATCACCGACGCGGTGCGCATCGTGCTCGCTCACTACGTCGACGACGCGGAGGTGTCGCTGCGCCGATATCGCCTGGTCCGCCGCGTGCCGGCGCTACGCGACAGGGAGATCGCCAGCGTGGCCCGCTACCAGCGGCTGTTCCGCGAGTTCGTCGGCGAGTGGCTGGGCGACTCCCCCGACGCCGGCCTGCGCGCCGAACTCATGGCCGCCTCCGTGGTGGCCGCGCACAACCAGGTGCTGCGGGGATGGCTGCGCGCGGGCGGCACGTACGACCCCTCCGGCCCCCTCGACCACGCGCTCCGGTACGTGATCGCCACCTTCCGCCACCTGGAGCAGCCGCAGGACAAGGGCGACCAGATCGTCGTCGCCACCTTCAGCCGCGCGGCCTCGCCCCAGGACGTCATGGCCGTCATCCAGCAGCACCTGGAGTCGTCCACGTAGAAAGCGCAACCCCTGACAACCCCCTCTTTTCGAAGGGGCTCAGCGGGCGAGGCCCGCGTCGCGGGCGCGGATGATGGCCTCGGTGCGGTCGGCCACGTGCAGCTTGGCGAAGATGTTGGACACGTTGTTGCGCACGGTCTTGGGCGACAGGAACAGCTCCGAGGCGATCTGCGGATTCGACCGGCCGGCCGCGATCAGCGTGAGGATCTCCAGCTCGCGCGGCGTGAGCTGCGGGAACGCCGAATCCTCGGTCGGCGGCGCGGTGAAGAACTCGGTCACCCGCCGGGCGATCGACGGCCCGAAGATGGCCTCGCCGTGGGCGACGGCCTGGATGGCGCGGACGATCTCGGCCTGGTTCGCGCCTTTGAGCAGGTAGCCGCGGGCTCCGGCGCGCATCGCCGCGAACAGGGTGGCGTCCTGCTCCGACATGGTCAGCATGACCACCCCGATGTGCGGGCTGTCGGCGACGACCCGGCGGGTGGCCTCGATGCCGTCCAGCTCCGGCATGCTGACGTCCATGACCACGATGTCCGGCTGCAGGTCGGCGGCCAGCGCGACGGCCTCCCGCCCGTCCGCGGCGGTGCCCACGACGTCGATGCCGGGCAGGGAGGCCAGCAGCGCCGCCAGCCCGTCGCGGTAGACCGGATGGTCGTCGGCGAGCAGCACTCGGATCGTCTCATCGGACACCGGCCACCTCCGTGGTCTGTTCGAGGGGAAGTCGCGCGCTGACGAGCGTCCCGCCGCCGGGCGGGCAGGTGACCTGGCACTCCCCGCCGAGCTCGGCCGCCCGCTCGCGCAGGGACAACATACCGACCCCGGCCTCGACGTCGCGGCCGATGCCGCGGCCGTCGTCGCGTACCGTGATCTCCAGGGTTCGCCCGCGCACACCGAGCATGATCTCGCAGTGCGTCGCCGCAGCGTGCCGCACCACGTTGGCCAGCGCCTCCGACACGATCCGGTACGCGGCCACCTCCACCGCGGCGGGCAGCGAGCCGAGCGCGTCGTCGCCGGTCACGGCGACCTGCAGGCCGCCGGAGCGGACCCGGTCGGCCTGCTGCTCCACGGCCCGGAGCACGCCGAGCTCGTCGAGCGCCGGCGGGCGCAGGTCGTGCACCAGGCGGCGGACGTCGGCCAGCACGACGGAGACCTCGGCCGCGGTCTGCTCCAGGATGCGGTCGGACTCGGCGGGCGCGGTGGCGGCCAGGTTGCGGGCGGTCTCGATGCGCAGCGCGACGGCGCCGAGGCTGGGCCCGAGGCCGTCGTGCAGGTCGCGGCGGATCCGGCGGCGCTCCTCCTCGCGCGCGGTCACGAGCCTGGCGCGGATGCGCTGCAGGTCGGCGCTGAGCTCGCTGGCCCGCGCCGCCTGGGCGGCCTGCCGGACGAGGTCGCCGAGCAGCCGCTGGTCGCGCTCGGTCAGGTCGGCCCGGCACAGGACCAGCCGGCCCACGGCCTCGTCGCGGTAGGCGACCGGCAGCGACAGCTGCGGCCCGTCCGGGGCGCCGTGCTCGACCACCGTACGCACGCCGCCCGGCCGCTCGATCTCCACCCGTACGTACGGCAGCCGGAACGCCTCGGACACCGTGTGGGCCAGCGCGGCGAGCTGCGCGTCGGGCTCGGTGGTGACCTCGAGCCGCTCGGCGAGCGTCGAGACCATCGCGTACGGGTCGTCGCGCGCCCCGCGCACCAGCCGCCGCGCCGCCCGCCACAACCACGTCCGCAGCGGCGCGTACGCCACCGAGACGATCGCGATGGCGGCCAGCGCGGAGTCGCGCTCGCCCAGCACGCTGCCCGCGACGGTGAACACGGCCACGTCGATCGCCACCACCAGGACCGCGAGCATCCCGTACAGGAAGGTCGCCGGCAGCAGCCGGTCGATGTCGTACAGGCGGTATTCGGTCACCGCGATCAGCACCGCGGCGGAGGTGAGAGCGATCCCGACGCACATGAGCACCGACGACAGCTGCTCCAGGGGCACCAGGAGCACGAACATGTCGGCCAGCGCGGCCCAGGTCAGCCAGCGGATCTGGGCGCGCCGCTCCGCGTCCGCCCGCCGGTAACGGTGCACCATGACCGCGCAGGGGATGATCAGGCTCACCGCCGCCCCTGCCCGGGCGAGGCCGAGCAGGACCGCCCACGCCTCGTACGGCAGCTCCAGGCTGACGGCGTCGAGGCCGAGCCGCAGGATCTCCGGGGGCAAGGGGGCGTTCTCGAACCGCATCATCGCGGACGCCGGCACGAATATCCACACCAGCGGCAGGTAGCCGGCCAGCCCCAGTCCGGCGATCGACAGCCGTCGCCAGCCCTTGGCGGCGGGCAGCCGCCCGTCGGGGAAGAGCAGGATCAGCAGCGGCAGCCCGACCAGCAGCGCCGCGCCGAACCGGGCGTAGAACCAGTAGGCCGGCGCGGCCGCGAAGGCCCCGGGCGAGGTGTAGATCGCGTACACCGACCAGGCGCCGGAGAAGCCGTTCAGCGCCCAGTGCACGCCCGACAGGGTCAGCACCCAGGCGACGGGATGCCGGGGCAGCCGCCGCAGCAGCAGCGCGCCGGGCACCGCCTGGGCCAGGCCCGACACCGCGGCCGGCCAGCTCACGGCTTCGAGGCCCGCGCCGGGCGGCAACGAGATCCCGGAATTGCGGACGTCCAGCAGCACCGTGCCGACCGTGAGCACGACCGCGAGCGCCGCCGGGACCGCGGACAGGCGGCTGGCTTTTGTCACCTGAGCATTGTCGCCGGATTTGTGTCCCGTTGTCCCGGGACAGCCTGTCCCGGGACACGACGGGGCGCCTCGGGACCGGATCAGGGACGGGCGGCTCTGCCGGCCCGGGACAGCGGGCGGACATCGTTGGGGGCATCGCAACAAACCGGAAGGAACCCCATGGACGCCCACATCCGCAACGAGCCCGCCCGGGCCCGTACGGACACCCAAGTGCTCAACTCCACCCCCTGCACCGGCGCCGCCCCGGCCGTGAGCGAGAGCGCCGTCCGCCGCGCCGGGATCGGGCTGATGGTCGGCTCGCTGACCTGGGCGACGGCCATCTACATCCACGGCACGCAAGGCGTCGGCGTGGGCGAGCGGATCATCGACCTGACCGGGCTGGTGTTCCAGCTCGGCATCTTCTGCCTGCTCTGGGTGCAGATGAAGACGCGGGCGATCGGCACCTCGCGAGGCGCCGCGGTGGCGCTCAAGCTCGAGGCCGCGGTGCTCGGCCTCGCCAGCGTCTGGTCGCTGCTGCACGGCGTCCTGCCGGACGGCGTCAAGGACGAGACCTGGCTGGCCTTCCTCGACATCTGCTGGCCGCTGTCGATGCTGGGCATGGCCGCGATCAGCGTCAAGCTCGCCGCCACCGCGCGGTGGCGCGGGGTGCTGCGCTGGTGGCCGCTCATCGCGGAGAGCTGGGCGGTCGTGACCGTCCCCTGCTACCTGCTGGTCGGCGAGCAGCTGGCCCGCTGGGTCGGCGGCACTCACCTGGTCATCGGGTACGCCGCGCTCGGCCTGCTGATGGCCCTGCGGCCCGCGGCCACCCTCTTCTCCAGATCCGCCTGACTTCTCCAGATCCGCCTGAGCGAACCGGACGTGCTGTGGAATTTCGAGTTCTGGGACCTCTCGAGGTCCGTGCCGACGGCGGGGAGCCCGTCGGCCTGGGCGGGGCCCGCCCGCGCGCGGTGCTGGCCCGGCTCCTCATCGCACGGGGGGTCGTGGTCTCCACCGACACCCTGATCCATGACATGTACGGGGACACGCCGCCGCCCAGCGCGCTGTCGTCGCTGCACTCGTACGTGTCGAACCTGCGCCGGGCGATCGAGCCGGACCGCGGGCCGTGGGCCAAGCCCAAGGTGCTGATCGGGCGGCCGCCCGGCTACCTGCTGGCCGCCGATGACGTGGACGCGTCGCGGTTCGAGGAGCTGGTGGGCCGGTCGGAGTTCCAGTCGCCGGGGGAGGCGCTGACCTGCCTGGACGCCGCGTTCGGGCTGTGGCGGGGCATGCCGTACGGGGAGTTCGGGGACGAGACCTGGGCCCTCACCGAGGTGAGCCGGCTGCGCGAGCTGCGCCTGGTCGCGCTCGAGCGGCGCGCCCGGGCGCTGCTCGACCTGGGCCGCCCGCAGGCCGTGATCACGGACCTGGAGGCGGAGACGGCCGAGAACCCGCTGCGCGAGCGGCTGTGGTGCCTGCTCGCCCTGTCCCTGTACCGCACCGGGCGGCAGGCGGAGGCGCTGGCCGTACTGCGCCGCGCGGCCCGGCAGCTGGCCGACCAGCTCGGCCTCGACCCCGGCCCCGAGCTGCGCTCCCTCGAACAGGACATCCTCCGCCAGGCCGACTCCCTGGAGCCGGCCGCCCCGGCCACCCTGGTCGTGCCGACCCAGCCCCGACCGGCTCGCCGGGACGACCGGCTCGCCGAGCTGATGGCGCTGCCCGAGCGGGCCGCCCGCACCGGCCTGCGGCTGGCGGCGGTGAGCGGCGAGGCGGGGATCGGCAAGACGTTCCTGCTGGAGGAGTTCGGCGAGCACTGCTCGGCCGCGCTCGGGCAGCTCGTGCTCTGGGGGCGCTGCCACGACGCCGAAGGGTTGCCGCCGCTGTGGCCGTGGGTCCAGGTGCTGCGGACGCTCGAACAGCACTGCCCGCCCGGCGACCGGCAGACCCTGGCCGGCCTGCTCGACGCGGACCGCCCGGCCGACGCGCACGCCGTCGCGCGGTGGCTGGCCGCGGCCGCGCGCGTCCGGCCGCTGGTGATCGTCCTGGACGACCTGCAGCGGGCCGACTCCGCGTCGCTGGACCTGCTCAGGGACCTGGTCATGCGACTGGATGGTGCCGCCGTCACGCTGGTCGCCGCGTTCCGCCCGGGTTTCGACGACCCGCTGAGCCGGCTGGCCCGCTACGACCTCGTCCGCCTGCGCGTCCGGGGCCTGGCGCCGGAGGCCGTACGGTCCATGGCGGCCGGCATGGGCGTTGAGCTCGACGCCGAGGCCGCGGCGCGGCTGGCCGACCGGACCGGCGGCAACCCCTTCTTCGTGCGGGAATGCCTCCGGCTGCGGGCCGGCGGGCACTCCGTGGACGCCGTGGACGCCGTCCCGGAGACGGTCGCCGGGCTGGTGCGGTCGCAGCTCGATGCCGAGGTCGCGGACGTGCTGGCGGTCGCGGCGGTGCTCGGCAGGGAGTTCGACCCGGCGATCGTGGCGCGGGTCGCGGGCCCCGAGGCGGCCGACCTGCTCGACCGCGCAACCCACGCAGGCCTGCTCGCCCCCAGCGCCGACCTGACGGCCCGCACGGGACTGCCCCTCTCCGGCGACGCGCTCGACCTCGCCACCGACGCGGCGCTACCCGTCTCCGGCGACGCATTCGACCTCCCCACCGATATGGGGCTGCCCTGCGCGCAGGATGCGCCCGGTCGGGCCGTCGGCGCGGGGTTGCCCGTCGGGGGCGGGCGCGCGTTTCGCGTGGAGCCGGCCGTCGCCGGGGGTGGGCGGCTGGTGTTCGTGCACGATCTGGTGCGGGAGGCGCTGGCCGGGGGCCTGCCTTCACGGCGCAGGGCCGCCGTCCACCGGGACCTGGCCGCCGCCCTGGCCGCCCGCCCGTCCGCCGACGTGGCCGCCATCGCCTGGCACGCCGTCCAGGCGGGCTCGCACGGCGAGGCCGTGCGCTGGGCCGTGGCCGCCGCTGAGCAGGCCGGCCTGCGCCTGGCGTACGCGGAGGCGGCCAGGTGGTGGGGCCATGCGGTGGCCGCCCACGACGCCTCGGGCGGCGACCCCGCCCAGCACGTGGAGCTGCTCCTCCACCACGTCCAGGCCCTGGAGGCGGCCGGCGACCGGGACGCCGCCCGCCGCTCCGGAGCCGCCGCCCTGCGCGCCGCCGACCGCGCCGACGCGGGCGCCGGCCTGGTGGTACGCGCCCTCACCGCGCTCGGCAGGCCCTCCCTGTCGCTGCTACGCGACCCGTACCAAGCGAGCCGGCCCGTGGCGGACCGACCCCTGACGGGCCTGCCCTTGACGGACCGGCACCCGGTGGACGACCCCCGCCCGCTCACCCGCACCCGCGACGACCGCCGTCTCACCGTGCCCCGGCCCCGGGCCCTCACCGGGTTGACGGACCTCACCGGCGAGTTACACGACCTGGCGGAACACACCGACAACCCTCAGGTCGAGCTGCTCGCCGGCATGGTGGACGCCTGTGGCCGCCTGGAGGCGTTCGACGTGGCCGGCGCCGATCGGGCCGCCGCCCGCTGCGACGCACTCCTGGAACTCCACCCGCTCCCCTGGCCCCGCTTCCAGCACACCCTCTGGCACGCCAACCGGCAGACCCTCGACGGCCGCTTCGACGAGGCCGACCGCCTCTACGACGACGCCGACGACCAGGCCCGCCACCTCAACCTCTGGCATGCCCGCCAGACCGTCGCCACCGGCCGCGTCGCGCTCTGCTACCACCGCGGCGCCATCGCCGACGCCGCGCCGCTCATCGCCACCGTCCGCGGCGTCCATCCCACCCTGCACCACGACGCCACCACCCTGCACCTGTGCGCCCAGGGCCACCTCGACCACGCGCGGCGCCTCAACGGCGGCCCCCGTCAAGCCCCTCCCCCGGACTGGTCCTGGCTGTCGGCCACCTGCCTGCGCGCCGCCGCCGTCGCCGCGCTCGGCCGCACCCACGAATGCCGTACGGCCTACACCGCCCTGCTCCCCTACAGCGGCCGCATCTCCGCCCTGTCAGCCGTGCTCTGCCTGGGCCCCGTCGACTGGTACCTCGCCCTGCTCGCCACCGCCACCGGCCATCACGACGCCGCCACCGCCCACCTCACCACCCTCGAACAGCAGGCCGACGCCGCCGGCCTGCACTGGTGGCGCGACCGCGCCGCCGCCACCGGCGTCCGCCGGCCTCTCCAGGTCGCCACCAGAGCGTGATCACGTCCTGGACAGCGGTTGGCTGAGCAGGCGGCGCCCCTCGTCCTGGAACCCACGCTTGCCGTAGAAGTCGAAGAGATGGCTCACGTCGTTGCCGTTGGGGGCGATCACGATCTCCAGGAGGGAACATCCCAGCTCCGCGGCCCAGCTCCGGCTGTCCTCGATCAGCCCGTTGGCCTCGCCGCGCCTGCGCGCCTCCGGGGCGACGTAGAGGTCTTCGAGCTCGGCGATCAGGCCGGACTCGAGCCCGAACGAGGTCGTGGTGATCGCGAACGCGATGATCCGGCCGTGCTCCTCGCTCACCGCGACCCGGGCCGCGGGCGAGGTGACCAAGGTGGTGAGGTTGGCGCCGAGGTCGCCTTCCGGCGTGGTGAAGCCGTCCTCCTCGTAGAAGGCGACGGCGAGGGCGAGCAGGGCGGGCAGATCGGCTTCACGGGCCGTACGGATCGACATGAGGGCCATGATCTCGGCCGATCCGCGGCCTCCGCCAACCGATTTCGTCGTCAGGGCTTCATCAGCCTGCGGGCGATCACCCGCAGGGCGAGGACCTCGTCGGCGCCCTCGAAGATGGACAGCACGCGCGCGTCCACGAACAGCCGCGAGATGCTGAACTCCTCGGCGTACCCGTAGCCGCCGTGCAGCTGCTGGGCCTCCCTGGTGACCCATTCGGCCGCCCGGCAGGCGAGCTGCTTCACCTGCGCGGCCTCCAGCTGGCCGTCGCCGGCCGTCACGGCCCGGGCCGCCGCGAAGGTGAAGGCCCGGCACGCGGCGATCGACCCGGCCATCCTGGCGATCTTGGCACGGGTCAGCTGGTAGTCCGCGAGCGGCCGGCCGAAGACCGACCGCTGCCGCGCGTAGTCCACGGCCAGCTCCAGCGCCGACTGCATGACCCCGACGGCCCTGGCCGCGGTCTGCAGCCGCGCGTTCGCGAACGCCTGCATCTGCAGGTAGAACCCGCGCCCGAGACCGCCCTCCCCGCCGATCAGGTCGGCCGTGGGGACGCGCCAGCCGTCGAAGCGCACCTCGAACGAGTGCATGCCCCGATAGCCGAGCGTACGGATGGCACGCCCCTCGACGGACCCGCCGCCCTCCTGGGTGAGGCGCCATTCGTGGCCGGTGAAGGAGGGTTTGTCCACCACGAAGAGCGAAAGGCCCCGGTGCCCGGCCGGGTCGGTGCGGGCCAGGACGAGGAGGTAGTGGGCGCGGCCGGCGAAGGTGCACCAGGTCTTGACGCCGTTCAGCACCCATTCGTCGCCGTCGCGGGTCGCGCTCGTGGTGATCCGGGCGACGTCGGAGCCGAAGTCGGGCTCGGTGACCGCCACGGCGCACAGCCGCTCCCCCGAGGCGATCATCGGCAGCCGGCGCCGTTTCTGCTCCTCGGTGCCGCCGCGGGCGATCGCGGTGGCGATGATCTCGGGACGCGTGATGAGCGAGCCGGCGGCGCCCAGCGAGGCCCGGGACAGTTCCTCGGTCACGACCACCATGGCGGCCAGTTCGTCGCCCTCGGCGCCGCCGCCGTACTCGGCCGGGATCGACAGCCCGAAGCAGCCCATGCCGGCGAGCCCGTCGATGATGTCGGCGGGGATGTCCTCGTCCTCGCGGTGGATCCGGTCGGCGACGGGGGTGATGCGGTCGGCGGCGAACTCGCGGAAGGCGGCGCGGACCAGCTGCAGCTCGGCGGACAGGTGCCGGGGCCCGGCCTCGCGGGTGGCCAGCACGCGTTCGGCGACGCGTTCCAGGAACGCCGGGTCGCGTCCCGCGGCGACGTCGGCGGCGACGCCGTCCAGGGCCGTCCCGTCCACGCCCCACAGCGACTCCCTGCCGGTCAGGCGACCGGCCAGATCGGCGGCGACGTCGGCGGCATAAAGCAGCGCCAGGTCCGCGCCGTGGCCCGGGCCGGGATCTGCGCCGTGGCCGGCTCCAGGGTCTACGCCGCGGCCACCGAGGTGGTCCGCGACGTGGTCGAGGAGTGCCCCGGCCGCCGCGACCGCCGCCGACATCGACGCCACGTCGTAGGCCACGGCCTGGTCCCGGTCCGCGGAGGCGACATGGGCGGCGGCCCTGCCGACGACGCCCCGCAGCGCCTCCACGACGGCACGCGCGCGGCCGGGCTCGGTCATCTCACGCACGGCCGGCGCCTCCCCCGAACTCGATCGCCAAGGTGCTGTGGGGCTCCTCGTCCTGGCCGAACACGCCCAGCGTGGCCGCGTCGATCCGCCGCAGCAGCGCCGGCCGGCCGCAGAACAGGGGCTTGCGGTTCCGGTGCCGCATGCGCGCCACGGGCGCGCCGCGCCCCTCCAGGCGCAGGACCTCCGCCAGGGCGAGCGTCATCAGGGGCCCGTGCACCACCAGGCCGGGGTAGCCCTCGACGCGGGTGGCGTACGGCCAGTCGTAGTGGATCCGGTGAGGGTTGGACGTCGCCGCGCTGAACCGCATCAGCAGCGTCGGGTCCGTGGCGAACCGCCAGGTACCCTCCCTCGCCCGGGCGAAAGGCGCGCCGGCGGGCGCCAGGGCCGCCGCGGGCCCGGCCGGAGCGGCCTCTTCCGGGACGGCCCCCGCCTCCCGGTAGATGAGGTCCTGCCGCTCCTCGACGGCGAGCCGGTCATGCTCGTCGTACAGCCGGATGGCGACGACCACGACGACCAGCCGGCCCGAGCGCCCCGGCTTCTCGGTGACCGACTCCACGCGCGCCTCGCGGCGTACCGTGCTCCCCACCGCGAGCGGGGCGTGGAAGGCGACCTCGCCGCCCGCGAACATCCGCCGCGGCAGCTCCACCGGGGGCAGGAACGACCCGCGCGCCGGATGGCCGTCCGCGCCGAGCACGGACGAGACGGGCCAGCGGGCCAGGGCGAGCCAGTGCCACAGCGGCGGCAGCGCGTCTCCCGGGCCGACCGCGGGCGTGCCGTCGTCGAACAGCGCCGACAGCGCGGCGACCGGGCCCGGGTCCACTGTCTCCCGAGTGGTGAGGGTGTGCGGCTCCCAGCTCACGTGGACCTTCCCCGCGTCGTCCGGATGACGCCGTTGCTCCGCAGCGCCGCCAGCTCCGCACCCGACAGGCCGAGCTCGGCCCGCAGCACCTCCTCGGTGTGCCCGCCGACCTCGGGCGACGCCTCAGGAGGGGCCTGCTCGCCGTCCATCACCAGCGGCGAGCCCGGCGCCCAGTGCTCGCCGACCCCGGGCTGGGCGACCTTCCCCATCAGCGGGTTCCCGGGCAGCGTCGCGGCCAGCTCCGTGAAGCTCCGGTACGTCGACCACAGCACGCGGGTGGCCCGCAGCGCCTCGCACGCCTCGGCGAGCGTACGGGTCTCGAACCAGCTCGCGATCAGGTCGCCGAGCACCCTGCGGTGCCGGTAACGCTCGGACTCCGCGCCGAAGTCCACCCCGAGGGCGGCGGCCAGCGCGGAGACCACGCCGGTGAGGCCGGTGGCGGCGAGGAGGTCGCGCCAGTGCCGCTCGGTGAGCGCCACGACCATCAGCCGCCCGCCGTCGGCGGTGGCGAAGTCCCGGCCGAAGGTGCCGTAGACGTGGTTGCCGATCCGCTCGCGCGAGGTGCCGTTCAGCTGCGCCTCGGCGAGGTAGCCGAGGCTTCCGGCGACCGCCAGGGCGACGTCCTCCAGCGCCACCCGCACCTGCTGCCCCTCCCCCGTGAGTACGCGGTGCCGCTCCGCGGCCAGCAACCCGACCGCCAGGTAGAGGCCGGCGGCCAGGTCCCAGGCGGGCACCACGCCGTTCACCGGCTGCCCGGCGTCCTCCGGGCCGGTCAGCAGCGGGAACCCGGTCGCCGCCTGGACCGTGTAGTCCACCGCGATCCCGCCGTCGCGGCGGCCGGTGAGCAGCACGTGGATCACGTCGGGGCGGCGGGCCCGCAGCGCCTCGAGGGTCAGCTCCGGGTGCCGGTCGGCGTTGCTGATCACGATCCCGCCGCGCCGTCCCCCGCCGACGACCAGGTCGGCGACGAGCCGCCGCCCGTCCTCGGCAGACAGGTCCACCTCGATGGCGCGTTTGCCCTTGTTGAGGCCCGACCAGTACAGGCTCGTCCCGCTCTCGGCCAGCGGCCAGCGCGTACGGTCGGGAGCCCCGCCGATCGGCTCGACCCTGATCACGTCGGCGCCCAGCTGCGCCAGCGTCATCCCGCACAGCGGCGTGGCCACGTAGCTGGAGAGCTCGACGATCCGCAGCCCCTTCAGCGGTCGCGCGGCATCCGTCATCGGCCCTCGCCCTCGGTGTGGGAGCTCGCACACGCGACCAACCTAACCGAACCGCTCACATCGGGCCCTCGCTAACATCCGTCTCGGACAACGCAGAAAGGCACGGCATGAGCGAGCACCCCCTGTGGCCCACGACCGCCGAGGCGACCATCACCGCCTTCCCCGTACGGCACGACGGCCCCAGCCCGGCCGTCGTGGTCCTCCCGGGCGGCGCTTACCACCACCTCGCCGACCACGAGGGCGCGCCGGTCGCGCGCTGGCTCAACTCGCTGGGCATCGCGGCGTTCGTCGTGCGCTACCGGATCGCGCCGCACCGCCACCCGCTGCCCCTGCTCGACGCCGCCAGGGCGGTGCGCTGGGTGCGGCACCACGCCGCCTCGACCGGCGTGGACCCGGCCCGCGTGGGGGTGCTCGGCTTCTCGGCGGGCGGCCACCTGGCCGGGCTGCTCGCCACCGAGGCGGGCTCCATGCTGCCGGAAGGCCCGCACGACGCCGTCGACGGGGCCGATCCCCACCCCGGGCTCGCCGTGCTCTGCTATCCCGTCGCCGCGCTCACCGGACCGGCCGCCCACCAGGGCTCGGCCGCCAACCTGCTCGGCCCGGACGCGCCCGAGTCCGTACGCTCCGAGCTGTCGCTCGGCGACCGCGTCGGCCCGGCCACGCCGCCCATGTTCCTGTGGCACACGGCCGACGACGAGGCGGTCCCCGTCGAGAACACCTTCCAGGTGGCCCGGTCGCTCGCCCGCCACCGGATCCCCCTGGAGGTGCACGTCTATCCCAGCGGCCGGCACGGGCTGGGGCTGGCCGAGGCCGATCCCGTCGTGGGCGACTGGACCGGCCGCTGCGCCGCCTTCCTGCGGTCCCGAGGCTGGTAGGGCCTACCCGAGCCAGATCCGCAGGTAGGCGTCGCGGTAGCCGCGCGGGTCCCAGGACGTGGCATCGTCGACGTTCGCCGTCGTGGTCAGGTGCACCGGCGTCACGTACCCGCTCGGCGGGTGCCCGGCGAACGCGCGGTTGAGCTCGTCGACGATCTGGCTGCCCTGCGCGTTCAGCGGCTCCGGGACGGTCGCGTGCTGGAACTGCCGGGCGCGGATCCGCTGGAACGCCGACGGGTCCCCGTCCCCGGCGCCGATGGAGTAGGGAGGCCCCTCCCCGGGCTTGCCGGCGGCGCGCAGCGCGGGAGCGGCGTCGGCGAAGTAGACGTCGTTGATGGCGACCGAGTACGTCCACAGGTCCCTGAAGCGGGACAGCAGGGACGAGACCTCCTGCGGCGTGCGGGTGCCCGCGTCGGGGAGCGGGATGTTCTCGTAGGACAGGAGCCGGACGCCAGAGCAGGTCGCCAGGGTCTGCTTGATGAGCCGGGACTTGTTCTCGGCGAACGGGATCGAGGAGTCGGTGAAGATCACCACGCCCGCCCGGCCGTTCGACCGGGCGATGATCCAGTACGCGCTGATCCGCGCGACGTCCTCCACCCGGCTGGTGACGTTGGTGAAGAGGCGGGGGTTCGCGCTGGGGCCCGGTGACTTGGTCGCGTGCCATCCCACGAGCTGGATCCCGGCGGCGTTGGCCTGCTTGACCTGCTGCGCAACAGACCCCGGGTCGAACCCGCCGATGACGATGCCCGACGGCCGGAGCGCGACCGCCTCGCCCAGGGCCACCCGGATCCCGGCGGGGGTGCCCTGGCCGTCGATCACGCGGAAGCTCCACCGTACGGACCGGGCGGCCGCCCGTACGGCGTCGGCGGTGCCGGCCACGCCGGGGTTGGTCATGGTCGAGGCGACGAAGACGATGCTCTTGCCGGGGACGGCGCGCGGCCCGCTCGTGGGACCGCCCCAGGGCACGTCCGTCGCCTCGGCGCCGGCGACCGCCCGCCTGGCGGTGTGCACCACGTCGTGGCACCTCCCTCCGGGGGCGGGTGGCGGGGTGCCGAGCGAGCAGCCGCCGGCGACCAGGACGAGCGCCACGAGGCGGGCGAGGTTCATGGAAGGCTCCGGCCGGTGTGCGCCCGGCGCCGCGCGGAGTAGCCGGCCAGCCCGACGGCGACGAGCAGGGTGGCGCCGTTGAACAGCGGGGTGACCCAGAAGTCCGCCCCGAGCTGGCTGATGCCCGACAGCCCGATGGCCAGGACCGCGATGGCGACGACCGTGCCCCAGGGGTTGGCCCGTCCGGGCTTGATCGTGGTGGAGCCGAGCAGCGCGGCCACGAACGCCGGCAGCAGGTAGTCCAGCCCGACGCTCGGGTTGCCGATCTGCTGCTGGGCCGCGAGGAGCACGCCCGCGAAGCCGGTCACCAGGCCGGATCCCGCGAAGGCGAGGACGACGTACCGGCGGAGCGGGATCCCGACCAGCTCCGCCGCCCGCGGGTTCGAGCCGATGACGTAGAGGTAGCGGCCCACGGGGAGCCGTTCCAGCCCGAGCCACAGCGCGGCGGCCAGGACGATCACGTAGAACGCGGGCGCCGGCAGGCCGAGGAGCGTCGAGTCGTACAGGCCGGTCAGGCCCTCGGGCAGGCCCTGGGGGCCGGGGAAGATCCGGGCGCCCTGGGTCGCCCAGCCCGTGACGGCGTACAGGATGCTGCCGGTGCCGAGGGTCGCGATGAACGAGTCGATGCGCGCGAACTCCACCAGCAGGCCGTTGACCGCGCCGACCGCCGGCGCGCCCGCGAGCACGGCCAGGCAGGCCGCGGGCCACGGCCAGCCGGCGTTCACGATCAGCAGCAGCGTCATGACGTGCCACAGGCCCAGGCCGTAGCCGAGGGACAGGTCGAAGTTCCCGGTGATGATAGGGATCATCGAGCCCAGCGCCAGGACCGCGATGATCGAGTAGGCGGAGACGATCGCGGTCAGGTTGGCCATGGTGGGGAACGTGTCCGGCAGGGCGAGCGCGAACGCGGCGAACAGGATGACGGCCAGCGCGAGCAGCCCGTACCCGCCGATCAGCCTGCCGGCGGAGGGCCGTCTCCGGGGTGTGCGGTCGTCCGTCAGCAACGGCCCGTCCCTGGGGTGGCCGTGGCCGCCCGGGTGAGGGCGGCGACGGTGAGGGCGTCGCCGCTCAGCTCGGCGGTCACCGTCCCGCGCGCGAACACGAGCGCCCGGTCGCACAGGTTCGCGACCTCCTCGAAGTCGGCGGAGACCAGGAGCGCGGCGGCCCCGGCCGCCAGGGCCTCGTCGAGCAGCCGGAGGATCTCGGGTTTGGCGCCGACGTCGACGCCGGCCGTGGGCTCCTCCAGGATCAGGAGCCGGCGGCGGGCCCCGAGCCAGCGGCCGATCAGCACCTTCTGCTGGTTCCCGCCGGACAGGGCGGCGAACGGCGCCTCCGGGTCGGCCGGGCGGACGCGCAGGCGCTCGACGATCGCCGCCGTCTCGGCGCGCTCGCGGCGCGGGCTCAGCGGGCTCAGCGGCGATCGGCCGCGCGCGCCGGGGTTGGCCAGCAGGTTCTCCCGCACGCTCAGGTCGGCGGCGGCTCCTTCCTCCTGCCGGTCGCCGGACACGAAACCGACCCCGGCGCCGACGGCCGCCGCGACCGAGGCCGGCCGGTACGGGCCGCCGCCGAGCAGCACGCGGCCTGCCGCCATGGGATACGCGCCGGCCAGCGCGCGGCCGAGGTCCGCGTGCCCGGCTCCCGTGAGCCCGACCAGGCCGAGCGCCTCGCCGGACCGCAGGTCGAACCCCACCGGCCCCGCCCGCCCGGCACGCACGCCGTCCAGGCTCAGCAGGACCTCTCCCGCCCGGCGGGCCCGGCGCCGCCGGGCCCTTTCCTCGCGCCCCACGATCTCGCGCACCAGGTCGGCCGGGTCGCGGCCCGCGAGCGGCCCCTGGCTGACGAGGTGTCCGTCGCGCAGGACGGCGACCCGGTCGGCGATCCGGTAGACCTCGTCCAGCCGGTGGCTGACGTACAGGATCCCGTGGCCCCGATCGCGGAGCGTGCGCAGGACGTCGAAGAGGCGCTCGCACTCGGCGGCGGGCAGGGAGGCGGTCGGCTCGTCCAGCACGATGATCCGCGCGTCCGTGGCCAGCGCGCGGGCGATGGCGACCAGCGAGCGCTCCGCCCGCGTCAGGCCGGCGATCGGCTCGTCCGGGTCGAGGCGGGCGGCGATGATCCGGAGGGCGTCCACGCAGCAGCGGCGTACCGCGCGCCAGGAGATGAGGCCGCCGCGCCGGGCGTATCCCCTGCCGAGGGCGATGTTCTCCGCGACGGTCATCCACTCCACGAGGCCGAGGTCCTGATGGATGAACGCCATGCCGGCGGAGGCGGCCTGGCTGCCCAGGGGGTGGCCGGCCACGACGACCTCTCCCCCGTCGGCGTGGTGGACGCCGGCCAGGATCTTGATCAGCGTCGACTTGCCCGCGCCGTTGGCGCCGAGCAGGGCGAGGACGTCGCCGCGGCGGAGATCGAGATCCACTCCGCACAGCGCGTGGATGCCGCCGAAGCTCTTGCGCAGCCCCCGGATCCGGACGAGCGGATCCGGGTCCGCCGCCGATCCCGGCCGGGGACGCGGGTCACTCGCCATCGGGGCGGCGCGATTCCCACGCCTTGACGATCTGCGACCTGGACGAGAAGTTCAGCTTGCGCAGGACGTTCTCGACGTGGCACTCCGCGGTGCGCTGGGCGATGACCAGCGTCTCGGCGATCTGCTTGTTGCTCAGGCCCTTCGCGACCAGGTCGGCGATCTCCCGCTCCCTGCGGGTCAGGATGGACGTGGCGTCGGACTCGGGCTGGGCGCTCTCCGCGCGCCGCGCGGGCTTCTCGTCCAGCGCGTACGCGGCGGCCTGCTCGAGGGTGAGCTCCGCGCCACGGTCGAAGGCCGCCTTGAACGCCCGCTCCGTGAGACTCCGCCGGAGGCCGGACTCGCACCGGTCGTGGGCGCCGACCAGGTGCCCGAGGCCGGGCAGCGACGTCCCGATCGACTGCCAGACCATGTGGGCGGCGCCCAGCATCTGGGCGGCCTGCTCGTACTGCTCGTCGTCGGCCAGGATCCAGGCCAGCCCCTCCAGGCACTGGGCCAGGCCGAGGTGGTCGTTGCAGCGCACCTTGAGCCGCACGGCGTCCCGCATCATGGTCACGGCCTCCCGGAGCGCGCCCTGGCGCCGCCGGTCGAGGGCCGCGACCCACAGCCCGTACGAGATCGACCATTCGGCGTTCGCGCGCTCGGCCGTCTCCAGCACCTCCTCGCAGAGCGCCGTGGACCGCGGGTCATCCATGAGGACGGCCGTCATGGCCAGCTGGAAGAGGGCCACCCACGCGTGCCCCCGGTGGCCGAGGGCGCGGCGGCGGGTCAGCGCCTCGTCGAGGAGCTTCATGGCGCGGGAGAAGTCGCCGGCCAGCAACGCGGCGAACCCGGTGATGTGCAGCGCGCCGGCGAGCTGGGCCTCGTCCCCGAGCCGCTCCGCCAGCGCCTGGCACTCCTCCAGCAGCGGCTTGGCGGCCTGCGGGTCGCCCCGCAGCAGGACGAGCCACGCGTCGACCCACAAGGCCTTGGCCCGCCCGGCGCTGGCGCCGGACTCCTGCGCCAGCGCCCGTTCCAGCCAGTGGTGGCCCTCGCTCGGGGAGCTCCACGAGAGCCGGTGACTCCACATCGCGGCGGCGATCTCGAGCGCGGCCCACGCCTCGCCCGGCGCGCCCAGGCAGAACTCCAGCGCGGAGCGCACGTTCCCCTGCTCCTGGACGAGGCGCCCGAGCCAGTCCATCTGGTGCTCGCCGAACCACTCGTCCTCCGCCCGCGCCGCCAGCCGGCGGCACCAGTCGCGGTGGCGCAGCCGCAGGGCCTGGTCCTGGCCGGAGGCGACGAGCCGCTTCCATCCGTACTGGCGCAGCGTGTCGAGCATCTCGAAGCGCACGTCGGAGGCCTGCCCGCGGCGCTGCACGATCGACTTGTCCACCAGCTGGGTCAGCAGGTCCATGAGGCTTTCCGGGGCGATGCCGCCCTCCGAGCACACGTGCTCGATCGCGTCCAGGCCGCAGCCGCCGGAGAAGACCGACAGCCGCTCCCACAGCGTCCGCTCCTCCTCGGAGCAGAGGTCATAGCTCCAGTCCACCAGCGCCCGGAGCGTCTTCTGGCGCGGCGGCGCGGTGGTGGGCCCGGTCGTCAGCAGCCGGAACCGGTCGTCGAGGCGCTCCAGGATCTGCTCCACGGACAGGACCAGCACCCTCACCGCCGCGAGCTCGATGGCCAGGGGGATGCCGTCCAGCCGCCGGCACAGCCGCGCCACCGCCGCGCTGTTGGCTTCGGTGACCCTGAACTCGTGCACGGCCGAGGCGGCCCGGTCCTCGAACAGGCGCACCGCCTCGTTCTCCAGGACGCCGTCGATCGACATCTCGGCCGTCCCCGGCACGTTCAGCGGCGGGACCTCGAGGACCAGCTCCCCCGGGACGTGCAGCGCCTGCCGGCTGGTGGCCAGGACGCGCAGCTCGGGGGCCATCGCCAGCAGGTCACCGACCAGCGCCGCGACCTGGGGCAGCAGGTGCTCGCAGTTGTCCAGCACCAGCAGCAGCCGTTTGTCGTGCAGGTACTCGGCGAGGGAGGCCGGATCCTGCCGGGGGCATCCGACGGCGTCGGCGACCGTCTCGGTGAGCAGCGCACCCGCCATCAGCGGGGCCAGGTCGACCAGCCAGACCCCGTCGCCGTACTCGCGTGACATCTCGGCGGCGATCCGCCGCGCCAGCCGCGTCTTGCCCACCCCGCCGACTCCGGTGAGCGTCAGGAACCGGCCGGAGGTGAGCAGGCGCTTGCCTTCGGCGATCTCGTTCCTGCGACCGACGAAGCTCGTGAGCTCCAGTGGCAGATTCCCCGCACGTGACCGCGCCATCGCCCCCATAGCTTCCACAAACCTCGTCACCCGTGCGCGCCCTCGTAGGCCTCGGCTTATTGCTACCCGTGGCGGGCAACGTCATGGCAGTGCGGACGCAAACCCTGTGCCAGCCGCGATCGGGCCGGTCATGCCCGTCCCAAGCGCCCTTGGGCATGATGCTGACCACGGCCACGGTGGTTGACCTTGGTGAGACGCCGTGCTGAGCTCCGTATGACGGTGGTCGCTGGTCAGCATGTCAGGTTGCCTAGCCGCTTGATATGATGCCAACGAGCGCACAAACGGTCACAAAAGAGGAGCATCGAGTAGTGACAAGTGGCAGCGCGAGGTTCTCGGTGACTCCGGTGGTCAAGAGGAGCGCGGCCGTCCAAGTCGCCGACCAGCTCGTCGCGGCGATCCGCGACGAGCAGCTCAAACCCGGCGACAAGCTGCCTTCCGAGCGCGAGCTGGCGCAGAACTTCGCGGTGAGCAGGCCCACCATCAGGGAGGCGCTCGCCGCCCTGGAGCTCGCCGGGCTGGCCAAGTCCCACAAGGGCAGGGGCACGGTGGTCACGGGCACCGCGGCCACCGTGGCGACCTGGGGCGTGGAGGTGCTGCCGCCGCAGGTGTTCGAGGCCAGGCTCGCGATCGAGCCCGCCCTGGCCGCGCTGGCCGCGGAGAAGCGCCACCCGGAGGACCTGGAGCTGCTCGAGGCCACGCTGGCCAAGCTGGAGACCGAGTACGCCGAGACCGGCGCCTACGCGAGCGACCTGCCGGTGCACCGGGCCATCGCCCGCGCCGCCCGCAACCCCCTGCTCGAACAGGCCCTCGAAGAGGCGCTGCGGCATGTCGCGGGGCCGTTGTGGCAGGAGCTGCGACGCCGCGCGCTGGCCGAGGCCAGTGCCCGCGACGGCCACGTCCAGGAGTCGCGCGCGGTCATCAGGCACATCCGGGAGGGCAATGCCGCCGAGGCGGCGGAGGTGTGGCGCCGGCACCTCCTGACCTACCGCAACGAGATCCTGGGGGCCGCCGCCACCGACGGCTGACCCGCGTCCGCACGACGAAGACCCGCCTGTACCGACAGGCGGGTCTTCGTCGTGCCCGCATGCGGCGGCGTGAAGTCAGGTTGCCTGACAGGTTTCCGGCACGTCCGACAGGACATGCACGACGTAATTTACATTTCCCTCTCTTGACACACTTGATCTGGCAAGAAAGTCTGGCTGACAACTTACCAGGCAACCTTTCAAGTGAGGGGCCGGCGAGAACTTCCGCCTCGGCGGCGCGCCACCTGAGGATCACGCACGGCCTGCGGGCCGGCTACCTCGACGCCGCGCTCGACGGCATCTCCCGAGCCCTCCGCAAGCTGAACACCGTCTGATCTCCGAGCGGGGTGCCCTGACATAATCGGACAACCATGGGCATCCTGCATATCTTCGACATGGACGGCACCCTCCTGGCCGGATCCACCGCCAGCCTCGAGATCGCCCACCACACCGGCACCACGCCGCGGCTCCTCGAGATGGAGGCCCGCTTCGCCGCCGGCGAGCTCGACACCCGGGGCTTCTCCGCCGCCCTCCCCGGCCTCTGGGCCGACCTCACCCCCCAGGTCGTGGCCGCCGCCTACGCCGCCGCCCCCTGGCTCGGCGGCATCGCCGAGGTCTGCGCCGACATCCGGGCCCGCGGCGAACACTCCCTGGTCATCACCATGGCCCCGGACTTCTTCGCCCGCCACCTGCTGGAGCTCGGCTTCGACGAGGTCGCCGCCTCCAGTTTCCCGCCCCTGCCCTTCACCGCGCCCCTGGACCCCGGCGGCGTCCTGACGCCCGCCGACAAGGTCCGCATCGCCGACAGCACCCGCGCCCGGCTCGAGCTCGGCCGCGAGCAATGCCTGGCCTACGGCGACTCGATGTCGGACGCGCCGCTGTTCCGCCACCTGCCGCACACCGTCGCCGTCAACGCCGACCACCACCTCGCCGACCTCGCCGCTCTGGACTACCGCGGCGACGACCTCACCGAGGCCTACCGCCTGGCCCGCACCCTGCTCCCCACCGTCACCCCGACGCCCTGAGCCATGGGGGTCTGGCGGTCAGCGGCCGTCCAGCAGGTGGACGGCATCGCCGTAGATGGCCGGGCTCCGATCCACCTCCTCGACGAAGTCACGCGGGAAGCCGAGCTCGAACTCCACCGCCGACTCCAGCCGCCGCACCGCCTCCTCGGGCAGCACGAGCCCCGAGGCCCCCAGGTTGTCCTTGAGCTGGTCCACGCTGCTCGCCCCGACGATCGGATGCACCCCACGCCCGAGCACCCAGGCCAGCGCCACCTGCGAGGCCGTGACACCCAGCTCGCCGGCCACCTCGACGACCGCGCGCGCCGCCGTCCGGTCCCGCTCGCTCAGGGAGTCGGGCGACACGCGGGAGGCCGGCGCGCCGGGCTCGTTGTACCTGCCCGACAGCACGCCGCGCTCGAGGGTCCCCCACGCCGTCACGCTCATCCCGTACGCCTGCGCCATCGGCAGCAGCTCCCGCTCCGCGTCCCGCCGCAGCAGGCTGTACGGCACCTGCAATCCCGCGAACGGCGTCCACCCGCGCCACTCCGCCAGCGTGTTGGCCCGGCTGGCCAGCCAGGCCGGGGCGTCCGAGATGCCGGCGTAAAGGATCTTCCCGGCGCGGACGGCGTCGTCCAGCGCGCGCATCGTCTCCTCGATCGGGGTGTGCCGGTCCCAGACGTGCACCCAGAAGAGGTCGACGTAGTCGGTACGCAGCCGGCGCAGGCTCTGCTCCAGCGACAGCACGAGGTTCTTGCGGTGGTTGCCGGCGGCGTTGGGGTCGGTGCGGTCGCGGGTGCCGGTGTACTTGGTGGCCAGGACGAAACGGTCACGGCGTCCTTGGAGCAGCTCGCCGACGACGTTCTCGCTCTCGCCGTACATGGAGGCCGTGTCGACGACATTGCCGCCGGACTCGGCGTACAGGTCGAGGATGCGCCGCGCCTCCGGCGACACCTCGCGGTAGGTCATCGCGCCGAGGAACAGCTCGGAGACCCTGAGCCCGGTCCGGCCCAGCAGACGGTAACGCATGCACAGCACCTTTCAGCCACTCGGCCCTCCATGATTCACGACCCGGACACAAGCGTCGAATTCGGCGTGCTTCACCGCGCCTCATGAGCTCCGTACGGGGAGGCCGGTCAGGCCGTGCATGAGCAGCCCCGGACGCCAGGCCAGCCGCTCCTCGGGGACGGCGAGCCGCAGGCCGGGGAAACGCTCCAGCAGGTGGCGGAAGGCCACCGCGCCTTCGGTCCTGGCCAGCGGGGCGCCGAGGCAGTAGTGGATGCCGTGGCCGAACGCGACGTGCTGGCCCGGAGCGCGGGTGACGTCGAGGCGATCGGCGTCGGCGAACTGCGCCGCGTCCCGGTTGGCCGACAGGAAGGACACCAGCACGAGCTGTCCCGCCGGGATCTCCGTGCCGCCGATGGTGACCGGCTCCTTGGTGAACCTGAGGGTGGACGTGCTGACCGGCCCGTCGTAACGGAGGAACTCCTCGACCGCCGCCGGCAGCAGCCCGGGGTCCGCGCGGAGCTTGGCGAGCTGGTCGGGGTGGCGCAGGAGCGCGAGCGCCCCGTTGCAGATCAGGTGCACGGTCGTCTCGTGGCCGGCGACTGTGAGCAGGAACGCGGTGTCGACGAGCTCCCGCCCGCTCAGCGCACCCTCCTCGTCCTGGGCCTGCACCATCGCGCTGAACAGGTCATCGGCCGGCGCGGCCCGCCTGGCCTCGCAGAGCTCGCCGAGATAGGTGATGAACTCGGTGGCGGCCCGCACGACCACCTGCGGATCCAGTACGGCGCCCTCGATGGTGGTGTTGGACCACTTGATGAGCTGCGGCCAGTCGTTCTCGGGGATGCCGAGCAGCTCTCCGATCACCATGGCGGGCAGAGGCACGGCGTAGTCGTGGAGCAGGTCGAACTCCGGGCCCACCTTGTCGAGGAGGCTCGCGCTGATCTGCTCGACACGGGGCCGCAACGCCTGGACGCGGCCCGCCGTGAACACCTTGCCCACCAGCCGCCGCAGGCGCGCGTGGTCGGGCGGGTCGACGAAGAGCATGTTGTGGGGCACCACGGCCTCGTAGCCGCTGCTGTCGCCGCCCTCCAGCTCGTTCGACTTGATCATGTCCGGGTTGTTCGTGAAGTCCTTGCTGAGGCGCGGGTCGGTGCAGGCCGCCTTGACGTCCTCGTACCGGCTCACCACCCAGACCCGTACACCCTGCGGGGTCGCGGTGCGATAGACGGGGCGCCCTTCGCGGAGCCGCGCGAATACGGGATGCGGGTCACGGAAATAGTCCTCATCGAACAATGTCTCGATCATCGTCACCCTTTCGCGCGCGGAATGGCAGGCGTCCACCTTATGTACGGGATCGCCCCTAGGCTATTTCCGTTTACCAGCTCCTGTTTTCGGCCGCCCGAAATCAGGAGCTCGGTCTCGCTGCAACGTTTGTGGCATGATCTGCAAGGGAATCGAGCGGGCTATCCAGAAAAAAGCGTGACGATGACAATCGAAAGCCGTCGCAGGCGGGCCCGCTTATACGGCGTCCTCGCGGTAATAGCCGTGGCCGCGGCTTCCGTATATCTCAGTCACGGCACGGACGAGGTGAGCCCGGAACGCGAGTCCCGGACCACGGCGGCGCCCGTGGTCGCGAGCGCACGGGAGACCAAGGACCCGGAGTTGGTGAAGTCCTGCGAGGACGTCCCCGACGAGAAGGGATGCGAGAAGGAAGAGGCGACGTACGAGCGCTGCGCGGCGTCCGGCTTCGCCGGCCGCCGGTGCCGCGACAGCGACGCCCTCCACCGCGACCAGCAGGCTTTCCTGGCCGACTGCCGCCGTGCCGACGTGATCCGGCCGTTGCCGAACACGTGCGCCGAGGGCGCGGAGCCTGTCGGGGAGGCTTACCGGTACTGCCGGTTCCTGGGCAGGTCGGCGCTCCGGTGCGACGGATCCGCGAGGTATGCCGCCTGCCTCTATCGGGGCGGCGGGAAGATCTGCGCCGATGCCGCCCCGGTCTACCGCGCCTGCCAGACGCGGAGCGTCAACGGCGCGAAGATCGCTCGTCGCTTCTGCATCGAAGGCGACATCCAGTACCAGAGATGCCGGCACGCGCACAGCGTCGGCTCGGGCAGCGACATGTGCCGGCCGGTGACAGCCGTCTACATCGACTGCCGACCGGGCGCGGAGGTCGAGGCGTGCGAAAAGGCGCGGGACGACTACGCCAAGGCGCATTATCCCCGGCGCTGATCACCCAGCCCTCAAAGGGTGTGCAGGTCGACGGCGTCGGCCATGGCCCGGTAGCCGGCGGGGTTCGGGTGGAGGTGGTCTCCGCTGTCGAAGGCCGGCCGGATCCGATCGAGGTCGGCGGGGTCGGCGACCGCGCGTTCGAAGTCGGCGACCGCGTCGAATTCGCCGCCGGTCCGGATCCACGCGTTGACCGCGTCGCGGACGGCCTCGGCCTCGCCGGGGAGACCGGCCGGCAGGAGGGTGCCGCCGATGACCCGGACGCCTCGCGCGTGGGCGGTGCGGATGAGCCGCCGGTAGCCGTCGATCAGGTCGGCGGCGCTGACCTTGACCACGGGGGTGGTGCAGGGGGTGGGGTCCTGCATGCCCAGGAGGATGTCGTTGATGCCCTCCAGCACGATCACGGTCTTGACGCGAGGTTGGCCCAGAACGTCCCAGCGGAAGCGCGTCAGCCCGCGCTCGCCCAGGCACGCCGAGTCGTTGAGCAGGCGGTTGCCGGCGATGCCGAGGTTGAGCACCGGCCGCCGGCCGTTCAGCCTGCGGGCCAGCGCGTCCGGGTAGCGGTCGTCGGCGTCCTGGGTGGCGGCGTATCCGTCGGTGATGGAGTCGCCGAAGGTCGCCACCGCGGCCGCGCCGCCGTACACGTCCACTCCGGACAGGTAGAACCAGGAGCTGTTGGTCTCACCGAAGGCGGCCGCGCCGAGGTCGCGGGTGTGGTCGCCGGAGGCCCGGTAGGAGGTGGCCATGGCCAGGTTGTGGTAGGTGGCCGGTCCTGTGGCGCCCTGGAAGTACAGCGTCACGGTCAGCCGCTCTCCCGGCTCGACCGCGAGCCGGACGGGATCGCTGGCGACCTGCCCGCCGGTGGGGACGGCGACGGAGGCGGCGTGTGCGAAGGTCAGCGGGCGGAGCGTGCCCGCCTGTACGGCGGCGCCCGCGCCGGCCTTGCCCACGCTGGCGCCGGTGAGCTGGAGCGGGGTGGTGCCGTAGGCGTTGGAGAGCCGGATCCGGACCGCCGAGCCGCCGGCGGTGACCCGGACCGCCTGCCGTACGGAGTGGTCGGCGAAGCCCTTCTCCGCCCAGGTGGGATACCACACGTCGGCCGACGGCTGCTGGACGCCGGTCGCCCAGGCCGCCGCCCACCTGCCGGTCGCCGCGTCGGCGGGTGCCGGTGCCGCCGCCAGGGCGGCCACCAGCGCGGCGGCAGTCGCGATTTTCAGCATGTTGGTGCTCTTTTCAGTCCAGGACGGGGAAGTTGGCGCGGAAGACGCCGTAGGGATCGCGCCGGCGCTTGATCTCGCGCAGCCGGGCCAGGGTGTCGG
The DNA here is from genome assembly GCF_044593615.1 of Nonomuraea sp. NPDC051941. NCBI lineage: Bacteria > Bacillati > Actinomycetota > Actinomycetes > Streptosporangiales > Streptosporangiaceae > Nonomuraea > Nonomuraea sp. NPDC051941. The sequence goes on from NZ_JBIUCF010000073.1 coordinate 43,853, forward strand.
CGGGGAAGGCTTGGGCGGCGTCGTCCGCCGGCGCGAGGAAGGTGTACGGCTTGCGGCCGCTGACCGCCTGGCCCAGCGCCTCGACCAGGGCCGCCTGCCTGGCCCGTACCGCATCGGCCAGGTGGGGCAGCCGCAGGCCGAGCAGGTAGAGCATGTACGGCTCCGCCAGCGCGCCACCCGCGCCACCGGCGGGATCGGCCTCGGCCAGCGCCCCGCCGAGATGCCGGACCTGCAGGTTCAGCAAGGGTGCGAGTTCGGCCTCCGCGAGGGCCTGCACCGGCAGGTCGGTCAGAAGTTCGGTGCGGGCCAGCATGGGGCTGGGCTCGACCGGCTCGGCCGCGATCGTGCCCAGGTCGGCGATGTCCATGGAGCCGCGGCTGTCGGAGAGGCTGCCGCCGATCTCGTCGAAGGCGGCCAGCAGCGCCTTGGCCTCGGCGTCGCCGCCGAGGTAGGTCACGTCCACCGTGACCAGCGGCGGCGCGGGCGGCGGCGGCGCCATCCGGTTGATCCACACCGACAGCTCGCGTGGCGCGTCCGCGGTGATCCGGCGGAAGGCGTCGAACACCGCACCGGCGCGGGCGGCCGGCCAGGTGATGCGCCCGCCGTACACGCTGGGCGCCGGGTACAGCGCCAGCTCGATCGAGGTGACCAGCGCGTAGTCGCCGCCGCCGCCGCGCAGCGCCCAGAACAGGTCGGCGTCGGAGTCGCCGGTGACCCGTACCTGCTTGCCGTCGGCGTCGACGATCTCGAAGGCGCGCACCGAGTCGGCGGCCCAGCCGTACATGCGGCCGAACCACGAGACGCCGCCGCCGGCGACGAACCCGGCGACCGTCACGGCCGGGCTGCTGCCGGCCGGCCCAGTGAGGCCGTGCCTGCCGGTCTCGGCCAGCAACCGGCCCCACCGCACTCCGGCGCCGACCCGGGCGACGCGCGCCCGCGCGTCGACCTCCACCCGGTCCAGGCGGCCGGTGCGCAGCAGGATCACACCCTGCGCGTCGCCCGAGGCGCCATGGCCCGACGGCTGGGCGGTGACCGTCAGCCCGGCTTCGCGGGCGTACCGCACCAGCGCCGCCACATCCGCCGCGTCCTCGGCCTCGACGACGGCGGACACCGGCTGGTGGACGCCCACCGCCCACGGGCGGGCCGCTTCGTCGAACCCGTCCTCGCCGGGAAGCAGCACACGCCCCCGGACCGCATGACGTAGATCCATAGCTGTCGTCTCCTTACGGGATCACCTGGGGTTACCAGGGAAGAGGGCCTTCGTGCTGGACGAAGGCGGCGGTGGGGCCGTCGGCGTCCAGCAGGGCCATGGCCACGATCGGGGCGGCGCCCTCTTCAGGGGTCTTGATGCCTTCGTTGTGGTTGATGTCGGTCTTGACCCAGCCCGGGTCGACCGCGTTGACCTTGATCGGGGTGTCCCACAGCTCCTTGGCGTAGGAGACGGTGATCATGTTGAGGGCGGCCTTGGAGGAGCAGTAGACGAGGTTGAGCATCGGCCACAGCGGATGGGACTGGTCCAGGGTGCGCCCGATCGAGCCGCGTTCGCTGGAGACGTTCACGATGCGTCCCGCGGGTGAGCGGCGCAGCAGCGGCAGCATCGCGTTGGTGACCTCGATGACGCCGAACACGTTCGTCTCGTAGACCTGGCGGGCCTGCGCGGTGGTGGCCTGGCTGGGCGGCCCGTCGTCGAAGGTGATCCCGGCGTTGTTGACCAGGATGTCGAGCTTGCCGTACTCCTGCTCGATCCACTCTGCCGCGGCTCGGACGCAGGCCGCGTCGGTGACGTCGAGCCGTACGTACGGCAGGCCGAGCCGCTCGGCCGCGGCGCGCCCCCGCTCCTCGTCACGGGCACCGATGATCGCGGTGACTCCCGCGTCGGCGAGCTGGCGGGCGATCTCGGCACCGATGCCCTTGTTCGCGCCCGTGACGAGCGCGACCGCTACCATGCCGCACCCGCGATCTGCCGGGTGGAGGCGTTCAGGCGGTTCCACAGGTTGACGGTGGAGATCGTCATGATCAGCGCGGCGAGCTCGGTCTCGGAGTAGAGGTCGGCGACCTCGTCCCACAGCTCGTCGCCGACCTGGCCGCCATCGGCGAGCCGGGTGACCTGCTCGGCCAGTGCCAGCGCGGCGCGCTCGGCGTCGGTGAAGTACGGCGCCTCGCGCCACGCCGCCACGGCGAACAGCCTCTCGTCGCTCTCGCCCGCCTTGCGCAGGTCCTTGGCGTGCATGTCGACGCAGACGCTGCAGCCGTTGATCTGGCTGGCCCTGAGCAGCACCAGGTCCACGGTGACCTTGGGCAGCCCGGCCTGGTCGGCGGCCTTGCCGAGGTCCAGGAGCGCCTTCATGGCGCCGGGGAGGACGAGGGCGGGGTTCTTCATGCGTGCCTGCATGGGAGCCTCCTCATGCGTGGTGATCGGCTGATGTGACCAGCATGGGGAGGGCGATCCATACGATCGCGATGCGATGTCGATGCATCGCCTATGGGGGCCTCTGTTACCAAAGGGGCAAATGTATGATTCGCGGGTGGATGTGCGGCTGACGATCCTCGGCCCGGTCGAGGTGTCAGCCGGTGACCGATCGCTTCCCGCCCTGGCCCCGCGTCACCGCGCGTTCCTGGGCTACCTGCTGCTGCATGCCGGCGTCGTGCTGAGCGTCGAGCGGCTGATCGACGCGATGTGGGGGCCGACGCCGCCGGACACGGCCCGTGCGCAGGTGCACGCCGCGTTGACCGCGATCCGCCGTACGCTGCGCGCCGCGGACGCGGTCCACCTGGTGCAGACCCGGCCGGCGGGATACGTGATCACTCCGGGGCCGGGGCAGCTCGACCTGCGGGAGTTCGCCAGGCTGGTGGCGAAGGCGGACGCCGAGCTCGCAGCCGAGACGGCCGCCGGGCCGGGCGCGGCCGTGCGGACGCTGCGGGAAGCGCTTGCCCTGTGGCGTGGGCCCGCCTTCGCCGACGTCCAGGCCCATTTCGCCGAGGGCGCCAGGGCCCGGCTGGAGGACCAGCGGCTGGCCGCGATCGAGCGGCTGGTGGAGCTGGAGCTGGCCGCCGGAAGGCACGCGGAGCTCATCGACCTGCTGGCCACCGAGCTGGCCGCGCATCCCTTACGGGAACGGCTGGCCGGACAGCTGATGCTGGCCCTGTGCCGCGCCGGGCGTCAGGCGGACGCGCTCGCCGTCGGCCGTGACTATCGCCGCAGGCTGGCCGAGGAGCAGGGACTTGATCCGGGCCGCGCCTTCCTGGCTGTGGAGGAGACCGTGCTACGCGGTGACCCACCCGCGTCTGCCGTCACCCGCCCCGCGACGCCCGCCACGGCCACCGCCATCCGGCCCGCAGAGCCCGCCGCAGCTACCGGCATCCGGCCCACGGAGCCCGCCACGTCCGCCGACGTCCGGCTCGCGCAGGCCGAACCGTCCGCCACCGCGACCAGGCCCGTGGCGGCCAGGCCCGTGATGCCCAGGCCGGTGGCGGCGTTCCTTCCGTACGACATCGCCGACTTCGCCGGCCGTTCCGTCCAGCTGGTGGAGCTGTGCGAGGGCGCCTCCCAAGCGGTGACGATCGCCGCCATCGACGGCATGGCCGGCATCGGCAAGACCGCGCTGGCCGTCCACGCCGCGCACCGGCTCGCCGACCGCTACCCCGACGGCCAGCTCTTCATCGACCTGCACGCCCACACGGCGGGCCAGCGCCCGCTCGGGCCCGCGGAAGCACTGGAGGCACTGCTGCGGCAGCTCGGTGTGGCGACCGAGCGCATCCCCGCGTCCATGACGGAACGGGCCGCCCTGTGGCGGGCCGAGCTGGCCGGCCGCCACGTGCTGCTGGTCCTGGACAACGCCGCCGACACCGCCCAGATCCGCCCCCTGCTGCCCGGGGCCTCGAACAGCCTGGTGCTCATCACCAGCCGCCAGCGGCTCACCGACCTGGACGGCGCGCGAACCCTGTCCATGGACGTGCTGCCCCTGCCCGACTCCGTCGCGCTCTTCACCGGCATCGCGGGCGAGCGCGCGGCCGCCGAACCCGAGGCGGTCGCGGAGGTCCTGCTGCTGTGCGGGTTCCTGCCGCTGGCCGTACGGATCGCCGCCACCCGCCTGCGGCACCGCCCCCGCTGGAGCGTCGCCCACCTCGCCGAACGCCTGCGGGACGAGCGCCGCAGGCTCACCGAGCTGGCCAGGTCGGAACGCGGCGTGGCGGCCGCGTTCACCCTGTCGTACCGGCAGCTCACCGCCGACCAGCAGCGGCTCTTCCGCCTGCTCGGGCTGCATCCCGGCCGCGACATCGAACCCCACGCGGCCGCCGCGCTCGCCGATCTCCCGGTGGAACGCACCGAGGACCTGCTGGAGGACCTGCTGGATGCGCACATGCTCCAGCAGCGCGCCTTCGGCCGCTACACCTTCCACGACCTGCTCCGCCACTACGCCGCGCAGCTCGCCGCCGAGCAGGAGCCGCCGCATGTCGGGCAGGCGGCGCTGACCCGGCTGCTCGGCCACCAGCTGTCCACGGCGTCGGCCGCCATGGACGTGCTCTACCCCGACAGCGCCCACCGGCGACCGCGCATCGAGCGAACCGCGCCGCCGCCGGTCCCCCTCCAGGACGCGCCGCAGGCACTGGCCTGGCTGGACGCCGAACGGGCCAACCTCGTCCTGGCCGCCGATCGCGACCTGACGCACACCGGCCTGCTGGCCACCACGCTGTACCGCTACCTCTACGACCACGCCCACCACGGCGATGCGCTCGCTCTGTACGGCAAGGCACTGCAGGCCGCCCGCCGCCGCGAGGATCCGACCGGTGAAGGGCGGGCACTGACCGATCTCGGCTGGGTGCACCAGGTGCAGGGCAGCCATGACGTCGCCCGTGACCATTTCCAACGAGCCCTGGCCGCCTGCCGTACATCAGAGGATCTGCGAGGTCAGGCTCGGGCGCTGGTCGGCATAGGCCAGGTGAGTACGGACGAAGGCGAGCACGAGCGGGCCAGGGAGGCGAACCTGCGCGCCCTCGAGCTGTTCCGCGAGATCGGCGACCGCTTCGGCGAGGCCGTGACGCTGGACTACCTCGGCATCGTCCACGAGCGGCTGGGCCAGTACGCACGCGCGGCCGACCTGCACCGCCAGGCGCTGGCGCTGTCCCGGGAGATCGACAGCCGAGGCGGTGAGGCCGACGCCCTGGACAATCTCGGGGTGGCCTGCACCCGGCTGGGCCGCCACGCCGAGGCCCGTGACCATCACGAGCAGGCGCTGGAGCTGTATCGGCGCTTCGGCTACCGGCGAGGCGAGGCCAAGGCACTCAACAACCTGGCCGAGGTCGCGGCGACCACGGGCGACCCCGGCCAGGCCGTACGCCTGCACACTGCCGCCCTCGACCTGGCCGTGGAGCTGAACAACCCAGGCGAGGAAAAGCGCGCCCGCCAGGCCCTCGCCCGGCTCCTCCCCGTATCGGAACCCTCCGACCACAGGTGATCGGCACCTCGACGACAAAGCTCCCATCCCCCAACACAGAACCGATGATCGCGATGACGATCCACTCGTCCCACTGACCAGCGGCCCCACCGCCACGGGGGACTCGCTGACGGCGGCCGCGGTGTGCCTGGTCCGCCGCGCGTCGCGGGCGTGGTGCGCGGCGCGTTGGATGGTGTGCTCGCCCTGCCGAAAGTCCGCGGCACCTCGTTATCAGGTGGCCCGCTCGTCTGCGGTGTCGTCAGGTGCCGCCGGCCAGGGCATGCGGTGGACAAGGCTGTCGCGCAGCCGGGTGAGAGTGGCGATGCGCTTCTCCAGCTCAGCCACCCGCTGCGCG
>NZ_JBIUCF010000074.1:0-48281 GCF_044593615.1 Nonomuraea sp. NPDC051941
CGTCTACCAGGAGCTTCTTCACGTCACCGGCCGAACACCGGCATCGCGATCATGCTGTGACCAGGGCGCTCGCCGCGGAGCCTGAAAAAGGTTCACTGTGAAACTCCGATCTCGAACGATCATCCGACGAAGAAGTCTTTCTCTGATCGCCACAGCGCTCGTCGTCATCTCGGCCGGAGGCTACCTAGCCGCGAACCCCGCCTTCGCTGACCCGTGCGACCCGGAGGTGGATGGCTCCTGCATGTCGGAGTTCTTCGACTGGTCCGACGCCGAAGTCCTCCCGGAGCCCGAGAACGCGGACGCTCCGATCACGGATCCCCCTGGAGACATGGACGCCACCGAGGAACTGCCGCCCGCCGACAGCGGTGAGTTCGAGGCGGCCATGACCCACCTCCAGGACTACACCAAGGAGGCAATCCGGCTGGCCAAGGGGCTTCTTGAGAACAGCGACACCTGCAACCAGCAGGTGACAGGAAAGGGATCCAAGTTCACCGCGGACCAGATCCTCTACACCCTCGTCGTGAACAAGAGAATTCAGGAGGCATTCCAGGCCAACCCGATCCACCCGAGAACCGGGCTGCCCATGAACGCCTCGGTCGATCAGGTCGGCATCGGATCCAACGGCCTCATGAAGCTCTACTCACCCTGGGCGGCGGCCGCCTTCAAGGACTCATGGGGCCGTCTGAGCGACACTCAGTGGCGAGCGCTGACGCTGCTGCACGAGGTAGGTCACCTGACGGGCTCCCTCTCGGCGCGCGAGTCGGACGCGGCGACGTGGGAGGCGGACGCCGTACGCGAATGCAATGACATGAAGCTCCCGTGAGTCGGTGATAGTCGCGGAAATCCGCCCATTCGGTCACGCTGGGGCGGATTCCCGCGACGAGTCTGCGCCCTGTGAGAGTTGCCCGGCTGGTTCGGCCACCGCCGGGCTCTCTACATGAGAGCCCGCACAGAGTGACCTTCGGCTGACAGGCGCTCCAGCAGTTCGACCTGCTCAGCCTCCGACTCGCACGTGACCACGACGCCCCACACGGTCGGCGGCTCCACCCGCTCGGCCGGCCCAGGCCCCGGCTCCCCGCTCGGCGGCGCCTGCTCGGGCTCGGACGGCATCAGCTCGTCCACGTCCGCCATGTCGTACCCGGTCGCGGCCAGCAGTTCTTCGTCGGCCGCGCCGATGTCGGCAAGCATGTCGGCGAGCATGCCGTGATCCCAGCCGCCGCGCTCCGGCGTGCGGTTGTTCGCGATCAGATAGCCTTCGGCGTCCGCGTCGGAGCGGGTCGACCAACCGCGCAGGATGGGCGGCAGCCACGTGCCGTCGTCGGCGACTTTGACGCCCTCGGGCGGCGACTTGCCCTCGCTGGCCATCTCATCCAGCACGAGCAGCCGTCCGTGCCCGGCGACGAGGCGGCCGGTGCGCTCGTCGAGTTCGCCGGCGACCGTGCACCCGAATTTCTCGATCGACTTCCTGATGGCCGGGAGGTCGTGCTCCTTCGGGTTCCTGACGGCGCGGGCGATCTCGGGAAGGGGCATGTGTTCAATACGGCGCACCAAAGCCTCCAGGGTAAGAGTGGGTCACGCCCTCGCTGCTGGTGCTTTGACCGGAAACATTCGCCTGGGTGGCTACGCCCTCCGGCACTGCGCTAGGAGCCCGCCGCTCGGAAGACCAGAAGTGCGAAGTCGCACTCCCTGCTAGTCGTGTAGGCGCTCACCTGGTCCAGCTTCCAGCCGCGGCTTTCAACCCGGTGGACGGTTTCTGATACAAGGTCCTGAATCGCCATGTGCGGCGACCCGATCGAGACGGAACTCGCAATGGGAGCGATCGCGGAGAATACGGTGCGCCCCTCTTGACGCTGCTGGCTGGCGCTCTCCTCGATGGTCTTTAACACATCATTCCAACTCACGTGGTCTCCTCCCTTACCTCATGAGGAGACTGCCAGATGTGTGTACACCACGGTGGACGTTTCCGGCCAAAGCCCGAACGAGGCGGCGTCGTGTCGGTGGCCGCCAGCGCCTGGTCAGCGTGGCTGCGCGGCCCGTCTGCATGACACCACTCTGATTGATCTTGAAATGGCGAGCCAGCCACCCCACGGATTTAGGTAGGGGCTACTCAGGCGTCATGCCCACAAGTTTGTTTCGCTGGGGAAGCAAGGCGAGCTCCCCCGCAACAAGGAGAAGAAGTCCATGACGATCAAGATGGACAGGCAGTACCTCGAAGAGCACCACCAGGCAGTACACACCCGCGAGTCTTTCGGTGCCGCCATCACGGACATCATCATGAAGATGGCAATCGAGAAGGTCGGCGATGGTAGCGCCGACGTCATCGAGTTCGATCTGCCTGTGCGCATCGAGCCCAGAACGGTGCGCAGACGACTAAGTAGTGCTGAGCGGGCGCTCATGGGAGACGACCCGGTCTTCCTCCCGGACGGCGACCCACCAGCGATCGCGATCGGACCCATCGTCGTAGACTGTTTGACCTTCGGCGTCGGCGTTCCACCGCTCACCGCCAGTTTTCACATGCCGGTGTAGTCCCGAGGTGGCGCCGCTCCCCCTGCCTGGCAATCCGAGCGGCGTCACTCTATTCATGACGGGCGAACCGCCAGCGCGCGGCGCACCAGCTTGGCCCCTCGCATGAGAGACGACAGTCTGTGCTCTTCGGCCCGGTAGACCTGCAGAACCTCCGCGATCGCCTCCGGTGGCTTGCGGTCGCGGAGATCCACAGCCACGCTGCGGAACCCGCGGCTTCTCGCGGCCTCGTACTGGCGAAGGTGCTCGGTCGCCATCCACACCAGCGCCCGCGGCATCGTGACGATCTCGGAGTGGGCGCGATAGTCAGGTGGCATTTTGCGCGCACGCGCCGTGTCCGGAAGGGAGCGTGTCCTGCCGGACTGGGCTGGTTGGCAAGCGCCGACCACTGTCTCCGACGGATGATCTTGTTTCGTACCGAAACCCAACTGTGATGTTCATCTCTGCCGGATCGACTCGCCATCCATGCCAAAGGTCCTGCAGCTGCCGCCATGGCAGGTGATCTCGCCGTCCGCCACCCGGGCCGGGGTCGCGACCGCCACAGGTGTGGCGCTCAGAGCCCGATCGAGATGGTGAAGCCGGTTTCGTTCTCGATCGCACCTCGAACAATGTGAACGCTCTGACGTGCCGAGATCACTAAATGGATCGCGAGGAATAGCCCTTCTGTCACGGTGGGTAGGGTCTGCGCTACTTAGGAGGGAAACACATGCCCGGATGGGACGAGGGGGTGGCGGCCACCACCGCCAGCGAGGTGAGTAGGGCACTGCGGGACCCCCTGCGGCGCTGGTCGGACCTTGCCGTGCCGAGCTTCCCCGCAGCCGCAGAGGAGCTCATGGCGTGGCTGGCCGATCCCCGTGCCTTCGATAAGGATTTCCATCCGATGGACTTCACGACCAGCCGCGCTCGCCAGCACGCCCGCTGGTGCTCGCCGGGACGGGCAGGCACAGAAGGAGCCGCCTGGCGGTGCGCAAACCGAACCAGCAGACCATGTGCTATAAGTCGCTCCCGCCGGCGGGCTGACCACCAAGACTCATCTGGCGTGTGAGTCAGGGCCGCACGGTGCCGGCTCTGGTGGTGACTGCCGGGTATCGCGGTGACGGCCCACAGTCCATCGCGGTGCTGGGCAAGATCCGGGGTCGCTCGGCCCGGCGGTGGCCGGCCCAGGATCCGCCCTGGTCGTGTGCCGGACGACAGGGCCTACATCAGCAAGGTCAACCGGGACCATCTGCGCCGACGCGGGATCAAGGCTTGCATCCCGAGCGAAGCCGATCAGGACGCCCACCCGCGGGCCAAGGGGCCGAAGGGTGGACGGCCACCGGGCTTCGGCCCCGTCCTGTACCCGCTACGACAAGCTCACCGTTCGCTTCGAGGCCGCCGTGACGATCGCTGCCATCAGCCAATGGCTCCGCGACTTGTAACCACGCCCTGGTCCAACTAAGCGGTCCGGTTCAAGGGAGCGGGCCGGTCCAACGAGACCACGGAGTTCCAGCTACATTGCCGTGCCCGTTGCAATAGTGTGTGTCGCACACTATCGTGTGCCATGTGCATGATGACGATGAGTTGCTCTCCACCCACCTCCAGGAGCTGCGGCGCGGCACCGTCGTCCTGGCCTGCCTGCTCATGCTCGACCGCCCCGACTACGGCTACGCCCTGCTCGACCGTCTGACCAGTGCCGGCCTCGCCGTGGACGCCAACACCCTCTACCCCCTCCTGCGCCGCCTGGAGAAACAGGGTCTGCTGATCAGCGACTGGAATACCGAAGAGTCCCGGCCGCGCAAGTTCTACCGCACCAGCGACAGGGGCGCCGCGCTCGCCGCCGCGCTCAGTCGCGATTGGGACGAGCTCGACACCGTACTCCGCTCCCTGAAAGGCGCGTCATGACGACCACCACCACGAGCACGCTCACCGACCGCTATGTCGCGGCGGTCCTGCGCCACCTGCCCGGAAGCCACCTGTCCGGAAGCCGGCCACCCAAGAACCAGCCAACGCAGAACCAGCCAACGCAGAACCAGCCAACGCAGAACCAGCCGACGCAGAACCAGCCGACCGGGAACCAGCGGCCCGACATCGAACGCGAGCTCCGGGCCTCGATCGCCGACGCCGTCGACGACCGGGTGGCGGCCGGCGCCGACCCGGCCGAGGCCGAGTTCGCCGTGCTCACCGAGCTCGGCGACCCCGCGCGGCTGGCGGCCGGTTACGCGGACCGTCCGCTCCAGCTCATCGGCCCCGCGCTCTACCTCGACTACACGCGATTACTGACCGCCCTGCTCGTGACCATCGTGCCCGCCGTGGCCGTGGCGGTGGGACTCGTCCAGGGGCTGCGGGGGGCGAGCGCGTTCGACCTGATCGGCGACACGCTCAGTGCCGCGCTCGGCACCGCCGCGCACCTGGTCTGCTGGACCACGCTGCTGTTCGCCGTCATCGAACGCGTCGCCGGGCGCCGCGCGCTGGCGGCCAGGCGCTGGACGCCCGACGCGCTGCCCGAGCCGCCCACCCGCCGCGCCCGCTACGGCGAGCTGATCACCTACACCGTGGCGATGGTGCTGTTCACCACCCTCATCCTGCTCTCGCCGGTGATCAGCACAGAGACCGACGCCGCCGGCGCCCCCATCGGCGTGTTCGCGCCGTGGTTGTGGCAGACCGGCTTCGTGTACGCGTTCATCGCCCTCGTGACCGTGAACCTCGCCGTCGCCTACGCCAAGCACTACGCCCGCTGGAGCGTTCCGCTCGCCGTGGTCGGGACGCTCGTCGAGATCGCCTGCCCGATCGCGCTGCTCTGGCTCGCCGCCGGCGACCGGCTGCTCAACCCCGCATTCACCCAGGCCGCCGCCTGGCCGCAGAGCGCGACCACCTGGATCAACACCGCGCTCATCGTCGTGTCCGCCCTCTCGATCCTCTTCGCCGTCATCGACGGCATCGCCCGAGCCACGCGTCGCTGAACCCACACGAATCAGGAGACCGGCATGAAAGCGATCGTCTATCAGGAGTACGGCTCGCCCGACGTCGTGCGTCACGCCGACGTCGACCGTCCCGCCCCGGCCGCGGGCGAGGTGCTGGTGCGGGTGCGCGCCGCCGCGCTCAACCACGCCGATCTGCTGACCATGCGCGGCACGCCGCGCCTGATGCGCCTGGCGTTCGGGGTGCGCCGGCCGAAGGCCACCATCCTGGGACGCGCCGTCGCGGGCACGGTGGCGGAGATCGGCCCGGACGTCAAGGTCCTCCAGGTCGGCGACGAGGTCTTCGGCGAGTCGGCGCAGCGCGGCTTCGCCGAATACGTCGCGATCCCGGCGAAACGCCTGGCCAGAAAGCCGGAGCAGGTGACGTTCGAGCAGGCGGCCACCTTACCCGTGGCCGGGGTCACCGCCTTGCAGGCGCTGCGGCTCGGCGCCGCGGGCCCCGGCACGACGGTGCTGGTCAACGGCGCCTCCGGCGGGGTCGGCACGTTCACCGTGCAGCTCGCCAAGGCGCTCGGCGCCGAGGTCACCGGCGTGTGCAGCAGCCGCAACGTCGAACCGGTGCGCTCGCTCGGCGCCGACCACGTGATCGAGTACACCCGCGAGGACTTCACCCGGGGAACGCGCCGCTTCGACGTCCTGATCGACATGGTCGGCAACCACCCGATCTCGGCTCTGCGCCGGGTCCTCGCCCCCGGCGGCATCTTCATCGCCTCCAGCAGCGCGGGCGGGCCGGTGCTCGGTCCCATTCCCCGGCTGCTGGCCACGGTCGCGCAGACGCCGTTCGTCCGGCAGCGGCTACGCGTCCTGACCTCCCGGTCCACCGCCGATGACCTGCGGACGCTCGCCGAATTCGTCGCCGAAGGCAAGGTGACGCCGATGATCGAACGCACGTACCCGCTCAGCGAGACCGCCGACGCCCTCCGGCTCCTGGAACGGGAGCACGCCCAAGGCAAGATCGTCCTCCTGGCCTAGACTAGGCGGCGCATCCGAAGGACTCAGCCCCCAAGCTCGCGAGCGACGCCAGACGGTGGCCGCCGCGACGCGACGCACTGACGATTTTCCCTGGATCGGGCTGGTTCCCGGCACCACCCGGAGCGCCTTGACCGAACTGCTGGACATCTACCCCGAACACCATCACACCCGGCGTTGCCTGCGCACCCTGGCCAGTCGCCTGGGCAACCACGACGCCTTCAACAAGTGGCGCGCATCGCTCGACACCCGCTGGACCCATCTGCTCGACAGGCTGGTACGCACCCGCAACGCAATCACCCACGGTGGCCCCGCGACCGCCGACGCCGTACGATCCATCGCCTTGTTCGCCAGCCAGCTCAGCGCCTGGGAGGTACAGCTCGCCTTGGAAGCCGCCTTGAAGAACATCAGCCACGAAGCAGCTCACCAGGAATTCTTTAAGACTGACAACGATCTCCTCGGCAAGATCCAAAGAGCTCCCACGCCCGGGGATGTGTCGAAGGTGCTCGCCTGGCTGGAGGAGGGCGGACCGGAGGCGAAGCACGTCCGTCAGGCCGTGACCAGGGATCCGACGCTCTGGGATCTGCTCGACGCCCCGCTCTGGCTGGACGTGGTAGCGGCGGTGGCCGAGCCAGCCCGAGACAAAGGCGCGGGCCGGTCCGTCGCGGCGCGGCGAGGCGCGTTGCTGAACGCGTACGTGGACGAGGCGATCCAGCGCGGCGACCAGGCCGGCTACACGCGCGTCAACGTGGTGAGGTGGCTCGGCCGGCTGGCCGCCCCGGGTGATCCAGTCGTGGCGTCCCGGTGGGGCCCGGACGTCATCAGCGTCAGCGACAAGGTGCCCGCCGAGACGGCCCGCGCCGTCAGCTCCGGCTTCGCCGTGCCGCTGATGGCCCTGGTCGCCCTCGCCGGAGCCGCGGTCCTGCTGCGGCACGCCGGAGTCGTCGTCGCGCTCGGGGCCGCAGCTGGCATGCTGATCCAGGTGCTCGCGCAGCGGCTGACCGGCGGCCGACGGACCGAGGACCCACCGCAGGTACGGCCGGCCGGGCTGGCGCGTCTCGGCGCGACGGTCGCCGTCCTCGGCACGATACTGTCCGCACTCGCCCTGACCGTCGCCGAAACGGTGAGCACGCTGGTGCGCCTGCTGCCAGCGCCGCCCAAGTCCATCGACTGGCTCGCGCTGCTGGCGGTCTTCGGGTGCTTGGTCGTCGTGGTGGGCCTGACCCTGGCCGTGGTCGCGACAGTGGCCGACCATCGCTCCGGCTCTCGCTCCGAACCGTTGCCGCGGGCGTTCGTCCGCCGCGTCGGGGCGAACATCGTGATCACGACCATCGACCTGGGGCGCGCGGTCTACGTCCTGGGCCTGGGCTACCTGTTTCTGTCGGCGATTCCCGCCCCGTACGTGTTCTCCGGCGCGTGCGCGCTCGGCTTCTTCGCCGTGGTCGGCTTGGTCGGCTTCGGGACTACCGTCCTGCTGGGCGGCAGAGGGTACAGGGGCAACGAGAAAGAAGACGAGGTGGGCTGGGTGCCCTCCGTCGGGCTGGGGTGGGGGGTTTCGCGGTGTTCCTCATAGGGGCGGACACCCACCACTGGCTCCCCTCGGTGCTCGTCTTCCACCTCATGTCCGTCGGAGTGGGCGCGTGCGTCGGGGTGTACCTGTCCGCCCAGATAGACCGCCTGGACTTTCTCCTCAGCCCGCTGGTGACGCTCTGCCTGGTGGCCGTGGGTTACCTGCCCTGGCGACTGCATCGCTTCCTGCGCTACTGCGCCCGTCACGACCTGCTCCGGAGCGAGGGCAGGGACTATCGGTTCCGGCACCAGCTCCTGGCCGAGCACTTCATCGCCGCGACGGGCGAGACCGCGGCCGGGAGACGGCTTTGACCCGCCTTGACTGCGACGGTTCGCCACCGGAGACGCCGGTGGCGACCAGCACGGCGAACTCTTTCCGAGGCTGTGGCCCCGCTTCCAGGCCGCGCTGCAGGCCCTGCCCGCCGAACAGTCCGCCAGCCCCTGGCGACACCCCCCCAGTGAAGCACGGAGAGTGCGCACCCGCTGTGGAATCCGCACTCTCCAAGATAGATGGCGGAACCGCCAACGTCAGGCTGGCAGCTCGTTGCGCTGGGCCAGCCGCCGCTTGTAGTAGCACACCGTGGCCCCATTCAGGCCGAGCAGGCGCGCGATCTCCATGGTGCCCTTTCCCTCAGCGAGCAGCTTCCGAGTCCTCTGCACTCGCTCCTCGGTGTCAGCCTGGCGCGGCCGACCTCCCTTCCTCGGCTCCGGCGGGCCTTCGGCTTACCTGCCCGGTCCCATCGTTCATGGCAGGCCCGGCACCAGCCCAACCGCTGCACCGCCACCGGTCGCCGGCGGCACGCCGAGCACACCTCGAACCGCGGGGCGCCGTCGTTGAGCTGCCACCACGTGACCGGCTGATCCTGCGCGAACAGGCCGTCGTGGCGGGATTCCACCGTGCGCGTCACGTGCCCGGCTTGCTCCATCCGCCGCAGCGTCGCTTCCAGATTCACCGCCCGGTCGCCCAACAGCTCTCCGGCGTCACCTACGACTGGATGACCGTTTGCTCAGCGCCCGCGACGGTCCCGGCGGGCTGGGTCGGTCTCGCGAGCTCGTGGGCCGAACGGGCGAGCCAGATCGTGAACAGGACGCTGAGTGCCGTGGTGGCGTCGGCATAGACGGTTCCAAGGGCTGCTCCGAACAGCGCGGCCACCGGTATCGACACGAAGGGAACCACCAAGCCGACGGTGCCGTACCGGACGGTGGACCGCGTCCAGCGCCCATCCTCCCGCTGCGCCCGCAGGATCAGGATCGTCCAGAGCAGTCCCGCCCCGGCGCAGATCAGCGCGAGCCAGTCGGGCATACGCAGGCCGACAAGCTTCAGTACGAGATAGGCGACGCCACCCCGTACGACAGGAAGCCCATGGCCCGAACATGACCCGCGTGCCGCAGGCTTGAGCCCAGCACGGACGGAAACAGCACCACGAGCGGCACCATCAACACGGTGCCAAGTATCGCCACCCCCGAACCAGTCGGACATGATCGGAGAGATCAGCCCGTTCGCCGTCGAGACGTACAGCGCGATCCGCAGCCGCCGTACGGCGCGATCCTGCTCCGGAGGTGGCCCCGCCAGCGGGCCACGCAGGCACTGCCACAGCGCCCAGGCACATGGCAGACCGGCCACCAGCATGACGAGCACGTTCGGCCACGTCGCGGGGGTGGATTCGTCCACCGGTGTGAAGAGGGTCAGCCGCCACAACATGCTGACACCGCCAGAGGTCAGCGCGATCACCGCGGCGACTGCCGGCGCACCAAGAGCAAGGCCCGTGAGGAGCAGAGCCGGAAGGCCCAGATGGGCGTACGCGTTCTCGGTCCTGCGCGGGATTTCCGGATGCACCAGGACGTACCCGATGGCAATTAATCAGGCGCATTCGTCCGCCCCGATCGCCATGATAGGGATGTGACCGACATCGAACTCGCCGACGCGCGAGCGCTCGCCGAGAGCCTGCGGCAGGTCTACACCGTGGTGGCCGAGCGGATCGGCGAGGCCAACGCCACCTCTCCGCTGGTCGCCAAGGTGACCGAGCACCTCGGCTGCCCGCTCAGCGACGTGGTCGTCGTGGAGGAGAAGTACCGGCTCTACGAGCACGCCGCGCTGCAGACCGCCGCCGACCTCTACCTGGACGCCCACTCCCCCGGCGCGCAGTGGTTCGGCATCGTGGGCGGTGAGCGGCGCTGGGAGAGCATCATCAACATGCTGCTCGCGGCGATGCGTGAGGGCAGCCGCATGCTCGGCCGCCCCGACTACGGGACGGCCCCGATCGGCCCCGACACCACGATCGAGATCGTGCAGCTCGGCCTGGTCGCCACGGCGGCGCCCGACGGCACCCCGGTGCTCATCGGGCTGAGCAACAAGGACGACTACGACGGCCACAGCCTGCTCACCGTGCTGGCGGCTCGGCGGGACGTGGCGAGCGCCGTACGCGACGAGGTGAACCGGCTCAAACAGGACAACGACCCGTTCCGCGGCCAGGTGCTCAGCTTCGGCTTCAGCGAGCACAGGGAGAACGAGCTGCTCACCTTCCTGCCCCGCCCCGAGCTTGACCCCGACGAGGTGGTCCTGCCGGAAGGACGGCTGGAGGCCATCGAGGAGCACGTCGTGGGCATCGCCGAGCACGCCGACCGCCTCACCGAGGCCGGCCAGCACCTGCGCCGGGGCCTGCTGCTGTACGGGCCGCCGGGCACCGGCAAGACCCACACCACGCGCTACCTCATCGGACGGCTGCGCGAGCACACGGCGGTGCTGATGACCGGACCCGCCATGCGCAAGATCGACTATGCGGTGGCGGTGGCGCGCAAGCTGCAACCGTCCATCGTGGTCGTCGAGGACGTGGACCTGATCGCCGAGGACCGCAGCCACCACGAGACCAGCCCGCTGCTGTTCTCCCTGCTGGACGCCATGGACGGGATCAGCGGCGACGTCGACGTGACGTTCGTCCTGACCACCAACCGGGTGGAGGCCCTGGAGAAGGCCCTGGTGCAGCGGCCAGGCCGGGTGGACCTCGCGGTGGAGGTGCCGCCGCCTGACGCGGCGGCGCGCGAACGCCTGATCCGCCTGTACGCCCGCAACCGGCCCATTGTCGCCGACACCGCCAAGGTGGTCGCCGCCACCGAGGGGGTCACGGCGTCGTTCATCAAAGAACTGCTGCGCCGGGTCATCCTGGTCGCGTTGCGCTCCGACGAGCGGGTGCTCACCGACGATCATTTCGACACGGCGCTGCAGGCGATGGCGGGCGACGGCCAGGCACTCACCCGCGCGCTCCTCGGCTCCCAGGAGACGGCGGCTCAGCCGAAGCACGAGCGCACGGCCGCCCGGTTGGAGCCGCCCTCCTGCTCGTGACCCGAAGCCGGCCCGCCACCGGCGCCGCGGGCTGCCTGGATCAGGGCGGTCACGACGTCGGCCGCCGAGCGGGGTCAGGGCGGCCAGGGTTGCGTCGGCGGGGGACGGGCGCTTCCGGCGAGCTGTACGGGCGGCTCAGCAGGTGCACGTTGGATAGCTCGCTCGCTCGCCTCCTGCCGCGCCGGCGGTGGCGTCGTTAGGGTGGCGGTGTGATTCGCGCCGTGGTGATCGATGTGGATGACACGCTCTGCCTGACCGAGGCGGCGTGTTTCGAGTTGGAGAACGAGGTCCTGACGCGTCTCGGCCGTGCGCCGATGTCCCGGCCGGTGCATCTGTCCACGTGGGGGTTGCCGCTGCTGGAGGCGATGCCGAAGCGTTCGCCGGGCGTCGATCTCGTGGCGTTCGCGGCGGTATATCGGGAGGTGCTCGGGGAGTACGTGGCGGACGGCCGGCTGGATGCGGTCACGCCGGAGAACCTGCGGGCGCTCGATGAGCTCGCCGCAGCGGGGCACGGTGTCCTGCTGCTGACCTCGCGTACAGAGGCGGAGGTGGAGCATCTGCTGGCCCCGGATCATGTCCTGGCGGGTCGGCTGGACGGCGTGTACCACGCCGGCAACGTGCGTTTCGGCAAGCCGGACGGCCGCGCTTTCGACGAGTTGCTGGCTGCGACGGGGCTGGAGCCCGGTCAGTGCGTGTACGTGGGCGACTCCCCCGGTGACGCTCAGGCCGCCAACGGGGCGGGGCTGGGTTTCATCGCCTGCATGCAGAGCGGCGTCAGGCGGCGTGCGGATTTCGACGGGCATCGCGTGGACGCGTTCATCGATGCGTTTCCCGAGATGGTGGAGGTCGTTGCCCACTGGGAGGGCGGGGAGCGCCAGATGAGTCAGCTCTAGGGATCCAGCGAGCGTTCCAGAAGATGTAGGCGCCAGCGGACCGCTGCCGAACGCGGGTTCGGCGGACCCACCGCCGTTCTCCCCGGCCTCGCCGACGAGATAGGCCAGTTCGTCCGTGTCGGTCGCCGCCCGGTCGAAGACCGAGCTGAGCAGGTTCATGACGGACGCGACCGGTACACCACCCACCTGCCGGGCGCCGCGCCGGCGCGCGTCTGGGCGAACTCAGCGAGACGATCAAACACCTGCGGATCAGCCGCAAGACCCTGATCTCCCTCGCCGAGGAGGATCTCGCCCCGGCCGAACCGGTCGCGCCGCCGCCGGCTGTCCCCGATCACCCACCTACCGGCAGATTCTCACCGTCTTCGGCGAGGTCGACGGTTCCCTGCGCACCCGTGGCCTGGCCCTGCTCTGACGCGCAACGACATCCAGCACGTCCGCGCCAAGCTCAAACGCCTGGCCAGCCGCGGCATCCTCGTCGAGACCGAGCCAGGATCGTTCACCCAGCCGCGCCCAAAGCCGGACCGGTGAGCCTCCGGCCGGCCTGTCCCAACCCCGACGACGAAAGGGACATCAGCTCGCGGAACGTACTGGCCAGATGACAACCGATCACCGTCATCCCTCTCGTACCGACCCGTCCGCCGCCACCGTGAGGACAACATTGGGGCCGCCTTCCCCGCACTCTGGGCCGTTCGGGAAACGTCCCTTCGGTGTGACCTCGAGCCTGCGTTCCAGCAGCGGCTTCGCGCCGGCGCCGTGCAGCGTCAGCCGGATCGTCACCGGCCGTTTGGGCAGCCCCGCCACGTCACCGAACCCGTTCTTCTCGCCGGTCCGCTCTTCATCCGCCCGACAACTGTCACCGGAACAGGTCTCCCTGGTCGCCCGCGTGGACGGCCTCAACTCGACGCCGACCTGTTTGCAGGCACCGTCCCAGCACACCTCCATCCTGGCGGCGCTGGCCTCGGCGGCAAGCGGAGCTGCAATATGCAAGCTCACACCGACGGGGGTGCCGATCGCGGTACACGCCGCCTCGGGCGAACAGCCGGCGGCGAGCAGGAGTGTCAGCAGAGTGAGTCGACGCACATTCCCTCAGACGAAAGTCAGGCGGGCCGGGTTCACCACGACGGGTTCGGGACACGTCCGTGTTGTCGAAAAGCGTGGCAAGCCCCTGCTCGCCGGGCGGAGTGAGAAACACGGCGCCGGTGAACTTTCTCGCCGAACTCAATCCTTCGCACACCTGCCGCACCGGCTTCGAGAAGAGCTGGAACTCGTGGACGATCACGCTCGCGCCAAGTTCAAACGCCTGGTCGGACGCGGCATTCTCCTCGAGACCGAGCCGGGGTTGTTCATCCGGCCTCATCCATGGCCCAGGCCGCGAGCCCGTAACCAGCCAGCCTTACCCAACCCCAACAACGAAAGAGTGATCTCCATCAGCGAGGGCAGCTTCCTCGGCGGGCCGGGCCGAGCGCCGGCTGACGGATTCGTAGGGACGTTCGCGGTCGTCGACGCCGTTGCACCCAAGCAGGGCTGACGGCGGAGTTCGCGGCCTTGGAGGTCAGGCGGGTGGGCGGCCTTCGAGGGGGTTGGCGGCGATCCGCCCCGCGACGTCGTTCCTGACCGATGCGGCGGCAGCGCTGTCCGGCTTACGCCTCGCCTGGTCCTCGAAGCACGCCAGGAACTGCGCGCCGAATCCCAGCCGAGGGTAGCGGACGAGCATCTCCGCCCGGGCGTCCGGCGAGAACTCCTCCGGCCGCCGTCCGACCACCTCCCAGCTTGTGGCGACCTGCAGCAGATGGGACTCAGGGTCGGTGGCCGCGGACACGTCCTCTCGCATGTGCAGCATGATGATCTCGGTGACCCTGGCGGCCCGGCCAACCGGCCAGCCGGCCGCCACGCCGAAAACCCAGGCCAGCTGTCCTCCCGCCTCCTCGAACGGCAGCCTATGGCTGTCGAAAGCCTCCGTCAGGCCGATGTCGTGGAGCAGCGCCGAGACGTAGTAGAGCTCGTCATCGAAGGCGATCCCGTGCGCTGTGCCGTACATCGCTCCCCACAGGTAGGAGCGGACGCAGTGGTTGAACAGCGCGGGCGGGCAGAAACGGGTGGCCACCGACAGCGCCGCCACGGCGGCGGGAGTCTCCGGAAACATGGGTCCAACTTTTCATCTGGCCGTCAGGCCTCGATGTCCGACCTTGGCCGCATGCCTGCGGTGATACCCGATGCGGGGGTCGCGCTGATCAAACCCGCGCCGTTGCGCCCAGCCGATAGCCCTACCTTGGCGGATCGTCGACCTTGAGCGTGTCTCGCATTGGAGACGAAGACGACCGGCAGCTTCGCCGGTTGCGTCCGGCTGGAGTTCTCCGTGAGCACATGGTGAGCGCCCCGGCAGCTCCGCCCCAGTAGACGAACCCGCGGGAGCAATGCGCGGCAGCAGCCTCGACGATCTCCACATCCCGTGACCCCAACTTGCGCATTCTTTCTGCGATTCGGGACGGGAAAATCCTTGGCAGTCAAGGTCTTTTGCCCCGCTCCGAGCGTTACCAGAAGGTCGCTTTTGGGAGTCGAATAATCGCGGCTGATCAAGAGGCTGTCTCTGGCCCCTGACCTTGGATGACCTTGTAGTGCTGGGCATCGAAGAATCGGCTGTGTAGTGGTTTTGTAGCGACTCTGTGGGCGTGGTGCGGTACCGTCCCGCTGTCGTGATCAACTTTGATTAACAGGACATCACTTGCCGCGGGTCGGAATCGCTATGGCGGCAGGTCGATGTCCAGCCGCAGGGAAAGGGGTATCCAATGTCGGAACGTGAAGGAAATCTCGTACGGAAGGTGGCCTTGACGGCCGCCGCGTTCGCAGCCGCGTCCGCGGTCGGGGTCGGAGCAGCCGGTGCCGCTTCGGCTGCCGAGTCCTCTCAGGCCAATCTCTCCGAGGTCGCGGCGACCACCGACCAGAACAGCGCGCTCGGTGCGGTGCTGAACCGGGTGACCGCCGACGACGACGTCTTCCGTCCCGCCGGCACTTTCAACAGGTGACGGAGCGGGTTCGTTCCCGTGGCTGATCGGGCCGTGTAGCGGCTTGCTGGGACACGAAGGGCAGAGAGGCGAAGGACATCGTGATCGAGCTACCGATCGTGCGGGTGAAAGAGCGAGCTGCCGAATGGCCGACTCAGGACGTGACCGATCAGGCGCTTGAGGATCCGTACTGGCGCCCTCTGCCCTTCGTGGAATTCGCTCTCAAATTCCACGGCCGGTGCAACCTGGCCTGTGACTACTGCTACATGTACGAGATGGCCGACCAGAGCTGGAAGAGCAAGCCGGTGGCCATGTCACGCAAGACGATCGACCAGGTCGCCTTCCGGCTCGGAGAGCACCTGCGGGCTCACGCCGACGAAATTGCGGGAGCGTCGGTGAGGATGCATGGCGGCGAAGCGCTGCTTGCAGGCGCGGATCAATTCGCGTACGCGGCGCGAGCGTTCCGGAACGCCGCGCCGTCCGAGGTCCCGCTGCGGCTCGTCACCACCACGAACGGCGTGCTCCTTTCTGACGAGAACCTCTTGAATGTCCTGCGCGAACACCGCATCGGTGTCACGGTCAGCCTCGACGGCGACAGCGAAGGGCAGAACCGTCATCGCAAGTACGCCAACGGCCGCGGCAGCTATGACCAGGTGATGCGCGGCATCGAGGTTCTGAACCGCCCTGATTACCGTGACCTCTTCGACCTTGTGCTGTGCACCATCGACCTGGAGAACGACCCCCTGACCACCTACGAGGCGCTGCTCGCCACCGGGGCGCCGGCCGTGGACTTCCTGCTGCCGCTCGGCAATTGGTCGTCTCCTCCACCGGGATGGACCGCCGGGAACGGAGGCACCGCGTATGCGGACTGGCTGATACCGATCTTCGAGCGCTGGTATTCCACGGTGCCGCTTCCGGCCGGTGTCAGGCTCTTCGAGAACATCATGACGTTGTGCCTCGGCGGTCATGCCTACACCGAAGGGCTGGGGCTCAACCCGTTCCAGCTCATCGTCATCGAAAGCGACGGAACCATCGAACTCGGCGACGCTTTGAAGTCCGCATACGAGGGCGCCCCCTACACCGGCTTGGACGTTTTTCGTAACACGTTCGACGACGCGCGACTCCTTCCGGGCGTCGTCGCCCGGCAACGAAAGGTGGCCGGCCTGTCGCCGATCTGCGTTTCCTGCTCGATCCGGGATATCTGCGGGGCCGGCGAGTACAGCACTCGATACCGCGCCGGCTCGGGATTTCTCAATCCTTCCGTCTACTGCGCCGATCTGGCCAAATTGATCTGCCACATCCGCGACCGGGCGCTCACCGACGTGGAACGGTTGAGGGCCGAGCGGGCGGTGCCAGGCCCTTGAGGAACGAGCACGACTCGCCGCCGTCCGGCACCACCACGACACCGTGATGCGTGAGGTCGCAATCGAACGCATCACCGACGCGGCCATCGAACCCACCATCCAGCGACTCATGCGCACCCACTGGAAGCGACCATCATGTCGCTTCTGGTGGACGGCATGTGAAAACTCCTCCCCAAAAATCTCGCTCAGCACCCGGTCGTACGTTCGGCACCCCGTCGACGAGGTCGTCGCCGCAGAATGAACTCGGAAAGGCCCATCCCCGGTGGGTCTGATACGCAAAGTTGATTATGAAGGGTGCCTCCGTTGTTAGAACTGCGAGATAAACGGTTGGACATGTCTCACGGTGAGCGCGTCCACCGATACAGCGACGTCGCGAGCGCGTTGGCTTTGCACAGCGACCGGCAGCTCGGCGAGTCGCTGGAGCAGGCGCAGCTTCTGGGGATGGGGATAGGTGGCACCTCGGCCTTGCTGGCCATCGATGGCGTTCCGGTCTTCGTCAAACGAGTACCGCTGACCGACCTGGAGCGCCGCGCGGGCAACGTGATGTCCACGGCCAACCTGTTCGGGCTGCCTCCGTTCTGCCAGTACGGGATCGGTGGGCCGAGCTTCGGTGCGTGGCGCGAACTCGCAGCCCGCGTCATGACGACCAACTGGGTCCTGGCCGGGCGCAGTGCGGCCTTTCCGCTCCTGTATCACTGGCGGGTGCTGCCGGGGGCGCCGCAGACCGATCAGCTTGCCGACGTCGAAGCGGTCGTGCAGTACTGGGATGGGTCACCGGCGGTACGGGATCGTCTCCACGCCCTTGCCCGGGCCTCGGCCGGCATTGTGCTGTTCCAGGAGTTCATCCCCTACAACTTGAATGACTGGCTGGCCGCTCAGCTCGCCGCCGGCCAGGACGCTGCGATAGCGGCGAGCGCCATGGTCGAGTCGTGCCTGCGCGCCGACGTGGCCTTCATGAACGGCCAGGAGCTGATGCACTTCGACAACCACTTCCGCAATGTCCTCACCGACGGTGAACGCCTGTACATCGCCGACCTCGGACTGGCGACCTCCTCCCGGTTCGACCTGTCCAAGCAGGAGATCGAATTCCTGAACCGCAATCGGACCCACGACATCGGTTACGCGCTGATGCGGCTGGTCAACTGGCTCGTCACCGATATCTGCGGAGTGCCGGTGCCACGGAACGGCGTGCTGGAACAACGCAACGAGTACATCCGCGCGTGCGCGGACGGCGCGGATCCTGCTGGTGCTCCGCCGACTGTTGCCGCAATGCTTCGCCGGTACGCGCCCGTGGCGGCGGTCATGAACGGCTTCTACTGGGACCTGTTCTGGTCCGATCGGCGGACAACGCCGTATCCGAGCGAGAAGATCGAACGCGCCATGAGCGCCATGCGTTGATCGTCGCAGACACGACAGTACGGACGCCAAGCCGCCTTCGCCAAAGCGCACCTGTTCGCGAACCTTGGCAACGTGGGTTCAGTGACGCGGGCGCCACTTCGTCCAGGACCGCGCACGGGCGCACGGCCACCCCTCGTGGGTGCACCCGCGCGGGATCCGCTCCTGGTCGGTCAGGGTCGTACGTAGCGCCGGAACATGGTTCCTGAGGCAAAGGAACGGTGCTCGACCAGGCGCAGCCGCAGGGCTTCTCTCACGGGCAGGTACGGCTTGCCACCCCCGACGATCACGGGGAACGCGTACACCCAGAACTCGTCGATCAGGTCCAGCAGGGAGGTGGCCAGCTCGGGGCCGCCGAGCTGAAGGGTGCCGTCGATCTCCTGCTTGAGGCGCGTCACCACGGACGCGGCGTCCTTGCGACGGACGATCGTGACCCCTTCGGGGACGGTCTGGATGGTGTCGGAGAAGACGTACCGCGGCGTCTCCTTGTACAACTGGGCGAACTCCCGCTCGAAGGCCGGGGCGCCTTCCTTGCCGAGGTCCTGCGTCCAGGGCTTTTCCATCGCCTCATACAGCCGCCGCCCGAACAAGAACGCCGCGATCCGGCGAACATGGTCGGTTGCCGCCTGGTGAAAGTCCTCATCAGGGTCCGGAAAGTCCATGCCGCCGTCGGGACCCTCGATGTAGCCGTCGATCGAGGTGTTCATCCAGTAGATGATCTTGCCCATAAAACTCCTCCTTGGTCGTAGTGGTGGTCCAGAGTGGAGACCCGATGGAGCGCCGGAACTCATCGCAGGCCGGGCGGCTTTTCTGGATGGACCGGGGCCGTTCGGGGTGCCGGACGGCCAGCCAGGCCGCTCAGTACGGATCCAGACCGAAGGTGAAGCCGCCTTCCAGGACGTCGGTGCCGGGGCCGGCACGCGGCCCGCAAGCGGAGATCGGATCATGATCCTATTTCGTTCCGGTCGAGTAGGCGGCCCTCATGGACATGGTCGGCGAGATAGATCATGACGCCCTTGGGGTCCATCCCGAAGGTCACCGCGACGAGTTCGGGTCCATGGGGTCGACCAGGCGGGTGGAGCGCAGCATCCGGGGCGGGACGCGGCAGGCGTCCAGGACGCGGTTCGTTCCAAATGAGCAGGAGGCGCTCCGCCGGTGCCTCGAAGCACGTTCGGCCGACCCGGTGGCGGTGAAGTCGCGCAGCGCGGCCACGGCATTGTCGGGGTTGCATGTCGAGGGATTTCCCTCACGGGCGTGTTCATGAGTGGGCTGAAGTCAGGCGCGGGAAAATCGCTGTCTCAGCTACCAGGCGAATTTCGATGAGGGTTCCAGCTGTCGCCGCACACCATCCCGATGACCGCGGGAGAACCACGACCGCGTGAATGAGCCCCAGGATCGCCGGCTCGACCTGACAGGGTGAGCCCGGCTGGCCGTCCGTACCGTACATCCGCGCAGTGCGTGAGCCGGATCACACACGCGAGCTGTCACACCTCCCATCACTCGCCCGTCTGGGAAGGCACCGACGGCCAAGTGAAGGATGATCATGGTTCGACTC
Source organism: Nonomuraea sp. NPDC051941 (assembly GCF_044593615.1). Taxonomy (NCBI): domain Bacteria; kingdom Bacillati; phylum Actinomycetota; class Actinomycetes; order Streptosporangiales; family Streptosporangiaceae; genus Nonomuraea; species Nonomuraea sp. NPDC051941. Next base: position 19,568 of record NZ_JBIUCF010000074.1, read on the forward strand.
GACGGGCAATCCCCCGCCTCCGGCCACCGCCCCCCGCGCAAGCGGCTGCGCCGGTGGCTGCTGTCCACCATCGCGGTGCTGGTGGCACTGCTGCTGTTCGGCGCCTACGGCTGGCAGCCCGCCCAGGCCGATTTCCGCTCGCCGTACCTGGACATGATGGGCTCGAAGTACGCCGACACCGCAGTGGCACGTTTCCACTACATCCGTGCCGGCTCCGGCTCCCCGGTGATCCTGATCTCGCCCGGCGGCACCTCGGTGATCGGCTGGAAGGACCAAGTCAGCGTGCTGGCCCGCGACCACACCGTGTATGTGGTCGACCTGCCCGGCCAGGGCTACACCCGGCTCAAGGACCCCGACTTCGGCTACGACCTGGCCGCCATGACCACCGCTCTCGGTGCGTTCATGGACGCTGTCGGCGTACGGCAGGCCGGATTGGCGGGCAACTCCTGGAGCGGCGGCTGGGCCCTGGCGTTCACCCAGCGCCACCCCGACCGCGTCAGCAAGCTCGCCCTGCTGGACGCCACCGGCCTGGACCTGCCGGGCACGTGGATGTGGGAAGCGCTGAAGATACCCGTCGTCGGCGAACTGGCCACCAAGCTGTCCACCAGCAAGTCCACCGTCCGTAGCCTGGCCGAAGGCATGATGGTCAACAAGGACCGCATCACCGACAGCCTGCTGGACGAGTGGTGGGCGCCGATGACCTTCCGCGACAACATCCGCGCCACCTACCTGCTGGAACGCCGCCTGGACTGGGCGCAGACCGAACGTGCCCTGCCCGCCACCAACACCCCCACCCTGGTGCTGTGGGGCAGACAGGACACCATCCAGCCCGTCGAGCGCGCCCACCGCTTCGCCGAACTGCTGCCCCATGACCAGCTCCACATCCTGGACGGCTGCGGCCACGCGCCCCAGCTGGACTGCCCCGATCCCGTGAACCGCCACCTGCAGACCTTCTTCACCAACTGACTGACCCGCGCTCCCCCGCGCCCGGGGCGCTCCTTGCCAGAACCAGCCATCGCACCAGGTACGGGATCTTCTCGCTGCCAGGACTGCGGCACGAGCGGCTCGGAACGCTCTGCAGAGCGCGCAACAACATCTCGTCGGCGAGCGAGCCCAACGCGAGAGTCGAGGACGGACGGCCATACGAACCCACGCCCAACCCGACCCGGCCTGACCGCACCTGACTTCGCCTGGAGGCTCTATGAGGGGCCATGACGGCTGGTGGGGGTGCGCTGGAGCGCATATCCCTGCGCTCAGACTCCGGGGAACTGGTTCTCGCCGCCGGCTCGAGCCAGTGACTCGGCGGCGTGGCGCCAGATCTCCGCGGCCAGGTCGAAGTTGGCGCGCTCCTGCGCCTGCTCGGCCAGCGTTCGAAGGCCCCGCATGCCTTCATCCTGCTTGCCGCCCAGCAGCAGGAGCTGGTTGCGCAGCACGTCCAGGCGGATCTGCTCCTGATAGTCCAGGTGGTCGTGCGCGTCGGCGAGTCGGTCGAGCAGGGTGCGGGCTTCGTCGGTGTGCCCGGTGTGGAAGGCCAGGCGTGCGCGTAGCGCGAGCAGTTCCTGTTCGACCGTGGGCGTGCCGGCGAACGGCAGACACGCCTCGACCTCCTCGATACGGCGCCGGGCGGGCTCGGTCTCGGGCGGGGTCAAGTTGAGGTGGAGGCGGGCGGCGACGATTCGCAGCCGCACCCACATGGCCGGGTCGAGGCGGCCTTGGAGTTGCTCCAAGGCGTCGTTGACCAGCTTCAGCGCGACCTGGGGCTCGCCCTGGCGGAGCCGGACGCCGGCCACGGTCCACGCCGCCTCCGCCAGGAGCCTGCCGGCGGGCAAGCTCGCGACCACGGTGAGCAGTTCGTCGGCGTGCTGGCGGGCCTCGGCCATCCGGCCCGCCTCGGCCAGCGAGGACACCAGTGCCAGGAGGGTGTCGGCCACGATGCGTGTCGTCAGGCCCTCGTCGACGGCCAGGCGGTAGGCGCTGATCGCGGTCTCGACCGCGGCCGGAACCTGGCCCGCCCCGCGTTGTGCGCGCGCCAGTCGCGCCCGTGCTCGGGCGCGCAACTCGGGCAGGTCGAGCTGTTCGGCGAGCGCCGCCAACTCGTCCAGGCAGCTGCGCTCCTCGGCGTGCTCCATGTTGTGGCGTCGCCATTCGGCGACTTGCCACAGCGCTTGCCAGCGCAGCAGGGGGTCCTCGCTGCCCGCCGTACGCAGGGCTCGGGCCAGCAGCTCGCCGGCCTCGTCCACGTCGAGTCCGACGGTGGCGGCCAGGCTGCGCGCCAGCGACCAGTCGGGCGGTTCGGCCAGGTCTTCGGGGGCGACGCCGAGCTGGCGGGCCAGGTGAGCCACGGCCTCGTCAGTGGGGGGTCGGGCCCCGGACTCCAGTCGGGAGAGGTATCCGGTGGACATCCCCTCGCCCGCGAGCTCGGCCTGGGTCAGGCCGCGTTCGGTCCTCAGCTGCTTGAGCCGTCGGCCGAAGGCGGGCTGCGTCAGCATCTGTCGTCTCCTTGCCAGGTGAGAGCACGGGCCGACCGGCCCTCTGCCGCAGCTCATGCTAGCCACCCGACACACGCTTGGCAAATCCTTGCCAAGACGGCCAACCACGCCAAGTCGCATGGCAAACAGCATAGGAAATTAGTTGCCAAAGCTCTGGTAATGCCGTTACGGTTCTTGGCATGACGAACTCACGGCGACTCGCCAACCGCACCGTTCTGATCTCCGGCGCCAGCGTGGCCGGCCCCGCCCTGGCCTACTGGCTGCGCCGCTACGGATTCACCCCCACCGTGGTCGAGCTGGCCTCCGAACTGCGCGACGGCGGCTACAAGGTCGACCTGCGCGGCGTGGCCATGCAGGTCGTCGAGCGGATGGGCATGCTGGAGGCCGTACGGCGGGCAAGTACCGCCATCCGCGGCGGCTCGTGGGTCGCCGAGAGCGGCAAGCCACTGGCCAACCTGGGTCCCGACCTCATCGGCATGCGCGCTCCCAGCGACGACGAGGTGATGCGTGGCGACCTCGCCCGGCTCCTCTACGACGCGACACGTGAGAGCTGCGAATACCTGTTCGGCGACACGATCACCGGCCTCCACGAAGGCCCCGACGGCGTCGACGTCACCTTCCGCCACGCCCCGCCACGCCGCTTCGACCTCGTCATCGGCGCCGACGGCCTGCACTCGACCGTACGCCGCCTGGCCTTCGGCCCGCAGGAGCGCTACGTCCACCCCCTCGGGATGCACGCGGCCGTCTTCACCGTCCCCAACCACCTCGGACTCGACCACTGGGAGCTGCTCTATCCGACGCCCGGCAAGGTCGTGAACGTCTACGCCACCAGGCCCGACACCGCGAAGGCGCAGTTCGTCTTCCCGAGCCCCACCGTCCTGCCCGACCGCTTCGACAGGGCCGCGCAGCAGCGCATCTTGACCGAGGCGTTCGCCGGCGTCGGGTGGGAGAGCGACGCGCTGCTGCGAGCCATGCCGCACTCGCCGGACTTCTACTTCACGCCGGTCAGCCAGGTTCGCATGGAGCACTGGTCCGCCGGCCGGATCGCCCTGGTCGGCGACGCCGCCTACAGCCCGTCCCCGCTGTCCGGGCAGGGCACCAGCCTCGCGCTGGTGGGTGCGTACGTACTGGCCGGTGAAATGAGCGCGGCGGCGGGCGACCATCGTGCGGCTTATGCCGGATATCGGGAAGCGATGCGCGAGTACGTGGACGTGAACGTGGCGCTCGGCGCGAGCAACGCCGCGCAGATGGTCGCGGGCAGCCCGCGGCAGATCAAGCTGCAGACCACGATGATGCGGCTGGTCAGCCGCCTGCCTTGGAAGGATCTGGCGATGCGGCCGATCATGAAGCCGCTCAACGAGGCCGCCAACGCGCTTACGCTCGCGGCGTACTGAGCCTCGAACAGCCCGTCACCCATGAGTTCAAGGACGAGGCCGTCCGCATGGTGCTGATGCGGGCGGGACGGACAAAGAGCCTGTCAAGACTTCGACCGCATCGCCGAGCTCGGTCCGGGACCGGGGTACACCACGGGCGTGAGCAGGCACACACCGATGCACAACAGAGTCGCCGCACGAAGCCAGCCGACCGCGGTGAACAACCCTGACACGAAGCCCACTGCGCGATGACCGGCACGTCCTACGAACTCAGCCGGGTCGGGGTCCTCCTGGTCGATCCCTACAACGACTTCTTGTCCGAGGGCGGGAAGATCTGGCCCCGGTTGAAGGAGGTCGCCCAGCGCGTGGGGCTTCTGGACAATCTACGCGCGGTGGTCGCCGCCGCACGGGAGGCCGGGATCCAGGTGTTCGTCGTTCCGCATCGGCAGTGGCAACCCGGGGACTACGACGACTGGAACCACCCCAATCCCACCCAGCGCGGGATCCAGGAACGCCATACCTTCGCAAAAGGCAGCTGGGGCGGCGAATGGCACCCCGATCTCGCCCCCCAGGACGGCGACGTCGTCGTCAAGGAGCATTGGGCGCAGAGCGGCTTCGCCAACACCGATCTCGACCTGATGCTCCGGCAGCACGGCATCACCCACGTCATCATCATCGGCCTGCTCGCCAACACCTGCATCGAGTCGACCGGCAGGTACGCCATGGAGCTCGGATACCACGTAACCCTGGTACGGGACGCGACCGCGGCCTTCACCGCGGAGATGCTGCACGCGGCTCACGAGCTGAACGGGCCGACCTACGCACACGCCATCACGACGACGGCGGACCTCCTCACGACGATTCGGTCCGCTCAGTAAGCGATCAGCGGCAGGCCACGCCTATGGATCCGCCGCCGAGGTTCCGGGCCTGCCGCGCGACCGATCGACCCCGGTCCCGCCTTCGTATCGGGGCAGCCGGCGTCGTCATCCGGCAGTGTGCCGGGGTGGCGGGAACGAACCGGGCAAACCCCGCCCGACTGACTCCGCCGCCACCGTAAGGAACCTTGGAGCTCTACCACGGGAGGCACTCGCCGTCCCGTGCCGCCGATCGCGCTGTACCCCGCGGCGGCAGCGATGTGCTGGTTTTGCGCTGACCTCTAACTTCAGAGCGATCCTTTACGGGGTTGTCTTCCGATGGAGCATCGGCTTCACCATGTAGCGCAGGTCAGGGAAGTGGTCAGAACCACAGGTACAGGCCCCGGCGTGACCGGACCACCGGGTCCAGCCAGGCGAAGAACTCCTCCAACCAGGTGTCGGGCAAGAGTTCTTCCAGGCCGGGCGACCAGCGGGGGTTGCGCTTGAACCGGCTCGGCACCGTACGGCTGAACTCGCGCGCGGCACGCTCCAGCACCACGCGGTGGCCGGCCACCGTCTCTTCGCAGGCCGCCTGCCCGGAGCCCTCCCGGTCCTCTGCGTGGTTGCGTGGGGGCGGGCCGGGAGCAGGTATGAGGGGCGGGGGTGGGAGAGCGGACACGAGATCGCGGGCGCGACGGAAATCGGGCCTGCGGGTCCAGGCGTTCGTACGGCTCTCAGCGGCGCGCGCCGCCGCGACCAGCTCGGCCTGAGCCTGGGCGAGCTCCTGGCTCACCTCCCAGGTGCGCAGCCGGTGGAGGTAGTGGCGGTATTGGCCGGCCATGACGGAGTCGTACCAGTGGCGCCATCGCGCCGACCACACCCGAAGCTCTTCCGGCAGGAGGGTCGACCAGGCGGCCTGCCGCCACTCGGGCGGGAACAAGGGGTTGTGACCGATGACGGCCACCCGATGGCTCGGCCAGGCGCCATCCGCGTCGGTGTCGATGATCAGCAGGGCGCGCAGCCGCTGGTCCACGTCGTTGCGTGCGTATGTGCCCTGCGTTGGGAGGGCTGCGTGCGTGCGGACGAGGTGTTCGAGTGCGGCGAGGTCGGCGTGGTCGCGTACCGCCGCGGGCACCCAGTCCGTTCCCATGACCGGCCATCGTAAGGGGTGCGTTGAGCCCGAGAATCCGCGGCTGCCAGGATCGTCTCCTCTTGTCTACGAGCCGGGGGCGTCCGCGAGGCCCAGGCCATGGGCCGAGCTTCCCGGGATTCGTCCGGTCTCGGTGCTGCTGAGCGATGGCGCTCCTTCCCGGTCGAGCCCGGCGTCCATCGGGCGAGTGAACCGCAATCCGGCCTGACGACTTCACGAATTACCCGCCGTTCTGGGGGTGGACGGGCTGACCCCCGGCGCCGATGCTGGGAGGCAGTACCGTCGTGCTCATCGGCCGACTGGAGAGCCGCATGCAGACCCGTACCTGGACTCGCCGTACCGCCGCCTCGGCGGCCGCCCTGGTTGCCCTGCTGTCGCTGTGCACCACTCCGGCCAGTGCGAACGCCGGGTCGTCCGCGAACACGAACGTGGTCCGCCCGCCGCAGTGCGCCATGGTGCTAGCCGACGGGGAATCGGGCGCCAAGCGCCCGGTGTGAAGCCCGCCATGCCCGCATCCACCGAGGATGACGGCCATGACGTCACTACCCATCACCGCCGTTTGCCCGTGGTCGGCGAGTTGCCTGAGACGGCGGTGGACGGCACAGGCGATCACCACGAGAGCGGCTAACAGCAGGGGCCCTCCGGCGGGCGTGCGAAGGTATCCATATGTCGTATGCGGTCCGGCCCCTGGACGCCGCCACCTGGCCCGCCTTCGCGGAGCTCGTCGAGCGCAACAACGGGATCTTCGGCGGGTGCTGGTGCGTCGGTTTTCATCCGGAGGGCAACCAGAGGGGGGCCGGCCGTCGCGCCGTCAAGGAGGACCGGGTCCGTACGGGTCGCGCTCATGCAGCGCTCGTCCTCGACGAGCACGGCGCCGCGCACGGATGGTGCCAGTACGGCAGCCCCGATGAGCTCCCCGGCATCAAGCACCGGCGCGCGTACGACAAGGAAGCGCCACCCCGCCCGGACTGGCGGATCACCTGCTTCTACGTCGACGGCCGGCATCGCCGCCAGGGCGTCGCACGGATGGCCCTGGAAGGCGCGCTCGACCAGATCGCCCTGGCCGGGGGCGGCCTCGTCGAGGCCATCTCCGAGGTGACCACCGGCCGCGAGGCGCCGGGCCGTTTCCTGTTCAGCGCGACGGTCGAGCTCTTCGAACAGTACGGATTCACCCGCGGCCGGCAGGTCGGGAAGCACGCGTGGATCGTGAGCAGGGTGGTCGATCCGGCGTGAAGCGAGCGGCAGCGGCCTGCTCAATCCGCTATCAATAAGGATCGCGGCCGACCCGAGCCCGCGGGCGCCCAGGCCACCCACCGGGAAATCTCAGGTCGGAACGTCCATGCGTTGCGTGCCGACGACCGCCAGCAGGCGCAGCGCCTGTTCGGACGGCGAACCGGGGACGGCGGTGTAGATCACGACCCGCTGGTCCCGGTCGGTGATGTCGAGAACGTCGCAGTTGACGGTGACCGGGCCGACCAGCGGATGCTGGAAGGTCTTCGTCATCATGGGTGCGCCGGCCACGTCGTGGGAGTCCCACAGACGGGCGAACTCCTCGCTTCCCTCGTGAAGCTCACGCACCAGCTCGGCCACCTCGGGGTCGTCAGGGTAGCGGGCGGCGGTGGCGCGCAGGTGGCTGGCCGAAGAGCGGGCGAACTCATCCGCATCCGACACCCCGTACAACCGCCGTCCCTGAGGGTGCGGTCCGAGGAAGACGCGGCGCACCAGATTGCGGTCGCGCCGCGACAGGGCGGAGAAGTCTTCCATGAGCGCGGCCGCCAGGTCGTTCCAGGCGATGATCTCGTACATCGCGGACGTCACGATCGCGGCGGCCTGCGGCAGCCGCCGCAGCAGGTCGAGGATGCTCTGGCGCACCTCGCGCGAGGGCCCCGGCGCGGGGGCGGGCGGTGCGCCGGCGAGGCGGTGGAGGTGGTCGCGCTCGGCGTCGGACAGGCGGAGGGCCCGGGCCAGCCCGGCCAGCACCTCCTGCGACGGGCGTGGACCGCGGGCCTGCTCCAGCCGGGTGTAGTACTCGGTCGAGATGAAGGCCAGTTGCGCCGCCTCCTCGCGGCGCAACCCGGGCGTACGGCGGCGCGGCCCGGCAGGCAGCCCCACGTCAGCGGGGATGATCCGCTCGCGCCTGCTGCGCAGGAAGGCCGCCAGTTCCTGTCTGTCCATACTCCCAGCTTGCACGAATGTGCGCAGTCCTGGCATGTACCGGTTGTACCTGGATAAGCCCGGCACACTGGCGCAGGCTGACTGCCATGCACAACGCCAACGACACGTCCATGGGGCTGCTGGCAGGTAAGGTCGCCTTCATCACGGGCGCCGGGCGCGGCATCGGCGCCGCCGCGGCCCGGCTGTTCGCCCGGGAGGGCGCCCGGGTGCTGCTCGCGGCCCGTACGGAGGAACAGCTGAAAGCGGTGACCGAGGAGGTACGGGCGGCGGGCGGCATCGCCGGTTACGTGGTGTGCGACCTCGCCGACGCCGCCAGTGTGCGCGCCGCCGTCGATCGCGTCGTGGACCTGTACGGCCGGCTCGACGTCGCCTTCAACAACGGCGCGACCATCACGCCGCCCGGCCCGATCGACCAGGTGAACGAGGCCGACTTCGACCTCCTCTACGCCGTGAACCTCAGGGGCCCGTGGCTGGCCATGACCGCCGAGATCGCCGCCATCCGCGCCACCGCAGGCACGGGAGCCATCGTCAACAACTCCAGCGTCGGCAGCCTGATGGGCAACCCCGAACTGCCCGCCTACGGGGCGATGAAGCGGGCCGTCAACAGCCTCACGGAGTCGGCCGCCATCACCTACGGCCCCGAAGGAATCCGCGTCAACGCCATCGCCCCTGGCAACACGCTGACCGAGATGATCCGTACGTGGGAGGAGCACTCCCCCGGTCTCGTCGAGCGGCTCAAGGCCCGAACCCCGCTGCGCCGCGCGGCCGATCCCGACGAGATCGCCCAGGCCGCCGCCTGGCTGCTCAGCGACCGCGCCTCCTTCGTGACCGGCACCGTCCTCCGGGTGGACGGCGGCGCACGCGCCTGACCTGCGACGCCCCGTCTTTAAAGGTGGGATCTCGGCGCGTTGCTCACGTTTTCGGGGCAACAGGCCGCCTCTTGGCGGTTTGATCGATAAGGTGTTCGACCATGGGCGTCCTGGTCGACTACTTCACGGCGGACTCTGACGAGTCGGCTCGTCGGGCTCTGTCGAGCGGACCGGCGTACGCGAAGCTGCCGTACGTCGACTGCAAGGGCTGGATCGACGAACTCTCCGACCTGGCGGCCGAGCTCAGCGGGCGCGACACCAGCGAGTTCGGCGACAGCGAGGTCGTCGTGGATGACAGTGAGGTGTCAGGCGTGGACCGGGTGATGCCGGAGACGGTCGCCGTACTGGCCGCCACGGAAGATGCGCGGTTGCGTGAGTATGCCGAGGACGAGCTGCTCGACGACCATGAGATCGAACGCATCACCGCCTTGCGGGACCTGGCCCGCGAGGCGGTGCGGCTCAACCACGGCATGTATCGCTGGCTGTGCGTCTGAACGCCTCGAACAGCTCTTCGTCGTCAGGATGAAGGCCTGGTCCGAGGTCAGCAAGGAGCGCACGGCTCAGGCCAGGGCCGAGATCTCGATCCGCGTGTGGTCGGTGGGGGCCACCAGGCAGGCGAGCACGGCGTTCCCCCGCTCCAGGCGCTCCCCCATGGACGAGGTGAGCCGGGCCGCGCGCTCGATCTCGTAAGGCTCTCCGGCCTGAGGGGTCACGCGGAGCCGCAACATCCAGATGTAGCGTCCGTTGAGCTTGTTGGACGTCTCCTCGGCCCCCAGGACCGTCGCGTTGCACGGCAGCGCCGCCGCGCGCTCCTCGGGCGTGAAGGTCCGCAGCGAGGCGGATTCCAGGCTCGCGAACGACAGGAAGCCCATGGTGAGCACGCCCGCGGCCAGGAAGAGGCACGCCGCGCTGACGTACGCCCCGGCCCGGGTGTGCGGCTTCCGCCTCAACACGAGGAACAGCACCACGCCCACGATCAGTGCGATGACGGCGAATGCCCCGAAGACGATCGATGCCATCTTTCTTCCTCATGCTGATGGCCGGCGCCTGGTGGGCCGGCCTTGTCCGTTGCGATGCCGGTAGTTGATCAGGTGTCGCTTGCAAGGCGGCTGCAGGCCGGCTGATCGCGTGGTGGTGACGGACAGGTCCGGGGGCCGGCCACGGCCCGCGGACGATCAGGCGCTGGCCGCGGCCCGCCAGCGTCGCAAGATGTCCTCGTCGTCGCGGTCACCGTGCCAGGAGGCTTCCTCGTCGATCGCGTGCGGCAACCAGTCGTGGTAGTCCGGGGCGTCGGGCGTGATGTCCCTGGTGCCGTCGATGCGGGTGCCGTCGGGGAGCACGGTGGAGGTCGGGACGCGAAGGACGCCGCCGGCCAGCATGATCGCGGTCATGTGCTTCATCCCCTCCGTCCCATCTGCCACGGTTCTCTGCCCAGCATAGCGGCCCGGTGCGCCATCGGCAGGGGTGCCGCTCAGCGGATCCCGTACCGTCCCGCGAACCAGGCATAAGCCTGCCGGGCCGCGTCTTCATCGCCGAACAGCTCGATGAGCCGCCGGGCCCGCCGGACCAGAACGCAGGCGAAGGCTTCGGCGTACAGCTCGGTGACCGCCGCCCGGTAAGGCGGGGCGAGGCGTCCGGCGCTCGCGGCGTGCAGGGCTGTCCAGAACGGGGTCTGGGACGGCATGCCATCCATGTCGTCGGCCGCGTGCCCCAGCTCATGGCCTGCCACGCTCGCCGACGGCGACGGCACGCTGCCCACCCCGATCATGCGCCGCCTCGGGTCGTAAACGCCGGCGCTGCGCTCCCACTCGCCCTGCTGAACGGGCAGCGGGATGCCCCGCAAATGCTCGAAGCCCGGTAAGTCCGGCACGGCCCCGGGTCCCACGACGATCCCGCCGCCCAGATGAGCGGCCAGCCGGGTGCCCAAGGCGCGCGGCACCGCGGACAACGTCATGATCGCCAGCAGGGTTTCGGCAGGAGGGAACGTGCCCGGACCCCATGCCCTGTGGACGCGATCTTCGAGCGCGCCGACATGAAGCCAGCCCGGCCGTCCTCTGCTCTGGCTGGCCACCCACGTCCTCTGGTCGTCGCTCCGGCAACTGCCGACGTGCTTGGCGCATGAGATGACAGGCGCGACAACACAGTCGTTGATCGCGAACTTTAGCGTCCGGCGGGGCGCGCCGCACACCCACCCGGCACGGCCATCACCACGGAGGTGGGTTGTCGAATCCGGGCAGGCCGTTCGACATAAGGGTGTAAGCCAGTAACAAGCACCTGGAAGGACAGCCACCATGGCTCAGTACGCGATCCTCATCCACACGAAGGCCCACATCGACGAGGCCGAGGTCGTTCCCGGAGCGCGGGAGGCCCACGAGCGCCACTTCGAGGACCTGGTGAACTCCGGCGCGCTGGTCGCGGCATTCGCGCTACAGCCGGCCGACACAGCCACCTCGATCCGCGGCGACGTGGTGACGGACGGCCCGTTCGTCGACGCCAAGGAGGTCATCGCCGGGTTCGCCATCATCGAGGCGCCCGACCTGGATGCCGCTCTGAAGATCGCTCGGGCCAATCCCGCCACCCAGCAGGGCGGCGGTGTCGAGGTGCGGCCCATCGAAGGCGGCTTCATCGCGGATCGGCCCGCCACGGCATGACGTCCCCGGCGGACGTCGAATCGGCGGTCGCGGACGCGTACCGTCGCGGATGGGCCCTGGTGCTCGCCGCGACGGCGGGCGTCGCGCGCAACCTGGACCTGGCCGAGGAGTGCGTGCAGGAGGCATACGCCGCGGCCCTGGCGAGCTGGGCCCGCGACGGGATCCCGGACACGCCGCAGGCGTGGCTCACCACCGCGGCCAAACGCCGCGCGATGGACGCGGTGCGGCGCGAGCAGACGTTCCGCTCGAAGCTCCCGCTGCTGGTGGAGCCCGAGGAGGCGGAGGACGAGCCGGCCGCCGTCGAGCCGGAGGACGTGGTGCCGGACGAGCGGTTGCGGCTGATCTTCATGTGCTGCCACCCGGCGTTGGCGCAGGAGGCGCAGCTGGCACTCACGCTGCGACTGGTGTGCGGGGTGACGACCGCCGATGTCGCCCGGGCGCTTCTGGTGTCGGAGCCGACGATGGCCGCCCGGATGACCCGGGCGAAGAAGAAGATCTCGGCCGCGCGGATCCCCTTCCGGCTGCCGGAACGCGCTGAGCTGCCGGATCGGCTGCGCGCGGTGCTCGGCGTGATCCATCTGCTGTTCACCGCCGGGCATACCGCGCCGTCCGGCGCATCGCTGGTGCGTACGGACCTGGTGGACCAGTCGGTGCGGCTGGCCAGGACGCTGCGGGAGCTGATGCCCGACGAGCGGGAGGTGCGGGGGCTGCTCGCGCTGCTGCTGGTCACCGATGCCCGGCGCGCCACCCGGGTCGATGCCGAGGGGCGCTTGCTGCGTCTGGAGGACCAGGATCGATCGCTCTGGGACCGTTCGGCGATGTCCGAGGCGCACGGCCTGATCGTGGACGGGCTGCGCGGCGGGCGACCGGGCCGCTATGTCCTGCAGGCCGCGATCGCCTCCCTCTACGCCGAGGCGCCGTCCTACGACCAGACGGACTGGCCGCAGATCGTGACCCTGTACGACGAACTGCTGACGGTGTGGCCGTCACCGGTGGTGGCGTTGAACCGCACGGTGGCGGTGGCCATGGTCTCCGGGCCGGCGCGGGCGCTGGAAGAGGTAGCGGAGCTGGAGAAGGACGACCGGATCGCGAGATACCGGTACCTACCGGCGATCAAGGCGGACCTGCTGCATCGGCTGGGCCGCCGGGAGGAGGCCTCGATCGCCTACCGCCAGGCGCTGGAGTTGACCGGAAACGAGGCCGAGCGCGAGTTCCTGACCGAGCGCCTCGCCGGTCCGCATCAGGCATAGGTACCGTGCCCTCCAGGACGTGACCGTCCTGGAGGGATATCCCGGGACTCAGCGCCCATAGTGGGCAGCGAGACTTTCGATGGTGTGGAGCTCCTGGTCGATTTTCGCGAGGGTGGCCCGGCGGTGGTGCGACTCGCTTCGGCCGGGTTCCGGGGTCTGCCCGCGCCGGTGTTCAAGATGCGCCAGCAGGGTCTCGCTGCCCAGGCGGCGGGCGGCGAAGGCGATGACGACTGTGGCGGACTGCATCAGGCACCAGCCCGGCCGGAGCCTGGCGTCCATCGCGTCCTCGCGGCCGGCGCTGTCCTGCACCAGCAGGCGCAGGAACTCGCCGCGCCGCTCGATGACGCGCACGTGGGCGACGCCGGGCTCGTAGCGGGGGGTGGCGTGTTCCAGGTCCGCGACGACCTGCCACACAGCCTCGAAGGGGGCGGCGATGCGGCGCTGCCCGACAACGGCGCCGGGCAAGGCGGCCGCGAGAATGGCCAGGCGGTCGATCGGGTCGATATCGGGGTGCGCCACAGGATCGTTCACGATTCCCACACCTCCCGGAACGCGGCCCTGGCCCGATGCAGCCGGGATTTCACGGTTCCTATCGGGATCCCCAACGTGTCGGCGATCTCTTGTTCGCTGAGGCCTTCTTGCGTACGCAACATCAGCACGGCGCGCTGGGAGACAGGCAGGCGCGCCAGGGCATCATCGATGTCCACCAGCCCTTCCTGAGAGGAGACGTGGCCGGCCATGAGCGTTTCCTCCGCGGCGACCTCCAGGTCATGCCGGTGGGCGAGCCGGATCGCCGTCCGGACCGTGACCGACCGGACCCAGGTCATGATCGCCTCAGGGGCGCGCAGCGACGGCAGGCCCCGGAAGACCGCCAGCAGGGCCTCCTGCGTGGCATCGTCGGCCGCCGCAGGGGCGATCCGAGCGCACAATCGGCGGACGTACGGGGCCAGCTCGTCGAGAAGCCGGTCCAACGCGAGCGCGTCCCCCTGCTGAGCGGCGGCGACGTTCTCGGGGTCCACGCCAGGAAGATTACAAGAACATCAGCCGGAACCTTTCACGGGTTCCCCGCCACTTTCCAGCCAGGAGGACATCACGCAGAAGGGCTATCTTGTGAAACCAGATCTGCACATCGTCGGCGCCGGCCTGACCGGGCTCACCGCCGCCATCGAGGCGGCCGAACGCGGCTGGCGGGTGACCGTCGCCGAGGCAAATCCCCGGCCGGGTGGGCGAGCACGCACGCTGGCGGCTCCTTACCGGGCCAATCTCGGTACCCACGCGATCTACGTGGACGGGCCATGGTGGGCGTGGCTGGAGCGCCGCGGCCTCACCCCGCCCATCGTGGAGGCGCCGCGCCATGCCACCCTCGTCCGGGCCGGAGGCCGGCTCGGACCGTGGCCGGCCGAACTCAGCCAGGTCATCGCCGCGCTACCCACCGAGGCGCCCGTAGAGGAATCGTTGCGCGCATGGCTGCTCCGGCACGTCGACGCCAGGACGGCTGAGGCCATCGTCGGAGTGGTCTTCATCTTCACCTTCGACCACGACCCCGGGCGGCTTTCGGCCGCGTTCGCCCACCAGCGCCTGCGCCGGGCGATGGCCGGCGGCGTCCGGTACGTGACCGGCGGGTGGTCCACCCTGGTCGATCTTCTGGCCGAGCGGGCAGCCGGCCTCGGCGCGCAGATACGCACCCGGACACGGGTGCCTGCCCTGCCCGCGGGCCCGACGATCCTGGCCACCAGCCTCGCCACGGCGCGCCAATTGACCGGCGACCGATCGCTCACCTGGCCCGGCGCCCGCGTGACGACAGTCGACCTGGGCCTGCGGGCCGACAGCGGCCCAGACTGGTTCCGGGTGATGGACCTCGATGCCCGGATCTACGCCGCCCGCTACGGCCTCGCCGACCCCACCTTGGCCCCGCCCGGACACGAACTCATCCAGATCTCCGCCGCATGCGCCCCAGGCGAGCGGAAAGCCGACGCCGAACGCCGCGTTCAGCATCTTCTCGACGAATCCTGGCCCGGCTGGCGCGCGGCGCTGCAGTGGTACCGCAGCGCCCTGCGCACGGACTGCACCGGAGCCATCGACCTGCCCGGGACGACATGGCACGACCGCCCGGCCGTCAGCCGCGGTGACTCCCTCGCCGTGGCCACAGACCAATCAGCCGCGCCGGGACTGCTGGCCGAGGTCGGAATCAGCGCTGCGCAACTCGCCCTCCAGCAGCTCGGCGAAACCCCCATGCTCGCTGAGGCCCACATGCGGGTCTGATTCTCGCCACGATCAAGGTCGGTCCCGGTACCGGACAACACTCGGGGGCTGATCGGCCGGAATGTCGGTCAGCACCCGGAGGTCGTCGCGTGCGGCTCCCGGTCGTTATCCGGGCTGCTCAAGCGAACCTGCTGGTCAACCGCATGGCGGTTTTTGAGCCGCGTCAGGCGAGTAGGCTGACCGCGCTTGCCCGCGACGATCAAGGAGCCCTCATGACGACCGACCCAACGATGACCCGGATCGGCCAGGGGGTGGAGTTGCATCACCACCAAGGTCAGCGTGAAGCTGCTCGCGACCTGTTCGCGCAGATCTGGGATGACATCGGCGGCGAGCAAGGCGATCCGCTGCATGTTTGCGTTCTTGCCCACTCGATGGCCGACGTGCAGGACGACGTGCATGAGGAGCTGATGTGGGATCTGCGAGCGCTTGCCGCCGCTGATCAAGTCACCGATGAGCGGGTGGCCGAAGCCGGAGTGCCGCTTTCGGTGGCCGGCTTGTATCCGTCGTTGCACCTGAACCTGAGTGAGTGCTATCGCAAGCTGGGCGATCTCGATCGCGCCCGTGAGCACCTCCAGCAGGCGCGGGACGGGATCGGCGTGCTTGGCGACGACGACTACGGGCGGCTCATCAAGGGTGGCCTGGAGCAGGTGGCCGAGCAGTTGGGTGAGACCATCTGACGTCCTCAGGCCAGGACCTCCAGGGTCTCCAGCACGGTGATCCCCGGCGGACCTAGATCCTTGAGCCATGCTCATCGGAGCAGTCTCAGCACGCCTCAACGGCGCACCTTGAACCTCAGGTGTAGCACCCCTTCGCCCTGGATGACCACGTGGGGATCCTCCAGCAGATGCTGCCCGTCGATGCTGCCGAAGTAGCGTTTGCCCGACCCGAACACCACCGGCGCCACGTCCATCGCCACCTCGTCCACGAGGCCGGCCGCCAAGATCTGGCTGCCCACGTCGCCGGCGTTCACAGCGACGGTTCGCTCCCCGGCGAGCTCCTGGGCCTTGTCGATCGCAGCCGTCACGCCATCGACGAAATGGTACGAAGCCTCGGGGTGCCAGCCCTCAGGCTTGGGCCGGTGGGACACCACGACCACGTGGTCACCCGCGGGCGGCCGACCCTCCCAGCCGTTCACCAGGTCGAACAGGTGGCGGCCCATCACGATCGTGCCGATCGTCTCCCACGTCGACCGGACGTACTCCGCCGATGCACGTGAGACCTTGATGCCGCTTCCGACTCCGGAATGGTCGTACTGCTGCTCGCCGCCTTCGGTGATCGGGATGTCGCCGTTGAAGTACCAATCGTGGAGTGGCCCGACGTCGTCGTTCTTGTCGGCGATGAAGCCGTCCACCGACACCACGTTGTGCATGATTACTGTGCCCACAGGTTCTCCTGGAATCTCCTTGCGCGTTCGCCCCCGAGCCTGCCGCCCTCAGGGGCGAGTGGGCTTGTAAAAAATCAATCGGCGGGCATCGGCCCGCTGTCCGGCGGAAACCCCCGCTCGGCGGGGAACCGGCGCCGCAGATCCAGGTATTCCGTCGGGGTATGGCCGGTGAAGTCCTTGAACTCCCTGCTGAAGTGGGCCTGGTCGAAGTAGCCCGCCGTGTGGGCGAGTTGCGACCAGTCGACCGGACGCAGAGCGTCCACGGACACGATCAGCCGCGCGAACCGGTAGATCCGCGCCACCCGCTTCGGGGTGACCCCGACATGAGACTTGAACTGCGTGGCCAGGTGATTGCCACTCACCCCGGCGGCATCGGCCAGCGCACCCACCGGCACCACGCCGTAGGAGGTCTCCAAACGCCAGCCTGCGTGCTGGACCAGGTCGAGACCGCGCGACGGCGCCTCGGCAAGCCGGGACCGCAGCTCCTCCTCCAACACCCGCAGTGTCTCGGCGGCCGACGTGAGGTCGCCGACCTGGTTGCGGATCCGATCCATGGACCGTTGCCAGATGTCGTCGACCGGCACCCATCGGTCCCGCAGTTCGGTCGCCGGCATGTCGGCGAACGGCGAGATCCCCCAAGGCTTGAAGTGCACCCCGACGAGCCGCACCGGTGTGGGGTACTCGAAGAGGAAACGCCTGGTCCATACCCCCATGAACCACCCATCGGTGAACACTGCCGGCGGCACCGAGGGATCGGAATCCCACAGGCGGACGGGTCCGCCCAGGTTGATGTACAGGTGTGCCGACGGCATCGGCGGGACGTTCATCCGTCGGTGGCGCGGCACTCCGGTCAGGCAGTAGATGTCGTCGATGAACCGGTCGAGCGGCGGCGCGGGCACCCGGACGACGTATTCCATGGAGTCAGTGTGACCGACGTGGGTGATCTCCGACCAGTTAGATAAAACTTCAACCACTTAGGACGTGTCAGATGTTCTTGAGCGCCTTCCGCTCGATCGCCACCGCCGCGATCCCCGAGGCCGCCCTCATGGCCGTTCTCGGCGCCGCGCCGAACGCCGCGCAAGCCGCTCCCGACGGCGGAAAGCCGAAGGCCGGACAAGCCCCCGGGCAGCTCGATTCCAAGCGGTGCCAGCCCAGCATGTTCTGCATCTTCGCCGATCCGGACTTCAAGGGCGACGTCCTCGGGACGTTCGGCGATGTCGCCAACGTCGGCGTCGCCAGCCAGCGCATCGGCGGCTTCAACATCCATGACAAGGCCACCTCCTTCTGGAACCGCACCAACCGCGCGATGTCCCTGTTCCAGGACACCAACTTCCGGAACCCCATGCGCTGGCAGCGTCCCAACAGCAATCCCGTGGCCTTCGCCTGAAGATCCGCCCCAACGTCGGCTTCTTCGCCGACGATCTGACCACCGCCTACGGCAGCTGCTAGAGAGCCGGTCATGTAGCCGTCCTGCTGCTGGGCGATGACGTTGAAGTTGTGGATTACTTCCGAGATTCTCGACTCGACCCGCGTAGGAAAGTGCGCCCTGGCTGGTCGACCGGAATTGGAACCCTTTGCTGACTCTTGCTCCGAAGGCCCATAAACCGGTTGCGCGCCGGCCTGGGCATGCCGCCAGAATTGGCGCGTGACTGCGCCCGCCGACCTGGAGTTCCTGGTCCGGCTGCTGGCCGCGTGGGGGTTTCCCCCGGACACGACGATCATCCGAGCCGAGCAGGGGACCAACAACCAGACGTTCGTGCTCCGCCAAGGGGACCTCCGATTCGTGCTCCGGGTCAGCCAGACCCTGTCCGCCGCGCAGGTCGGCGCCGAGCACCGGATCCTGCGGTGGCTACGGCAGGCCGGACTTCCCTTCCAGGTGCCTGAGCCGGTCGCCGCGCCCGGCAGGGACACCGTGATCGAGACCGCGGCCGGGCCCGCCACCGTCTGCCGGTGGATCCCCGGTGTGCGGCCCGACCTCACGGGCCAGACGGCACTCGAGCGCTTCGGCCGGGCGGCCGGGCTGCTCGGCGAGACGTTGCTGGGCATGCCGCCAGAAGACGGGCTGGGAGACTGGCGCGGCAATCCTCTGGCGCACCCCGCCGTACCGAACGTCGGCGCCCTTTGCCGCCAGCTGCGCGCCGCCGGGATCAGCGCGGAGCGGGCCTCCCACCTCGAGGCCGTGGCACGCCGCGTCGAGCAGGAGTGGCCTGTGGGCGGCGGCACACTGCCGACCCAGGTCATCCACGGTGACCTGGCGGCCTCGAACGCCCTGGTCGACGAGGACACCGGGGAGGTGAGCGGGCTGCTTGACTTCGAGTTCGCCGGGCTCGGCTTCCTGGTCCAGGAGGTGATGGCGGCGCTGTTCAACAGCGGGGCCCTGGAGACGCGCGACTGGCAGCTCCGCACGACGGCCTTCCTCCGGGGGTACGCCTCGGTCCGCCCACTGGACGTCGCCGAGGCCGACGCCCTGCCCCGGCTGCTCCTCGCCCGGGCGGTCGGCAGCGCCCTGTGGCGGGCGGGCCACTGGCTGAACGGGAGGGCGCAACTCGACGAGGTCGCCGACCGAATCCGCAAGCTGGAGGACACGACCCGCTGGCTCGACGCCAACGGCGGAAAGCTCCGGTCACTCGCGGTCGCTGGCGGGCACGGGTGACTCGGAATGACGGCTGGCGCGAGCCTCACGGCGAAGCTCGGCACCTCGCTGTTTCAGCAGGTCAGAGAGTTCAAGATCCGCGGCCTTTCAAGGCGAAGGCTCGGCGCGTTCGTCGGTCGCGTGGACTCCTCCCACAAGCGCCGGGCCAGCCGCGTCGCGCGCCTGCGGGCCGCATGTCGGTCGTGTCAGGTGCTCTCGGTCGGATCGGAGACCTGCCCGCCGCTCTCCTCGTGCGAGGCCTTGCCCTGTGAGGCCGGCACCACGATCTCCTCGTTGTCCTTGTTACGAGTCACCCAGAGATAGACCAGCGCGCCGACGAACAGCACGACCGAGGTCCACTGGTTGATCCGCAGCCCAAGAAGCGTCACCGCGTGGTCCACCCCGCCGACCGGGTCGATCCGCAGCCCTTCGATCCAGAACCGCCCGAACGTGTAGCCGGCGACGTAGAGGGCGAACAGGCGGCCGTGGTGCAGCGTGAACCGTCTACCGGCCAGGATCAGTCCGAAACCGAGCGCCGCGTCCCACATCGACTCGTACAGGAACGTCGGGTGGTAGAGCACGCCTGGCTCGCCGCCGTGCGCCTGGTCGATCTCCAGGCCCCACGGCAACGTGGTCGGGCTACCGTACAGCTCCTGGTTGAACCAGTTGCCCCAGCGGGCGATCGCCTGCCCGAACGCGATGTCGGGCGCGACCGTGTCGGCCACGGCTGCCAGGGACAGCCCCCGGCGGCGGCAGGCCAGCCACATGCCCACGCCTCCCAGGGCGACCGCGCCCCAGATGCTGAGCCCGCCTTCCCAAATGAACAGCGCCTGGTACGGCTCCTTGATCGCGCGCGGGCCGAAGTAGGTCTGCCAGTCGGTGATGACGTGATAGAGGCGAGCCCCGATCAGGCCGAAGATCACTCCGGGGACCGCCAGATCGCCGATCGTGCCCTTCTCGCCGCCGCGGGCGCGCCAGCGGCGCTCGCTCAGCCAGATGCCGAAGCCGATCGCGATGATGAAGCACAGTGCGTAGGCCCGGATCGGGATGAATCCGAGATACCAGACCCCTTCGGAAGGGCTGGGAATCGAGGCGAGAGGCATGCCGGTGAGGCTAGCCAACGCAAGGCCGCTTGGCCGCCTTCGTGACCTGATCGCGAGCCATCTGCGACGTGACGCGGCGTAGCCGAACCGGTGCGGCATCCGCTGGCCGTGCGACGGCCGCCGCCACCCACGCCTGCAACTGCGCGAGGAGAAACGGCAGCGCACCAAGCAGGTGCCGGGAGCTGGACAAGACCAACCGCCAGACGGCCACAACGACCACCATCGGGCCCTGCGTTCCCACGGTCTGGCGGTCACACCCGACGGTATTGCGGCCTCCATCGCCGAAGGCGGCCCGGCCGTCGACATCACGACCGCACACAGCACAGTCCGGGATGATCGCCCTACCTGACAGCGGTTCTTCGATGGCTCGACGATGCTGCTCGCCAGGGCTCGTCGCCCCGGCCCGTACACGCCGAACAGACCACGGTCGGCCACGGCCCGACGGCGATCGCACCAACCCCCGAACGGACGCTACGCGGGAGCGGGGCTGGGGAGTCAGCCGACGGGGTCGTGGTCATCGTTCGTTGATGGTCTGGTCTCCACCGGCCTGGTACACCCGGCCCTGCCCCGAAGCCTGCGCCCGCATCTGCACATTGCGCGCGCCATCCCCTGTCGAGACGATGCCGGAGCTGTCCCCGCCGATGGCGATCGACCGCTCCCCCGAAGCCGACACGCCAGGCGGCGTCTCGGGCACGCCATCCGCTGGATCAGCGGCGGCGGTCGGCTGGGTACGGTCGGCGCGCAGCTGCAGCAGCAGCGCCACCACCGCGACCACCAGTCCGGCTGCGCCGATGAACATGCTGATCACGCTGGCCCGCTGATCCAGTACGCCCAGCACGTCCGGCGGGAGGCGTAGCGGGTCGGCGAAGAAGCCGATCAACCCCACGGCCAGTAACGCTGTCATCGCGACGATCGCGGCGATGACCGTCCACCGCCTGCCCCGTGACCGTGGGGCGCGTCCGGATCCTGCTGCCGTCTTCGACATGCTTCCAGAGTGCTCCCGAACCACCATGAGCAGAACGCATAGCAACGAACGCGTTACCTGACACGGCCTGACGAAGCAGGGGGAGGAAGGTAGTACCGCGCCCCTGGCCAGTCCGTACCCAGATCGCCCGCGAGGTCGGCGTCGTACTGGGCGCTGGAGGACGACGACCAACCCGCCACATCGGCCGCCGAGCCGGCGAGGTAGCGGTCTACGGCTGGTGCGACGGCGGGCCCTCGGGCAGGTCGCGGTCGGTGAACATGGCGATCAGGCGGCGCACCGGCATGCCGGCCTCCGTGGGGTAGCGGAATTCCAGGTCGGTGTTGATGGTGTAGCGGTTGTGGCGGCCGACTCGTTCGCGGGTGAGGTATCCGGCGTCGTGCAGGTCGTTGACGATGCTCTGTACGGTGCGTTCGGTGATGCCGATCCAGGAGGCGATCTCGCGCAGCCGTACCTCGGGGTTGCGGGCGATCTCCAGCAGCACGCGGGCGTGGTGGGTCAGGAAGGTCCAGGCCGGGGTCTCGTGACCGGGCTGCATGGCGCTCACACTTTCAGTCCGTGGTGGCGGACGGTGTCAGGAAGTAACTGACTTCAGAGTTTATAGTGAAAGCTCTTTCATGTAACCCGCTTCAGGGTTTACGGTTGAGAGCGCCACCGAAGTCCCCGTACCGATCGAGGAGGCGGATACGCGATGTCCGAGCAGGCGGTCGGCCGCCATGCCGAGGACCTGGCCGCACGGATGACTGACGTGACACCGCTACATCTGACCAGCCGAGCCCTGATCGGCGGCACCCTCATCGAGGTGGTGGGCGAGGTGGATGCCGCCACCGTCGCCCAACTGACCGCCTACATCGAGCGTGAGCATCCGGACGCCGGCCTACCCCTGGTGCTGGATTTGTCCGGGGTGAGTTTCATGGACAGCTCCGGCCTGCATCTGCTCATCCAGCAGCATCACCGTCAAAATGAGCATGGCGCCGGCCTGCACCTGGCCGCCCCGCACGCTCGGGTCAGGCGCATCCTGGAGATCACGGGCGTCGGTCAGTTGTTGCGCACCCATTCCGGGCTCGATCAGGCGCTGCTGGCCGCCGATCTGATCGATCCCATGCCGCGGTCCGCGGCATGACCTGACGCTCTGGCCATCGGCGGCTCGGCAACGGTGATCGCACCCGAGGCCTGCATGCGTGCGGCTCGCCAGGCCGTCGGTGTCAGCTCCATTTACGCCCAGCGGGCATCGGACAGGTCCGGGGGCAAGGACGGCGTGAGGCCATGGTCCCGTGCTGGCAACTGTCGCCCCAGAAGGCCGGCATCTGTCGAGTCCGGCGATTCAAGGGCGTCCCGGGATCATGCGTCCGCCATCTCGTCCTTGTGGCGGAACAGGATCCGGTATTCCTGAGGGGAGGTGCCGAGGTGCCGATGGAATGCCGCCCGCAAGGAAGCGGGAGCGCCGAGACCGGTCAGGCGGCCGATCTGCTCGATGGGCACGGTGGTCGCCTCCAGCAGTTCGCGTGCCCGGTCAATGCGCGCGTCGGTCAGCCAGGCCATGGGCGGAGTGCCGGTCTCCTCGCGGAAGCGGCGGATCAGTGTCCGCCGCGACATATGGGCGCGTTCGGCGAGGTGGTCGACGGTCAGGGGCGTCGCAAGGTTGTCAAGCATCCACTCCCGCAGAGGTGCGAGCTCATCTCCGCTCGCCTCGGGGCGGAATTGTTCGATGAACTGTGCTTGGCCTCCCCGTCGCCGTGGCGGCGCGACGAGATCGCGTGCGTGCGTGTTCGCTGCTGCGGCGCCCAGGTCGGTGCGGATCAGGTGCAGGCACAGGTCAATTCCCGCGGTCACGCCGGCGGACGTGAGGATCTCGCCGTCGTCGACGTAGAGCTGATTTGGCAGGACATCGACAAGTGGGTAGCGCTGACGCAATTGCTCGGCGTGCCGCCAGTGTGTGGTCGCGCGGCGCCTGTCGAGCAGCCCGGCCGCGGCCAGGGCGAAGGCCGCGGTGCAGATGGAGACGAGTCGGGCGCCTCGGGCGTGAGCTGCTCGTAGTGCCGCCAGAAGCTCAGCCGACAGGGTCGCGTCAATGTGGTCGTAACCCGGAATGATCACAGTGTCGGCGTCGTCCAGTGCCTCAAGGCCGGCCGCGACGGTGATCGCGAAGCCGAACCCTGGCACCAGGCCGGTGTCGGTGTCACCGCACACGGTCAGCTCATAGTGGGGGTCCATGGCGAAGATCTGCGTCGCGGTACCGAACTCAAGCGGAAGCACACCGGGCAGTACGAGCACCGCAACGTGGTGTCTGTTTGTCATAGTGGCACGACTGTAGCGCTGGTTGGCATCCGTGCCACTTTTGGCAGGAGGGCCGGTTTCATAGTGTCGAGTCATGACCGGCATCCCCGCACTCTCGGAAGGCCTGCAGAACGAGGTACTCGCTCTTCCTGCCGGGCCACTGGTTGAGGCAAGCCTCGCCGCGGCGCGTGCTGCGGTGCATCCGGCTGTGCTCAACCACTGCATTCGCGGTTTCTACTGGGCCCGCCTGTTCGCCGCCCACAAAGGCGTCCTGAACGACGCGGACTACGACGAGGAACTCCTCTTCGCCGCCCATGTGATGCACGACCTGGGAACAGGCCCCGACGCACCCGGCCGGCTCCGGTTCGAGATGGAAGGCGCCGATCTTGCCGCCACAGTGCTGACCGATCTCGGCGCTCTCGCCCGGGACGTCGACCGGGTCTGGGAGGCGATCGCTCTTCACACCACTCCGCAGATCCCCGAACGAATGGGGCTGCTGACCTACCTCACCTACGAAGGCATCTGGATAGATTTCGGCAAACATTTCGACCTCGTGGCCAAGGAACAGGGGCAGATCCATGCCGCCTACCCACGACTTGAGATGGTCCGCCATCTGACCGACGAAGTCCTCGCCCACGGAGCCCGCTCCGAGACCGCCGCGCCCCCTTACGCGATCGCTTACCACCTGGCGTGTGAGCGGGAAGCAGATGGAGTCACCTTCATGGAGCGTGGCGTAGCCAATGGCCCGTGGGGGTAGTAGACGAGAAGCCCTCGCTGAGCCACTGGCGCTTACCGACTCATTTGAGTAGCGCTGCATTGCGGAAATCCTCGACCTGCGCAGCATTCACGTTGCCGAAGGCAGGTTTTGAGTATCCCGGGCGTTGCGCGAAAAGCCCGGGACCGTACCGCGAGAATCGGAGTTAAGCATGTCGAATTTTGTCGAGTTCACATTCCGAGGACAGCCGGGCTACAGCGAACCGGCAGTTCGGGAGATCGTCACCAGTTCGATTCCCGTCAGGACGATCGCCATCTACTGCTTTGACCCCCGGGCAGCCGGCGCTGCGCAGGCAGTGGCCGATTACTTCGGTGACGAGGTCTACCCTGGTGACCTTGTCCTCGACGAGGCTGGCAGGAAGAGAGGTTCTACAGCGACGGTGTTCCCCCTCATCGTCGGAGGTGGACGCGCAGCGGATGCTCTTCGCTCGATCACGGTCTCCCAGCACCTCTTCGGAATCGAGCGGGTTGTCGTCGTACACCACTCCTTCTGCGGCGGTACGTCATTCACGGAGAAGGGGATCATCGATGCCTGGGAACGTGAACAGCACACCGATATCTCGTCTGCGTACGACTGGGACGGCATCTGCATCGCTGACTTCGAGAAGTCACTCAACTACGACGTAAGCCTGATCCGCAACAGCCCAGGCACGCCGAAGCACGTTGAGATTCACGGCCTCTTCTACGACATTGATTCCGGCGAGCTGACAGAGGTCGTCCGGGACGTTCCGTAATCCAAGTGCACGTGCGGCGGGATGATCGGGGCGACGGTGATGGTGAGCTTGGGTTTGTGCTGGGTCGCGGTGGCGTCGGTGAAGGTGAACACGCCGTCGAACTGCCCGCCGGTGGCCAGCAGGCCGGCGACCTGGCCGCCCGCTCCGCACGGCGCGTCGCAGCTCGGGGTGAAGATCAGGCTGGGGCCGCCGGGATGCTAGGCGTCTTCAGGACCTCGACCGTCAGCCCTTCGGTGAAGGTCTGGGAGTTGGCCCTGGTGGTGACCATGTGGGTGGCCACGAACACCGCGGTTCTTTCCGGGACCCCGTCGACCAGAACGCGGCCGCGCCGCTGCTCGCAGGAAGAAAAGCGTGCACGAGGCGGCGGCCTGGCTGCCGAGCGCCCGGTCGGTGGCGGTATCCCAGCTTGCCTCCGCCACCCGGTGGGGCGCACGGTCGGGCCCGGCTTGTGTCCACAAGGCGGTTCGTGAAGCAGAGCGGGATTCGTCGGGCCCGCGGCTGGCTGGCCGAACTGAGCGAGCGAGCGGGCGGCGAGCCGGTCTGGCCGACGCGTCGGCGCGGGCAGGGGCGGGCGGGTGCTTGTACGGACTTGTACGGATGATTCGACCAGGGCTTCACCGGCCAAGGAATTCTCGTCAGCGTGGTTCCAGCAACGACCCATCGCGGAGCACACGGCTTCGCGCAGGCAGAGAGGAACCCCGTTGTCCAGACTCATCAAGGCCGCGTTCGCCACGGCAGCGCTGTCCGGCGCTCTCACGCTGACGATCACCGCCGCCGACGCCGTGTCCAGTTCCCAGACCGGCACGCAGACCAGCGCTCAGTCTTACACCGGGGAGAGCAGCCCATGGACCGCCCAGACGGTCGGAGCCTGGGGGAACATCCCGACGGCGTCCGTCAACGTCACCGTGCCCTCGGGGACGACGCGATTCGTCGACGCCCGCTTCACCGCCGAGTCCATTTGCGCCGGCGACGCCAGTGCATGGTGCTCCGTGCGTATCGTCGTGGTCAACTCCGCGGGGACGACCACCGAGCTGCAACCGGTCACGAGCACGGACTACAGGTTCGACAGCCCCGGTGGCGTCGAGGAGGCGCACGCCCTCGAGCGCTTCTCTGCTCCCCTGGGCCCGGGCACCTACACCGTCCGGGTGCAAGCCCTGCGCATCACGGGCATCACTCAGTTCACCCTGGACGACTACGCGTTCGCGGTCGGTCTCGTCGAGCCCTAAGACGTGATCATCAATAGGTCCCTGCGGACGTCTCCGCAGGGACCTATTGATCGTGAGATTTGACCTGTGAGAAGGGACCTCGAACCCCGGATAGCCAGCAGTTCTTCCGCCCACTCGCGCGGATCACCTCACAGACCGAGCCGAGGCAAGTGGCGTTGTCAGCGAAGGATTTGGCCTCACCAGCGCGTCGCGAACGCTGCCCAGGTGTCGGCAGGCGGCTGGGGGCAGCAGCCGGTCCTTGTGAGCGGCGAGTCCGGCACCGGCATGGGTCGGCGGCGCACGCAACAGGGCCGTTCTGGCCGCGAATGGCGAGTTTGCGTGATTGCAGCGTCAGTGCCGGCGTGAACAGCAGCGGCTGCGTGCCTTTGGCGTCAGGCTTCACCGGTGGCGATGCGTTCGCCGGGCCCGGCGGGCGCGCCTGCCTCGTTCAACGACAGGTGATCGACGCCAGCCGCGCCTGTCGCCGGGGCCGTGGCCAGGTCACTCGTCCAGATTCGACATGGTGCTGTGCCCAAAGGGGATGACCATGGTCCAGCCCTCGACCAGGTCATTCATGATCTCACCGAACTTCTGCACCGGTCCGTTCTTGATGTGGCTCTCGAAGGCGGCCTCATCCGTGTAGACCTCGTAGACGTACACCACGTCAGGTTCCGTCTCGACCTCCCACAGGTCGAGACGCAGCGTGCCCGGCTCGGATTCCCTGACCACCTGGGTGTTCCAGCGCGAAAGCTCCAGAAACTCCGATCGCTTTCCTGGTTTGATGACGAGCCTGACGAGTGCCCCGTACATCAGATGCTCCTGATCTTGGGCCGGCCGCTCTTTGCGGCCGGATCCGGGTGGGGTTCTAGCGGGGGTTGTCGGCACGCCAGGCGACGTAGTCGGCGACCGCCTTGGCGGTGTCGAAGGCCGGCGCGAAGCCGGTGTCGTGGGTGAGCCGGGTGGTGTCGAGGTAGGGGTTGTCGCCGGGGCCGGTCTGCCGTCCGGGCAGGAGGTCGAGCCGCAGGCCGGGAGTGATCGCCTGCACGGCGTCCGCAAGCTCGCGGTTGGTGAACGGTCGGCCGCTGGAGACGTTGTAGGTGTCGTGCCGCAGGGTTTCCGCAGTCGTCAGCAGGGCGATCGCGCGCCCGGCGTCGGGTGCGTAGCAACCGTCGCCGCCGTCGTCGGCGTACAGCGGCTGCGGCTTCTCACCGCGCAGCACGGCACTGATGAACGGAGGGATGTGGTTGAACGGTGATTCCGGGTCCATCAGCGGCCCCCAGATGCTCCCGATGCGCAGCACGACCGGCTGGACGCCGCTGCCTTGGAGGCTGTGCGTGGTCAGTGGCTCGACGGCCTTCTTGAAGGCGACGATCAGGTGCGGCAGGTTCGCGGTGGGCAGCGCGAGCTCCTCGTGCCAGCGGGTCTCGCTCCGGCCGACGTACACGCCGAGGCTGCTCGCGACGGCGAACCTGCGCACACCCCAGGTGCGGGCGGCGTCCAGCGCGTTGAGCAGGCCGATCGTGTCCGTGCGGAAGTAGCGGACCGGGTCCTCGCCGGGGATGCTGCCGGCGAGATGGACGACGTCGCTGATGTCGTGGCGATCGGCGAGGGCCAGGAAGGCGTCCCGGTCGGTGACGTCGAGAGGCTCCACGCCGACCCGGCCGGCGAGGAACGACGGGACCTCGGTCCGGCGGTGTGCGGTGACGACGACCTCGTGTCCGAGGTCGACGAGCGCGCGGGCGGTGTGCGCGCCGATCATGCCCAGCCCGCCGGTGACGAGGATCATCGGACCACCTCGTAGTGGAGGTGGGTGACGCCCTGTGCCGGTACGGCCTCCAGCAGACGGAGGTGTACGTGCTCGGGCAGTGACTGGAAGAAGGGGCGGCCGCCGCCGAGCAGGATGGGTACCTGGTGGAGGATCACCTCGTCGACGAGCCCCGCTTTCAGAGCCTCGGTGGTGACGCCGCCGCCCATGAGGCCGACGTCGCCGCCGCCTGCGGCTTCGCGAGCGGCTGTGATCGCGTCTTTGATGCCGGTGGTGATGAGGGTTTGCCGTTCGCTCAGCTGCGGTGCCGTCCGGTGGCTGAGGACGACGAGTCGGGCTTTCGGGTGTGGGCTGCCGCCTCCGAAATGGTCGGAGTCCTCAAAGGTGTTGCGCCCCGCGACGACCGCGCCCACGCGTGCGGCGAGGGCGTCGAAGACGCGGGCGCTGGGCTCGCCCAGTTTGAACCCGTCGAAGACCTGGCTGGGTGTGTCGCCGTTGAAGTACCAGTCGAACAGCATCGTTGCGTCTCCCAGCCCGCGTCCGGCGCCGGGGTCACGGCCGGTGATGTAGCCGTCGACCGACACCGCGTGGGCGGCGATGACCTTGCTCATGGCGGCAATTCCTTTCTGGGGTTCCTTGAAGAGACTTTACGACCGTAGCACTTTAAGTTCCTTAAGGGAACTCCAATGGGTAGACTGACCCCATGCAACGCACCAACTTCGGCGACATGGCCTGCTCCATCGCCCGCACCCTCGACGTCATCGGAGAGCCCTGGTCACCCCTGA
>NZ_JBIUCF010000075.1:0-45568 GCF_044593615.1 Nonomuraea sp. NPDC051941
TGGACCACGTACACGACCTCCCAGCTCTGGGTGAGCTACCGGCGCGGCCCGCTCGGTGGGCGCGGGCGCAAGCCCCGCCCCGGCGACCGCATCGGTGACCTGGCCTGCGAACGCCCCGACGGCAACCGCACCCGATTGAACGCCGAGCTGCGCGGGAAGTGGGCCGTGCTCGGCGATCAGGCCACCTTCGAGGCAGCCCGGCAGCGGCTCGGTGACCAGGTGGTCAGCCTCCGCGCGGTCGGTCACGCCGACGGGCCCGCTATGCTTGTGCGCCCGGACGCCCATCTGGCCTGCAAAGGCGGCCCCGCCGAGTTCGCCCGCTGGCTGGAGGGAGCCCTGCGATGACCGCCACCCGAGGGCGCGGTCGCCCCCGCGACCCCGAGACCGACGCCGCCATCCTGCGCGCAGGGCTGGAGCTGTTCATCGAGCGCGGCGTGGAAGCGGCCAGCATCGAGCAGATCGCCAAACGGGCCGGGGTCGGCAAGCTGACCATCTACCGGCGCTGGAGCACCAAAGAAGACCTCATCGCCCAGGCCATCGAGCAGTCGGTCAGCTCCGAGGTCACTCCCTCGCTCGACGATCTTCACGCCCTCACCTCGCGCGAGATCATCGAACGCGCCCTCCCCGCGGCCGCGCAGATGGCCGCCAGCCCCGGCTTCCGCGCCCTGGTGGCCAGGATCATGGGCTCTGCCGTCAGCCACCCCTCGCTGATGGCCACGTACTGGACGCACTACATCCTGCCCCGCCGCAAGCTGGCCGCGCTCCTGCTGGAGCGCGCCCAGCAGGACGGTACGGTGTCCGGCGACGCCGATCTGGACGTGCTCATCGACATGATGGCCGGCGCGGTGACCTACCGCGTGCTCCAGCCCGACCCACCCGACGCCGACGGCATGCTGCGCTACCTCACGTCCGTCTACCGGCAGATCGGCCTCTACCCACCCGCTCAAGGATCGTGACCGCGGCGGTGACACCGTCCTCGGCCGCGATGCGCCGGCCCAGCGACTCGGCGCGCTCGGCCAGCGCCTGGTCGGTGACCGCCACCCTGATCGCGGCGGCCAGCCCTTGCGAGGTCAGGTGGCGCTGCGGCTGAGGCGGGGGCGCGACACCGGCGGCGTGCATGCGGGCGGCCCAGAACGGCTGGTCGGCGACGAACGGGCACACCACTTGAGGACGTCCGGCGGTCAGGGCCGCACCGGTAGTACCGCTGCCGCCGTGGTGGACGATCGCCGCCATCTGAGGGAACAGCCAGCCGTGCGGCGCCTGGTCGAGAAGCAGCACGTTTTCGGGCAGGTCGTCTAGTTGAATGCCGCCCCAGCCGGAGACCAGCACCGCTCGCACGCCGGCCAGCCTGATCGCCTCGCGCACGACCCGGCCGACACGCCGCGGGTCGGCGCCCGCCATGCTGCCGAACCCGACGTAGACCGGCGGCGGCCCGCTCTCCAGGAAGGCCTTCAGCTCGCTTGTCGGTGTCCAATCGGCCGGTGTCGGCAGGTACCAGAACCCCGTGGTGTGCACCCACGACGGGTAGTCCAGCCGTGGGGGCAGCACCAGCTTGCTGAAGCCCTGCAGCACGGTGACCGGGCCCCCGTCCGGGGCGAGCAGGACGTCGTGCCGGCCCTTCCGCCTGGGCAGGTGCAGTGTGTCGCGCCGCAACTGGTCGGCGACGGCGGCGGAGGCGCGCCGCAGCAGGAGTCTGGTCGGCAGGTACGACGCCCGGTTCAGCGCCTTCGGCACCTTGAGCCCGGCCATCATCGGGTTGGGGAACGTGCCGGTCGGCACCCATACCGGCTGGAGCGCGGCCGGTACGGCGGGCACGCCCAGGCGCTCGGCGATGTGGTGGGCTGGGATGCCCGGTGGATGCACGATCACATCCGCCCCGTCCTTGGCCGCGGCGGCCATGTCGGCGAATACCTTGGCCATCAGCGGCTTGGTGCGCTTGATCACGGTGAGCGCTGTCTTCTTGCCGCGCAGGCCGCGGTAGTTGGTCTCGATCGCTTCGCGAATCTGCGGGTCGTCGATGAGTGTGTTCGGGCCGTCGTGCAGTGGGATGAACCGCAGCCCGTACGGCTCGGCCAGGGAGGCCGAGGCGGCCGGGGCACCCAGCACCGCCTCGTGCCCAGCGGCGCGCAGAGCGTGGGCCAGTGCCACATACGGTTGTACGTCGCCACGGGTGCCGTGGGTGAGGATGAGCGCCTTCACCGGTTTTCCTCATTCTGGAGGCGGGTGAGCACCCGCTGCTCTGCGGCCGGGTCGAACCAGGCGTCCGGGGCCGGGGCGTCGGGGCGCGGCTGGGGGTCACCTTCGGCCTGCAGCCATGCCCACGTGGCGGCGAGCGTTTCCCGCAGCGGTCGGCAGGTCAGGCCGACGGCGATGGCGGCGGCGACGTCGGCGTCGTGGATGCCAGTGGGCGCCGGGTCGTGCGGGTAGCGGAGGCCGAACTCCATCCCCAGCGGGAAGCCCACTTCCTGGAGCAGTTCCGGCGGCGCCCACAGGAGGCGGGCGTCGAACCCGGTCACTTCCAGCGCTGTCTGCAGCAGCTCGCCGATCGTGATCGCGGCGGGCGGTCCGGCCACGTTGAACGTGCCACCGACGCCGTTCTCGGCCGACGCCAGCATCCAGGCGGCCAGGTCCATGGCATCGATGTACTGCAGCGGCGTGCCGGTAGGTCCCGGCGCCACCACCGGGCCGCCCCTTTCCAGGCGGCGTAGCCACCACGGGATGCGGCCGACGTCTTCGTACGGGCCGAGGATCATGCCGGCCCTGGCCAGCAGAGCACGTTCACCGAACGCCTCGACCACGGCCAGTTCCCCGCCTCGCTTGGCGGCCGCGTAGTCGGCGGCCTCCTCGCTCGCCGGGTCACCGTCCACGAGCGGGGCGCTCTCGTCGGCGGCGGGTGGCCAGGGCCAGCGGTAGACGCCGCGGCTGGAGACGTACCCGTAATGCCCGGCTCGGTCGGCCAGCAGGCGGGCGGTGTCCCTGACCACGCATGGTGCCCAAGCCCAGGTGTCGATGATGGCGTCCCACTCCTGGCGGCCAAGTGCGGCCCGGACCGCTTCGGCATCCCTTCGGTCGGCGACCAGGCCACGGACGCCGGGCGCGGGCACGCGGCTCAGGCCGCGATTCAGCGTGGTCACCTCGTCGCCGCGTTCGAGCGCGGTTTCCACGACCGCACGGCCGACATGGTGAGTTCCGCCGAGAACCAGCAGTTTCATGACGCTCCTGAGAAGACGGGAAGCCAGATCGCCGAGGGGTGTTCGGGGTCGTGGAAGATCTCGTGGCTGGACGAGCGGAGCTCGCGCGCCTCCGCCGGCGGCTCGCCGGTGCCGGGGTTGCGACCGAAGCGGGGATGGGCAGCAATAGGGTCGTCCGGGCCGTGCTCGATCCATTCGCGGAACCAGGGGACGCCGTGTCCGGTCGGCGCCAGGTCGGCCTCGTTCAGGGGGAGCGTCAGCGTGGCCCGCCTCAGCTCGCGGGCGGCGGTGGCCATGGCCGGCAGTCGGCGCAGGCGTACACCGTCGGCTGCGGGGATCTCCAGATCGCGCTGTACCCGTACCGGATGCCGGTGTTCGGGACGGACGTCGAACAAGCGGCTGAGAGGAGTCATCGGGATCGCCTTCCGGGGTCGGCAGTGGTGTTCGCCGACCAGGCTTCCCGGCACTCCATCGCGCTCCTGACGGAGGTTGATAGTCGCAATATAGCGAAAGTTCGGAAATTTCTGAAGCCTTAGCAACACCGTTATCCTGATATGCGGGAGGTGTCGTGTGAACGACCAGAACGAGCGGTGGCAAGCGGCGGAACGCCTGGCGCTGGCACTTACAGCGGGCGGCCTGCAACGCATGTCCGCACGCACCCTGGCGATGTTCCTGTTCACCGACGCCGAGACGGTCACCATGGGCGACATCGCCGACCGGCTCAACGCCAGCGCGGGCTCGGTGTCGGGCGCGGTCAAAGCGCTGCTGTCGGTTGGCCTGATCGAGCGCCTGCCCGCCCCCGGCAGCCGCCGTGAGCACTACCGGTTGCGCGAGGATGCCTGGGCGACCCTGTTCACCGGCCAGAACACGATCATCGAGACCATGCTCCAGTCAGCCAGGAACGGGATGGACGCTACAGCTCCCGACGATCCGGCCCATCACCGACTGGTCCAGATGCACGACTTCTACCACTTCCTGCTCGGCGAAATTCCCGCCTTGCTGCAGCGCTGGAAGCAGGAACAGCACCGAGGCGACTGCTGAGGGCACGGCAAGCCGCCGACGTCACTGCCCGGGTCTCGCGAGGACGGCAGACGTTGCCCTGAGACGCAGGATCAGGGCAACGAGCACAGCCGCGATCCGGCAGCGACAGGGCCCGGCACGGCCACGCCGATGGAGGTAGGCTGGCCCCCAGGTGAGCCGGGAAGTCTGGTCGGCACGTCCATCCCATCGAACAAGGATGTGCGCATGGGTCCCGAACCCTGCTCGCCGACTGTCCCGTCATCGCGCCGGGTCCTCTCGCGTTCGAGACGATCGCGATGACGGGCCGGGACAGATCGTCAGATCCCTCTCACCTCGGCCACGCGGCACCCGCCATGACAGCCCAGCACCTCCACGACACGCGGACACCGGTCATCGAGGTCACCCATCTCAGCAAGCGCTATCGCGATGTGCCGGCCGTCGACGACGTCACCCTGCACGTGCGGCAGGGACAGATCTACGCTCTGCTCGGCCTCAACGGCGCCGGCAAGACGACGCTGATCCGCATGCTGCTCGGCATGATCGCACCCACCGGCGGCAGCGTGCGCGTCCTGGGCGCCGCCGTCTCGGCCGGCGACCGCTCTGCCTGGGCGCGGACCGGCTACCTGGTGGAGGCCGCCAGCGCCTATCCCGAGCTGACGGTGCGCGAGAACCTGGAGGTCATCCGACGGCTGCGCCGCCTGCCCGGCACCGCCGAAGAGATCATCGAACGGCTGGCGCTGGCCCCGTACGCCGAGCACCGCGCCCGCACCCTGTCGCTCGGCAACCTGCAACGCCTGGCCCTGGCCAAAGCCCTCATCCACGCCCCCGGCCTGCTCATCCTCGACGAACCCGTCAACGGCCTCGACCCCGCCGGAGTCGCCGAGATCCGCACCCTGCTCGCCGACCTCGCCCACCGGCACGGCACCACGGTGTTCCTGTCCAGCCACCTGCTGGCCGAGGTCGCCCGCCTGGCCACCCGCATCGGCATCCTGCACCACGGCCGCCTCATCGGCGAGCACGACGCCGGCCAACTGGACCACCACCGCCGCCGCCACCTGCACCTGGCCACCCGCGACGACGCCACCGCCCAGGCCGTGCTGCGCGCACACGGCTACCATCCCGAACCCGCCACGCCGACCGGCCTGATGCTCACCGACCAGCGCGCCCTGACCCAGCCGGAGCAGGTCGCCACCCTCCTCGTCCACGGCGGAGTGCCGCCCACCGAACTTCACCTGCACGAAGAGGACCTCGAAGCCTTCTTCCTGCGCACCGTCGGATCGAGCCCGCCGACCGAGACAGGGAATGGAACGGGGGCCGAGGATGCGTGAGGCGCTGTGGGCGGAACTCCTGAAGGTACGACGTAGCCGCCTGCCCTGGATCACCGCGCTGGCCATCACCATCGCCGCGCTGGTGTGCGGGATGTTCATGTTCATCCTGGCCGACCCCGCCCGCGCCCGGGCGTTCGGCCTGCTGGGCGGTAAGGCTCAATTGTCCGGTGCCAGCGCCGACTGGCACGGCTATCTCACCCTGCTCGCCCAGGCCGCCGCGGTGGGCGGCCTGGGCATCTACGGGCTGATCGCCATCTGGCTGTTCGGCCGCGAGTTCAGCGACCACACCGCCACCGACCTGCTCGCCTTACCCACCTCCCGCACCGCCCTCGTGGCCGCCAAGTTCACCATCGCCGCGATCTGGACACTGCTGCTGGCCCTCCTGCTCGCCGGGCTCGGCCTGTCGATCGGCACCCTGCTCGCCCTGCCCGGCTGGTCGGCGCCGACCGCGATCGACAGCGCCGCACGCATCGTGGCAACAGCCGCGCTGACCATGCTGACCACCACACCCCTGGCCCTGGCCGCCAGCATCGGTCGCGGCTACCTGAGCGCTGTCGGCGTCCTGTTCGCCCTCGTGTTCGCCGCCCAGGTCATCGCCGCGCTCGGTTACGGCGCCGTCTTCCCCTGGTCGGTGCCCGCCCTGTACGCCGGGATCACCGGACCGGACCAGGACCCGCCAGGCCCGCTCGGCCTGCTGCTGGTGGCGGCGACCGCAGCGACGGGCGCGGTCTCAACCGCCGCCTGGTGGAACCGCGCCGACCACACCCGCTCATGAGCTGTCACGATCCT
This sequence comes from Nonomuraea sp. NPDC051941, assembly GCF_044593615.1. Classification (NCBI taxonomy): domain Bacteria; kingdom Bacillati; phylum Actinomycetota; class Actinomycetes; order Streptosporangiales; family Streptosporangiaceae; genus Nonomuraea; species Nonomuraea sp. NPDC051941. The sequence continues at coordinate 6,329 of NZ_JBIUCF010000075.1, forward strand.
TCATGTCGTTGCCACGGATCGCCGACCATGCTCCGGACCTGTGCCTTGAAACCGATCCGATATGACGTTTGCCGACTAAGGAGCCGTCTACGATTTGCCGGATCGGCCGGGGAACGACATGAGCTCCTCGGCCGTGATCCGTTCCAGTTGCTTGTGCCGGGTCTCCGGGCCGAAGGCGATGAGGGCGATCAGGGCCAGGGCCATCGGGATGACGCCGACGGCGGCGGTCACTCGAACGGACGGGATCGCGACGGCGGTGACCACCAGGGCCAGGATCAGCACCCCGCCGGCCTTGGTCGCTCCCGCCGACAGACCGCTGGTGCGGGCGCGGATCACGGTCGGGTAGATCTCCGCCGTGTACGCGGCGAGCACGGCGTTCAGGATGCTGATTCCCCATACCGGCACGACGAGCAGGACGTACAGCAGAGTGCGGTTGGCGGCCACCTGATCGCCCAGCAAGGCGAAGGCGGCCAGCGAGCCACCCATCACCGCGATCACGAGGATAATGGTCTTCTTGCTGCTCCAGAACCCGTACAGCAGCGCGATCGGCAGGCTGAGCGGGAACCCGATGATCGCGGCGTTGCGGAGGATCTCGCTCGCGTTCACCTCGGAGAAGCCGAGTCGCTGGAGGTTGGACGGCATCCACTGCTGGAAGCCGTACTGGGTGGTGCCGATGCTCAGGGCCAGCAGGATGACGACGACGGTCAGGCCGAGGAACGGCTTGCTGAAGGCCAGTCGGGAGCCGCCGCCCAGGTCCTGCTCGACGGCGAGCTCGGACGGCGTCTCGACGATGGCGGCGCCGTATTTGCGCATGACGGCCTGGGCCTCCTCGTCGCGGCCCTGCCTGATCAGGAAGCGTGGCGACTCCGGGATCCAGCGGTTCAGCAGCAGGAGGATGAGACCGGTGGGAAGGCCGATCAGCCACAGCAGGCGCCAGCCGAACTGGTCCGGTGCGGCCCAGGTGGAGGCCAGCCAGCTCACGATGATGTAGGCGCCGGCGATGTCGCTGCCGATGAGCACGATCATCCAGCCGCGATGTCTCCTCGGCACCGTCTCCGAGAGCAGCACGAAGGTGAGTGGCAGCATGCCGCCGACGCCGAGCCCCATGATGAGGCAGGTGACCAGGTTCATCCAGAATTCGGGCATGGTGCCGCACGTCGAGGTGGCGATGAAGATGATCGCCGCCAGCAGGATGGACGCCCGTCGGCCGATGCGATCGCCCAGCCAGCCCCAGATGAACGAGCCGATCATGGTGCCGGTGATGCCGGCCAGCGGGTAGAGGCCGATCGGCAGCGCGTCGGCCGTCGGGTTCAGCGGTCCGCGCAGCCCGTACTCCGCCGCGGCGCCGGGAGCGAGGAACGCGAAGGCGGTCGGTTTCATCACGTCGATCGTGATGGCGGCCGCCATGACCAGGAGCAGCCCGATGTGGGCGGGCCTGATCGGCGCGTCGTCGAGAGGGGTGATGCTCACCTTGCTCAGCTCGGACCGCTTGCCTCGGGACTTCGGGAACAGGCTGTAGGTGGTGATGCCGACGCCGATGAACAGCAGGACCATGCCGACGGCCATCTCGGTCGTCACGGGCATGCCGGCGAGGTGATAGCGCATGTCATGGGCCATGAAGTAGCTCGGCAGCTGTAACAGTACGCCGACCGTGGTGGTCGTCACGCCGGACCAGAACGCCAGCGGATGTTCGTACGAGGCAGATCTCACGTCAATGCCCTTCTGGCGGTTTCCGGCAGGGAATCGAGAACCGATGGTGGCTCGGCACCTCGGGGAGTTCATGCGCGCACGTCGGGAAGGCTCGCCCAAGCAGGGCACTGCGCAGGCTCATGAAAGCCGCCGCTGACGCTCCGGGACGTTCGGCCGATCCCCGGGCGCCCAGTTCGTAGACCTTGCGCGTCATCAAGGAGAGCTGCCCTTGGCTCGGGGTATCGCGGTCATCAGAAGGCGCTTGTCCGGTTTGCCGTTCGGTGACAGCGGCACCTCGTCGATGACGGTGACGGTCGCCGGCACGCATGCGTCGCCGAGCCGCTTGCGGACCAGCGTCCGCAGCGAGCCGAGGTCGGGGACCCGGCCCGCCACGGGCACCACGAAGGCGTGCGCCGCCTCGCCGGTGTCCTCGTCGGGGGCGCCGATCACGTACGCCTCCGCGATGTCGGGAGAGGTGGCCAGGGCTCGCTCGATCGGGCCGGCGTAGTAGAGGTTGGCGTTGACGATGATGACGTCCCGGGTCCGCCCAGCCAGGTACAGCCGCCCGTCCTCGTCGAAGTGGCCCAGGTCGCGGGTGCGCACCCACCCGTCGATGAATACCTCCGCGGTCTCTGTCGGTTCGGCCCAGTAGCCGATGGCCTGCGCGGGTGTGCGGACGTACAGCTCGCCGTCGACACCGGGCGGGACGGGCCGGCCGTCCGCGTCCCGGATCACGACGTCGATGACGTCGGGTGGGAACCCGACCGACGAGGGGACGTCCTGCGGCGTGGCCATGGAGATCGTGCCGGTCTCGGTCTGCCCGTAGCCCTGGAACACGACCGGGCCGAGCACGTCGAGTGCCTCTCGGAGCCGGGAGGCATCCAGCGGCGACCCGGACACCATGAGCGCCCGGAGGCTGCTCAGGTCGGCCGGGGCGGTGCGCTGGGCGGCGACGAGTTTGTACAGGCGAGGCACGGTGATGACGCTGGCGGACGCCCGATACTTGGTGATCGCGTCGGGGAACGCGGGCGGGTCGGCGACGACCATGGTCCCGCCCGCGGCGAGCGTGAGCACGCCGTACTCCATCATCACCTGGCTGCTCAGCGACCCGAACACGAGGTAGCGCTGCAGCCGGGAGGCCAGTTCGCGGATCGCCGGCGGCCACGCCCGCGGCCGGGCCGTCCACGCCGCGTTCATGGCGGCGTACGTCTGCGCGCACGCCTTCGGCGTGCCGGTGCTGCCGCTGGTGTAGACGAGCCGGGCGACGTCCTCCGGCCGACCCGACAGGCGCAGCGGACCGTCCTCGTCGGGCGCGGCCAGCAGCTCGGAGACGGTCAGCGTGCGCCGCGCGTGCTCCGGCCTGGTGGCCGCGTCGGTCACGACCGCGGTGACGTCCTGGCCGAGCACGTGGCGCAACTGTCCGTCGGACAGCCCTGGCCGCACGCCGACGACCCGGGCTCCCACGACGTAGCCGGCGATCGTCGCGGCGAACGCTTCCGGGGTGACGCCGAGCATCATGGCGAGGCCGTCCCCGGGCCCGATGGCCGTGGCGCGCAGCCCGGCCGCGATCCGCCGGACGAGGCCGAGCAGCTGCGCGCCGGTGACGATACGGTCACCGTGCTCGAAGACGGGCCGGCTCCCGGCCGCGACGAGGAGGTTCAGAACGGACCGCGGGTACGGCTCAGCCGGCGTCGGCAAGGCACTCCTTGACGAACACGGCCAGCGGCTGCTGGTGCACCGCCGGCAGGTTCCACTGGTTCTCCAGGTTCTCCGCGAGGTGGTGGACGCCGGCCGGCGCCCCGTCCCGGTAGTGCCGCACCACCGGGTGCAGGTAGCTCGCGTCGTGGGCGTTGACGGCGTCGTTCTCGACGACCCTCGGGACCGAGATGTCGAACGGGTCGACGGCGTCGTGATCCTTTCCGTACTCCAGGGTGACGACGAACATGTGCGAGGCGAGGCCGAGCCCGCCGCCGGCGACGTAGGCGACCGGTACCTCTTCCTGGTAGAGCGCGGTGGCGCCGTCCACGGTGACCAGGTCGCCGAGTACGCCGAACTGCTGCCAGAGCGCGGAGGAGCGGTTGACCCTGGCGATGATCGCGTCGCTGATCGCGTCCGGGGTGGGCTCGACCTGCTCGGCCGGCCAGGTCCCGCCGTGGTAGCGGGTGGTCAGGATCCGGTGCAGTGCGCGCACCCCGTAGCGGAAGCCGTGGATGAACCCGCTAGTGGCCTTCTTGAAGTCGCGTTGCTGGGTGAGCGTGCCGGCGAAATACAGATCGGGCACGTTGACCGACTCGTACGCCGGCGTCTGCTCCGGGAACCGGTCGTCGATGACCAGCGCGCGGCGGCAGCCGTCGTCGAACGCCGAGGCGTCGAACCGGAACCCGGTGCACACGATCACTCGGTCGTAGAACAGCTCGCGCAGGGCCTCCACGGTGCGGGCGTAGCGGAACATCACCCGGTAGCGGCCGTCATCGCGGCGTTCGATGCTCTCCACCGTGCCGTCGAGGACTGTGTTCTGGGACTTCAGCTGGTAGCTGTCGAGGAAGTTGTTGTTCACCGCGCGCAGGTGCCCGACGTAATGCGACTGCCAGGCCATCCTGACGGAGTGCGGCCCGGCGATGTGGATGACCGCGGCCTGCTCCATGAGCGCGTCGGCGGTCTCGAATCCCGAGTTGCCCTTGCCGATCACCAGGACCCGCTGGTCGGCGAAGGACGCCGGGTCGGTCTCGAACGTGTCGTAGCGTTCGCCGGTCTCGATGCCGGGGATCGGCGGGACGTACAGCTGGGAGACGCCGGTGGCCATGACCAGTCGCCGGCCCTGCCATGAGCGTCCACTGCGATCGGTGGCGGTGAACCCGTTGTCGTCCCGGCCGATCCGGACGACATCGGTGTCGTAGTGCACCCGGACGCCGGTCGCCGCCGCGTAGTCGGACAGGTAGCGCACGAGATCGTCGGCCTGCGGGAAGTACTTCTCGCTGTAGCGGGTGAACAGCAGCTCCGGATCGTCGCTCAGCAACGAGTTCCAGTCCATCCGCAGCCGCAGCTCCGGGTCCGCGTACCCGGTGTGCACCTTGTTGATGGAGATCAGCCGGCGGTGCCGCGGGAACCGGGTGAAGAAGGTGCCCGGTCCGGCTCCGCGTTCCAGGACGACATAGTCGTGACCGCCATGTTCGAGCAGTGCGGCGAGCTGCAGCCCGGCCGGTCCGGCACCGATGATCAGGTAGTCATGCGCCATGATCCGGAAGCTACGGACGAATTCTCAGAGGATTCTGAGAATCAGCTGTCTATGGTCCAGGCATGCCCGCCGTCGAAGGCACCATCAACCTCAGCGCTCCGTTGCGCTCAGCCGACCTGCACCGCGCCGCGACACCGGTGTCCGTCGTGGTCGACGCTGCCGTCCGCGACCGGGTCGAGCGCGGCCGTGACTTCCTCCGTGACGTGCTGCGGGAGGAGGAACGTCCGGTCTACGGCGCGACCACCGGCTTCGGTGCCCTGGTCGGGTTCGCCGGTCGGGAGGAGGAGGCGGACCAGTGTGACAACACCCTGGCCCACCTCGGTGCCGGGCAGGGGCCGGATCTGGCCCATGAGGTGAGCCGGGCCGCGCTTCTCGTGCGCGTGTGGTCGCTCGCGCAGGGGGTGTCCGGGGTTTCGGCGCACGTGGTCGACGGGCTCGCCGCGATGTTCGCGACGACGTTCGTCCCGGCGATCCCCCGGTACGGTTCGGTCGGCGCGAGCGGGGATCTGATCCCGCTCGCCTATGCCACTCAGGCACTGCGTGGCCGGGGACAGGCGTATCTCGACGGCTCGCGGATGCCCGCGGCCGAGGCGCTCCACCATGCCGGGCTGACCCCGTTGACGCTCGACGGCCGGGACGCCCTCGCGCTCGTCAACGGCACCTCTCTCACCACCGCCGCGACCGCCCTGGCCCTGGACAGCGTCCGGTCCTCGCACCGCGCGGTGCAGGCGCTCACCTGTCTGCTGGTCGATCTGCTCAGCTGTGACCCGGGCTTCCTCAACCCGCGCTTACTCGACGCCTATGGCCATCCCGGCGCGGTCGACGTCGCCGACGGCATGCGCAAGACCCTTGCCGGGATCGTCCCGGCCGGCACACGTGCGCTGCAGGAGCCGTACAGCATCCGCTGCTCCCCGCAGTTGCTGGGCGCCGCCGAGGATGCCCTGCGGTACGTGGACGGTGTCGTCGCGGCCGACCTGTCCAGCGTCAGCGACAACCCGCTGTTCTTCCCCGACGACGACCTGGTGGTGCATGGCGGCAACTTCTTCGGGCAGCCGGCCGCGTTCGCCGCCGATGTCCTGGCGATGGTCACCGCTCAGCTCGGCAACCTCGCCGAGCGGCAGCTCGACCTCCTCGTCGACCCGGCCCGCAATGGCGGCCTGCCCCCGATGCTCGCCGCCGGACCCGGCCGCCAGCACGGGATGCAGGGGGTGCAGCTCGCCACGACCGCGTTCGTCGCCGAGATCCGCCGCGCCGCCGTGCCGGCCGGCATGCAGAGCCTGCCGACCAACCTGCACAACCAGGACGTGGTGCCGTTCGGCACCCAGGCCGCCCTTCGCGCCTACGACATGGCCGACCTGCTGCGGCTGCTCTGCGGGTCGCTGGCGGTGGGGCTGCGGCAGGCGGCGCACGTCGGCGCCCGCCGCCCCACGGCTCCGGGCTGCGCGGCGCTCCTCGACGCCCTGGTCGAGGCGATCCCTGCGGTCGATCCCGACCGCCCGCTGGACGCCGATGTCCGCAAGGCCGCCGAACTGCTCACCGCGATACTCCCCTGAATGAAACAACCGCTGGGATCTCACCCAGTTTCCGGATAGACGGGTCTATTCGCCTGAGTTTTCGCCGGGCGGTGAACACTCGCTGACGGCGATCTGGTCAGGGGTGTGCCACAACCTGCAGGTGCCATAGACCCGGTAATGGGGTTGACCTGCCGTCTCCAACTGGTCGCCTGTGGTCGGTCGTGACGCTGGGCACGATACTGCGCCGGCACGCTGACCTGATACGAGATCAGCCCCAACAGTTCCTCATCGGGTAGCGAGCCATCGAGGCCGCGGTGTTCCAGTGCCGTTTGTTGAGATGGTGGCCCGGCGCGATCGCGGTATAGCGAGCACGCGCATCGGCGGCCGGCTCGGGATCACATTTGAGGCTGACGCCCAGGCGGAGGCCCCAAGAGCTCTGCTGCTAAGCCTGCGGCCGGCTGATGTTGACCATCCACGACACGCCGAACTTGTCGACGCACATGCCGAACTCGTCGCCCCAGGCCTGCTTCTGCATGGGCATCGTGACCGTCCCGCCCGCGGACAGCTTCTCCCAGTAGCCGCGCAGGAGGTCGGCGTCGTCGCCGCTGAGACTCAATGAAGAGCCCGCCATGGGCTGGTATGGCATGTCGCTGGTGATGTCGCTGGCCATGATCGTGTAACCGGCGTCGGTCTCCAGCATCGCATGCATGGTCCGGTCGGCGTCCGGTGAGTCCGTGGCGCCGAACTCGGCGAAGGTGTTGAGAGCGAGGTTGCCGCCGAACACGTTCGCGTAGAACTCCATCGCCTGGCGGGCGTTGCCGTTGAACGTGAGGTACGGGTTGAGCCGTGAGGACATGATTCCTCCTGGAGCTGCGTGTTATGGACGTAGCCCGGTCAGTCGAGGTGAAGCAGGTGAGGACCACGCTAACGCCTCGCAGGTCAGGCACGGAGGACGTCGGTCGTCTGTGGTGTTTCGGCCGCTGTTGAGGGTCTCCACCGACATGCGCGCCGGCTCTTCTAGGGCGCGTATTGAGTCGTGATCAATCTGTGGGATTCGCCTTCGCGTCGGGGCTTGGACCGGTAGATCTTGCTGCGTGACGCGAGTGCAACTGACGGATGCGGAGTGGGAGTTCATCGGGCCGTACCTGCCAATCGGCGAGTACGGCCCCTACCCCGAGCGGCTGCGGCAGCAGTTCGAGGGCGTGATCTGGCGGTTCAAGACGGGTGGGCAGTGGCGGGAGATGCCGCAGGAGTTCGGGGCCTGGTCCACTGTCCACAACCGTTTCCGGCAGTGGCGTGACGCCGGCGTCTTCGAGGCCCTGCTGGAGGGCTTGATCGCGGAAGCCGCGCTGCGGGGTGAGGTGGACCTGTCCCTGGTCAGTATCGACTCCACCATCGCCCGGGCCCACCACGACGCCGCCGGAATGTGCCTGGACCAGGATGTCGTCGCCGCTCTGGAGAAGGCCGCCGAGCAGGAGAAGACCAGGTCAAAAGGGGCGGCCTCGGCGAACCGACCGGCCAGGACACCGAAGACGATCCCGAGCGGGAACAGCGGCGGCGCATCCGGCGCCGGCGGAATCTCCGGCTGAAGGCCGCCCTCATTGGACGCTCCAGGGGAGGGCAGACCAGCAAGGTCCACCTGGCCGCCGACCGGAAGTGCCGCCCGCTGGCGTTCGTCCTGACCGCGGGCCAGGCCGCGGACAGCTCGCAGTTCGTCCCCGTGTTGGGGCGGGTACGGGTCCGCGGGCCTGTCGGCCGCCCTCGCACCCGGCCGGACGCGGTCGCCGCCGACAAGGCCTACTCGTCTCGCGGTAACCGTGCCCACCTGCGGGAACGCGGTATCAAGGCGGTCATCCCGGAGAAGAAGGACCAGGCCGCCAACCGGAAGAAGAAGGGCTCCAGAGGCGGTCGGCCCGTCAGCCACGACGCGGACCTGTACAAGGAGCGGAACACCGTCGAGCGGCTGATCAACAAGCTGAAGGCCTGGCGAGGCATCGCCACCCGGTACGACAAGACCCCGGACAGCTACCTCGCCGGCCTCTACCTGCGCGCCTCAATGATCTGGATCAAAGACCTCACCGAAACCACCCATTGATCACGACTCAATCCATGCTCTAACTCGCCGCTGGTGCCGCCGTGGGCTCATTCGACGGTGCTTGGTCGAGTGCGTGACGGCGAACGCCGCGGACTAGCAGGTAGCCGACCATCCAGAACTCGCCAACGGTCGCGGGCAAGGCGAGAGCGTCGGCGATGCCCGATGCGTCGGGGACGAGATATCTGACGAACGCGCCGAGCAGGTAGGCGATGCCACCGCCGACGAGAATCCAGCCGAGCGGGCGGGGCATCCAGCCCGAGCGGAGCACGCACGAGCCCATGGGGATGAGCCACAGGCCGAAGAACAGTGCTCCCACCCCCCACATGTTGCCGCTGACCAGGTACAGGACTTGGACGGCGGCTGCCGCGTCGCCGACCGGGTTGAGCCCGACTTGGACCGCCGTGGCGAGCAGCGCCGCGCTAGCGAGAATTGCGACCGCGTTGACGAGGCCGAAGGCGGCGATACCGCCGGCGGCAAGCGGCTCCGCATTGCGGAACAGGCGGTAGAACCATGCGGCGGCGAGGGCTTGCGTGACGACGATGAGCAGTTCTAAGGCGACCCCGGCGCGGGCGAGCGATTCGTGTTCGACAAGGGCGGCGAGCGTCGCACCGGGGTCGTCGACCGTGAAGAGTTGTGGCCGGATGAGCAGGAAACCTAGTGCACCTGTGACGGCGAGGCCAAGGTAGAGCAGCCCGGTCGTGCGGGCGGTGCGGATCAGCGCATGCATGATGGTTCCTTGTGGCTGTGGCGGTGTGGAAGTGATCACGAAATCGACCACCAGTCTTACCACGTAAGGTATCTTACGCGGTAAGGTGGGACAAGCGTGGAGAGACCGATGGCAGTGAAGGCATTTCGGGAGCCGCTCAGCCGTGAGCGGGTGCTGGCGGCGGCGGTCGTCCTGGCGGATGCGGAGGGGATCAAGGCGCTGACGATGCGTCGCCTTGCCGCCGATCTCGATGTCGAGGCCATGTCGCTCTACTACTACCTGCCCAGCAAGGAGGCCCTGCTCGACGGCGTTGTTGAGACCGTGATCATGGAGATCCATGACGCAGTCGGCCGCCTCGACACGACCGGAGACTGGCGTACGCGGCTGCGGCAGCAGTTCCTCGCGGCGCGTCAAGTCATGCTGCGTCACCCGTGGGTGCCCGGGCTGTTGGGCTCGCGTCGGATCATCCCGGCCAGTGTGTACGCATACTACGACGGGATCGTGGGCACGCTGGTCGGCGCTGGGTTCTCGTACCACCTCGCGCATCGGGCGCTGCACGCGTTCGGCAGCATGCCTCTCGGGTTCGTGCAGGAGATCTTCAGCCCGGCGTCGGCCGGCGGAAGTATGGAGGCCGACGTCGCAGAGGCAGACCTGGCCGCGATGACCGAAGCCCTGCCGCATCTGACAGCGATGGTGGCAACCGGGCTCCATGACGTCACCGACCCCGCGCTGGGTTGGTGCGACAGCCAGGTCGAGTTCGAGTTCACCCTTGATCTGCTCTTGGACGGGCTCGAACGCCTCCGCGGGTAGTACGACAGCAGTAGGTCGACGAGGTGCCGCGCCGTGCGGAGTGCGGCAAGGGCATTGTCTGCCTGCAGCGGCTGATCGCCGGTATGCGCGCCGACCCGGTGGATGTTCTGCTCAGCAGCGCGGCCCAATCGACCTACCTGGGGCGCACGTGCGCCCACCTGCGGGAACGCGGTATCAAGGCGGTCATCCCGGAGAAGAAGGACCAGGCCGCCAACCGGAAGAAGAAGGGCTCCAGAGGCGGTCGGCCCGTCAGCCACGACGCGGACCTGTACAAGGAGCGGAACACCGTCGAGCGGCTGATCAACAAGCTGAAGGCCTGGCGAGGCATCGCCACCCGGTACGACAAGACCCCGGACAGCTACCTCGCCGGCCTCTACCTGCGCGCCTCAATGATCTGGATCAAAGACCTCACCGAAACCACCCATTGATCACGACTCAATACATGCCCTAGCGGTGCTCGGGGTTGTCGAAGTCGAAGCGGCATCCGGCGTCCCATTCCGAGCGCTGGTTGCCGTGGGCCGGGATGCCGCCGGCGTCCTTGAGCATGCGTGCCAGGTGCAGCAGGTTCCAGGTCATGAAGGTGGTGTTGCGGTTGGTGAAGTCGTTCTCCGGCCCGCCCGAGCCCGGGTCGAGGTAGGAGGGGCCGGGGCCGGCCTCGCCGATCCAGCCGGCGTCGGCCTGGGGCGGGATGGTGTAGCCCAGCTGCTGGAGGCTGTGGAGCACGTTCATGGCGCTGTGCTTGACGCCGTCCTCGTTGCCGGTGATCAGGCAGCCGCCCACGCGTCCGTAGTAGGCGTACTGGCCGGCCCGGTTGAGCAGGCTGGAGCAGGCGTACAGTCGCCCGATCACCTTCTTGGTCACGGAGCTGTTGTCGCCGAGCCAGGTCGGCCCGGCGATGACCAGGATGTCGGCGACCAGCACCCGCTGGTAGAGGGCGGGCCACTCGTCCAGGCGCTCCGTTGACCGTCATCGTGACGGATCCCTTCGATGCGGCCCAGGTGCCTCCGTAGGCAAGCTTCGGGCCATGACCTGTTCTTCGGCCAGCAGGCTCGCCGCGCCGTCTAGGTCAGACGGGCCATCCAGCGGTCGTGGATCGTCCAGCAGTCCACGAGCGGGAAGCCGCCGGCGCGGGCCACGCGCTGGATGTCGTTCACCGACACGGTCGCCCAGCCGAACCAGTCGCCGATGAGCGGGCCGCTGCGCAGCCGTACCCGGTCGACGCGGCTCGTCGTCCCGGGCGGTGCGAGCTCCACCAGGACCTCGCCGCCGGGCCGAACCAGCTGCCTGACCCGGCGGAGCAACAGCTCGGGGTTGCCGCCGATGCCGATGTTGCCGTCGGCCAGCAGCGCCGTCGCCCACCGGCCGCTGCCGGGGACCTCGTCGAAGACGTCGCGTAGCAGGGCGAAGCCTCCGGCCCTGCGGGTGAGGGCGACGGCGCGAGGGGTGATGTCGATGCCGAGCGCCCGAATGCCGCGGTGGGTCAGCGCCACGGTGAACCGGCCCGGGCCCGAGCCTATGTCCAGGGTCGGGTCGGCACATCTGCGCAGGAGCGTCTCGTCGCCGTCGATCGGCTCGAACCAGCGGGCGGTCTCCAGCGCGGCGCGGGTGCCGTCGACGTACTCGATCTCGGCGGTCGCTCCGGTGAGCGCGTCGGCGTAGATCTGCCCGATCATTCGCCCAGCTCCCGCAGTGTGGTGGCGAAGTGGGAATCAGGCGATTGCGCGGCCACCGCGAGGGCGTCCGCCGCAGTGTCGACATCGGTCAGCTCGGGCAGCAGATGGACGGACAACCCGGCCCGGTCCAACCGGTCGAGTTGGAGCTTGCCGGTCTCCGGATGCGACATCGGCACCCCCAGCAGCAGCGAGGCGTCCGGCTGCCGCAGGCCGAGCAGCCAGAAGCCGCCGTCCGCGGCGGGGCCGAACACGGCGTCGTGACCCGTCAGGGCCTCCGTCGCCGCGCTGAGCAGCGCGGGCGTCACCTGGGGGGTGTCCATGCCGATCAGTACGACGGGTTCCGGCCGGAGCCGGTAGGCGTCGGAGAACGCCGCCGCCAGACGCTCGTCCAGGCCCGCGCCGCGCTGCGGGATCACCGCGAATCCCGGGGGCAGCCAGCTTCCCGGCAGCCCGTCCAGGGCGAGCACCCGCTGGGTGGCGGGGGTCGCGCAGACGGCGAGGAGGCTGTCGCGGAGAGCGGCCTCGGCGAGGGCGGCGGCCTGCTCCGGGCTGAACGGCGGGGTCAGCCGGGTCTTGACCCTCCCGGCTACCGGCTCCTTGGCGATGATCATGATCTGGGCCATGTGATCGACAGTAGGGCGGCGCACTGTGCTCAATCCTTACGACATGCTGACGGCAGCCGCTCGGCCGGTGCGGGCATGGTCTTGCGGGCACCCGTTTCGTGGGATCGGCGGACGGCCCCGCCGATCAGCACGGCCAGCGTGGCCGCGGCGTAACAGGCCATCGCCGGGCCGGGGTGCGCCGCCGGGCCGGCGACGTAGGCGACCGCGCCCGCCAGGGCCACGCCCAGCCATTCCCATCGGCCGTCCCTGGCGGCCAGCGCGACGACCAGGAGCGCGTACCAGGAGTATCCCGGGGTGAACAGCAGCAGGAGCGAGCCGCTGATCACCAGCGCCCCGTGCCAGGGCCGTTCCGGGTCACCGCGGCGCAGAACGTGGAGGACGACCAGGGCGAGCAGCAGGATCGCGGCGTAGGGAGCCCACGAGTCGGGCATCACCAGCCGCAGCACCGCATAGCGGTTCCCGTCGGCGGGTGACTCGTACCGCTCCTCCTGGATGTAACCCAGCAGGTAGCCGACCACCGGAGCTCGCGAGGCCAGCACGTAGGGCAGGTACGCCAGACCCACGATGAGCGCGGCGGGCACGCAGAGCCCGAGGACGCGCCGCCACGCCACTCCGTTCGCCAGCGTCCCCGACAGTGCGCCGAGCAGCGCCGTGACGGGTAACAGCTTGGCCGCGACGGCCGCGCCCAGCAGCGCGCCGCGAGCGCGCACGTGCCGCCGGCCAGGGCCGAAGGCGAGCACCACCAGCAGTACGGCCAGCATGTCCACGTGCGCGTTGTTCACGGCCTCGACGGGCACGGCCGGGCACCACGCCCAGTACGCGGCCGCCCGGGCACCGGCCTGGCGGCGCAGGGCGAGCAGCACCAGGACGGCCATCAGCCAGCCGCCGAACTGGAGGACCTTGTGCCGGGCGCCGTCCGGCGAGAGCCAGTGGACCAGGAGGAAGTAGCCCTCGGCGACCGGAGGGTAGATCGTGGGCACCGTGGGACGGTTGATCCGGGTGCAGCCGCCGCCGGGCAGAGGCCACAGCTCCGGGGCCGCGCACCGGGAGGGGAACAGCCACTCGTCGCGCAGCGGGGCGAGCGCGGGATCGGCCGGCGGGTGGTCGTAAGGCGAGATGCCCGCCGCCTGCACGCGGCCGTCCCACGCGTACCGGTAGGAGTCGGTGCTGCTGCTCGGCGGCGCCACCAGCCCGATCGCGGTCAGCGCGACGCCGCCCGCGACGACCAGGGCGGTCAGCCGCCTCTGCGGGATCGGCCGGGCCAGCCACAGCGCCGCGGCGAACAGTACCCAGGCCAGGAGGTACCAGCCCAGGCCGGGCGGCCCGGACACCATCTCGGCCACGACGGCGGCCAGTGCCAGGAGCACCCCGCCCAGGAAAAGCATCTGACGGCTCACACCGGGCAGCGTCGCACCCGGAGACCGGTTCGGGGCTGCGGTGGCGCGGGCCGTACGCACTCCGTAAGAACCTCGGCCGGCGAGGCCGGGGAGTTCTTACGGAGTGCGAACGTGGGCTTCAGCGCGACCCCGCGCATCGTTAGCGTCGGCCGGGTGAGAGTACTGGTCACCGGCTCGGCCGGATTCATCGGCAGTCACGTGGTCGAGGTCCTGGAGGGCGTGGGGCACGAGGTCGTCGGCCTCGACCTGCGCTCCGGCGCGGACGTGCGCGACGCCGCCGCGCTGGACCGGCTGCTGCCGGGCGTGGACCTGGTGGCGCACCAGGCGGCCAAGGTCGGTCTGGGCGTGGACGTCTCCGACCTGCCGGACTACGCCTCGGTCAACGTGTATGGGACCGCGGTGCTGCTGGCGGCGATGGCGCGGCGCCGGGTCGCACGGCTCGTGCTCGCCTCCTCGATGGTGATCTACGGCGAGGGCGGCTACGCGTGCGCCGAGCACGGCCGGGTCCGGCCGGGCCCGCGTGCCGTAGGGGACCTGGAGCGGGGCCGGTTCGACCCGCTCTGCCCTCAATGCGGACGGGCGGTGCGCTGGGTGGCCGTCGGCGAGGACACCTCGCCCGATCCGCGCAACGCCTACGCCACCAGCAAGCTCGCGCAGGAGCACCTGGCCGCCAACTGGGCCAGGGAGACCGGCGGGAACGCCGTCGCGCTCAGGTATCACAACGTCTACGGGCCGCGCATGCCCCGCGACACCCCCTACGCGGGAGTGGCCGCGATCTTCCGTTCCGAGCTGGAGGCGGGGCGGGCGCCGAAGGTGTTCGAGGACGGCCGCCAGCTTCGCGACTTCGTGCACGTGCGTGACGTCGCCTGCGCGAACCTGGCGGCCGTCCACGCGCCCGCGCGCCCCGGGGAGCTGGCGGCCTACAACATCGCCAGCGGCACTCCACACACGGTGGGCGAGATGGCGTCCGCGCTGGCCGCCGCGCGGGGCGGGCCGCAGCCGCAGGTCACCGGCGGCTACCGGCTGGGGGACGTCCGCCACGTCGTCGCCTCTCCGGAACGGGCCGGGCTCGGCCTCGGCTTCCGCGCCGAGGTCGGCTTCGAAGACGGCATGAAGGAGTTCGCGTGGTCATGACGGTCGATGTGATCCTGCCCTGCCTGAACGAGGAGGCCGCGCTCGGCTGGGTGCTCGGGCGCATGCCGGACGGTTACCGTCCGGTCGTGGTCGACAACGGCTCCACCGACCGCTCGGCCGAGATAGCCCGCGAGCTCGGCGCCCGCGTCGTCCACGAACCTCGGCGCGGTTTCGGCGCCGCCTGCCACACCGGGCTGCTGGCCTCGACCGCCGACGTCGTCTGCTTCATGGACGCCGACGCCTCGCTCGACCCTCGCCGGCTGCCCGCCGTGGCCGCGCCCGTCATCGGCGGCGACGCCGACCTGGTCCTCGGCGCCCGTCGGCCGCGTGCGGCAGGCGCGTGGCCCTGGCATGCCCGGCTCGGCAACGCCGCCCTCGCGTACACCCTGCGCCGCCGCGCCGGGGTGATGCTGCACGACCTCGGGCCGATGCGGGCGGCCAAGCGCGTACGGCTCGTGGAGCTCGGGCTGACCGACCGCCGGTTCGGCTACCCGCTGGAGATGGTCCTGCGGGCCGCCGCCGACGGCTGGCGGATCGGCGAAGTGGAGGTCGCCTACCTGCCCCGGGCGGGACGCTCCAAGGTGACCGGAACCGTACGCGGCACGCTGCGGGCCATCGCCGACATGCGGCGCGTCATGGCCGAACTGGGATGAACCGTCCCGCGTACAGGCCGAAGCATCCTGCCTGGCCTTATAGAGGCTTAGGCGGCGTGACCGGCAAGGACAGCAGCATCCGACATCGGCTTCGGGGGGATCAATGCCGGATACACCGCCCAAACGGGCTCGTGAGCGTGGCGCGACCAGGGCCAGAAGCAGTGGGAAGACGCGGTCGCCGGCATGGTTGCGTGACGGGCCTCCTGGGCCGTTCCGGCCCGGGTTCTGGCGGAGCCCTCTGCGTGGTCCGTGGCTCACGTCGGTGCTCGGCCTGGTCCTGCTGGTCGGGCTCGTCATCGTCGCGGTCACCGGGCTGTTGTCGTATGCCGCCTACGAGCCTCGACTGCCGGGGAACGACACCACTCCCACCAAGGGCCTGCTGGGCTTCTATCTCTTTGACTGGCCGACGAACCCGGTCTGGATATACCGGCTCACCCAGGGCGCTCACGTCATCGTCGGGCTGACGCTGGTGCCGGTGCTGCTGGCCAAGCTCTGGTCGGTGATCCCCAAGCTGTTCGCCTGGCCGCCCGCGCGCTCGATCGCCGAAGCCGTCGAGCGGGCCAGTCTGGTGCTCCTGGTGGGCGGCGCGGTGTTCGAGTTCGTCACCGGGATCCTCAACATCCAGCTCTTCTATGTCTTCCCGTTCTCCTTCTACCCGGCGCATCTGTACGGCGCGTGGATCTTCCTGGCCGCGCTCGTCGTCCACGTCGTCGTACGGATGCCGAAGGCGATCCGCGCCGTGCGGTCGCGGGACCTGCGCCGTGAGCTGCGCACGGGCGTGGCCGACACGCGGCCGGAACCTCCCGACCCCGACGGCCTGGTGGCCGCGGATCCGGCACCGCCCACCATGTCCCGGCGCGGGCTGCTGACGTTCGTCGGCGGTGGTTCAGCGATGATGTTCGCTCTGTCCGCGGGGCAGACGGTGGACGGGCCGCTGCGCCGTACGGCGTTGCTGGCACCGCATGGACGCGAGTACGGCACCGGGCCCAACGACTTCCAGGTCAACAAGACGGCGGCGAGCCTTGGCGTCACCGCGGCCGAGACCGGCCCGCAGTGGCGGCTGGCGGTCGTCGGCGCGGGCTCGATCCACCTGTCCCGAGAGGATCTGCTGGCGATGCCTCTGCACACCTATGCGCTGCCGATCGCCTGCGTCGAGGGATGGTCGACCGAGCAGACCTGGACCGGCGTACGGCTGGCGGACCTGGCCCGCCTGGCAGGAGTGGACCCCGGCTCGGCGGGAGTCACAGCCAGGTCTCTGCAGCGCGTGGGCTACTTCGGCCAGGCGTCACTCAGCGCCGGGCAGGTGGCCGACCCGCGCTCGCTGCTCGCGCTGCGGGTGAACGGCGCCGACCTGTCGCTCGACCACGGATATCCGGCGCGGATCATCGTGCCGAACGCCCCTGGCGTGCACAACACCAAATGGGTGCGCGAACTCGACTTCCGCGTGGAGACGTCGTGAAGCGGTTGGCGAGTGCCTACGGCGCGCCCTTGTGGCACCTTCTCGTGCTGGTGGCCTGCTTCGTGGTCGCCGGTTATGTCGCCACGCGGGTGGTCGCCGCCGGTATCTGGCTGGGGTTCGCCGCGTGGTTCGCCGGTGCGATCATCTTGCACGATCTGGTGCTGTTGCCCATGTATTCCGCGGCCGACATCGCCACACGGGCCTTGACCAGGCGGCTGGCGCGCCCACGCCGGGCTGGTGTGGTCAATCACCTGAGAGTGCCGGCCATGCTGTCGGGCTTGTTGCTGTTGGTGTGGTTCCCGCTCATCCTCCGAGGTGCCGAGCGCAACTACCGCTGGGCGGTCGGATTGAGCACCTCTCCCTATCTCGCGCGGTGGTTGCTGATCACTTTGGTGCTCTTCGGCGTCTCGGGGCTGCTGTACGCGGTGCGGCGCCGGGCGGTGAGAAGGGGACGCGGGCGACGAGGCCCATGATGACCGCCAGCGCTGCGACACCGTAGGCGGCCGCCCCGGGGCTCAGATAGGAGATCGCACCGGCCAGCGGGATGCCGAGCCATTCCCAGCGGCCGTCAAGAGCGGCGAGTGCGACGACCAGCAGGGCGTACCAGGAGTATCCCGGCGTGAAGACGAGGAAGGCCGTGCCGGTCACCACCAGAGCTCCACGCCACGGCCGGTGAGCATCGCCCCGGCGCAGCACGAGCAGGGCCGTGGCCGCGAGAACGGCGAGGGCGGCAGGCAGGGCCCACGAGTCGGGCAGGATCAGGCGCAGCACCGCGTAGCGGCGGTCGCCGCCGGTGTCGCGGTAGCCCTCCTCGTTCAGGTAGCCGAAGAAGTAGCCGAGAACGGACTCGCGGGAGGCCAGCACGTACGGCAGATATGCGAGCGCCACGACGAGAAGGGCAGGCCCGAGGACCGCCGAAGCATCCAGCGCCCGCCGCCACCCGGAAGACCCGCCCCTGGCCAGAAGCCCGGAGAGCATCCCGGGCGCGGCCGCGGCGGGCAGGAGCTTGACGGCGGTCGCCGCGCCGAGCAGCAGGCCGCCGCGGACTTTGTGCCTGCTCACGGTGATCAGGGCGATGACGGTGAGCAGGACGCCGAGCGTGTCGGCATGGGCGTTGTTCACCGCCTCGATCGGAACGGCGGGACACCACGCCCACCAGGCCGCCCGCGCCGGAGCCGCGGGACGGAGGGCGATCAGGAGGACGAGGGACGTCCCCAAGGCCAGCAGCGCTCCGCCGATCCGGAGCGGCTTGTGCCGTGACTCCGCGGGCGAGAACCGGTGCACGGCCAGGAAGTACGCCTCCGCCAGCGGTGGGTAGATCGTATGGACAGCGGGGCGGTTGATCCGCGTACACGATCGGGCGCCTTGGCCGGACCTGATCGGATAGCGGTCCGGGCCGTCGCAGCCGGCGCCCTGCGGGAAGAGCCAGCTGTCGCGCAGCGGCGCGAGCGCGGGGTCGGCGCCATGCGGCGCCTTGTCGTATCCCCGACCCAGTCGGGAGGAATTCGGAGGGAGGTTCCTGGGTCTGATGGCTTACCCAATCCGGAAACGGTGAAGGGGACCAGAGCATTGCGCTTGCCGATAATTACATCCGCCCAGCTCATGGCCATGTGGGGGCCTCGTGTGGCGGCGCGAGCTCCAGCCACCAGGAAGGCAATCGTGTGCGGCATGATGATCGGCCGTGCTCCTTCGCCTGGCCTGCCTCACCGTCACGAACACGTTCGCCGCACTGTGGCTGCTGCCCATGGGCGATCGGGACAAGGACATCGAGATCCTCGCCCTACGCCACCAGATCACCGTCCTCGAACGCCAACTCGGCACCGACGCCAAAGTCAGATTCGCTCCCGAAGATCGGGCCCTTCTCGCCGCTCTCCTGACCTCGCTGCCCCGCGAGGTCCTGCGCCGGCTACGGCTCCTCGTCCGACCGGACACCGTCCTGCGCTGGCACCGAGATCTGCTGAAACGGCGTCATGCCCGTACCTGCCGGTCGAAGCGGCCTGGTCGTCCACCCATCGTCCAGTCCATCCGCGCACTCGTCCTATGTCTGGTCCGGGAGAACCCCGGCTGGGGCTACCGGCGGGTGCACGGCGAGCTCGCCACCCTCGGCAGCAAGGTCGCGCCGTCCACCGTGTGGGAGATCCTCAAGGAGGAAGGTCGTCAACCGGCGCCTGAGCGGGCGTCCACCACGTGGGCCGGCTTCCTGCGCTCGCAAGGCGACGCGCTACCGGCCGTCGATTTCATCGAGACCGTCACCCTCAACGGTCAACGCCACTACATTCTGGCCGTCATCGAGCACGCCACCAGGCGCGTCCGCGTGCTCGGCACCACCGCGCACCCGAGCGCAAACTGGGTCACCCAGGCGATGGCGATAAAGAACCTGGTGATGGACCTGGGCGATGCGGGCTTGCGGGCACGCTTTCTGCTCCGTGACAGGGATGGGAAGTTCCCTGCGCTCATGGATGAGGTCCTCGCCGAGGCCGGCATCAAGACGGTGCTCACCGGTATTCGGATGCCGTGCATGAACTCGATGATGGAGCGGTGGGTGCAGTCGTGCCGTCACGAGTTTCTCGACCGCTGCCTCGTATGGAACGAACGCCATCTTCGGCACGCCCTGCGCGAGTACGAACGCTTCTACAACCAGCACCGAGCCCATCAGGCCCTGAACCAAGCAGCTCCGCTGCGTACCGTCCCGGATCCGATCACCGATCCGAAGCGAATAGACGACCTGAACATACGCCGGCGAGATCGGCTCGGCGGGATTCTCCACGAGTATTCATATGCCGCTTGACCTGCGTGGACGGAGTTTTCGGCAGGCGCAGAGCTCATCGCCAAGGGCGCGCTGCGCCGCGTCAGCGGCGGGCACAACGGCTCCCGGGCGGTGTACGAGATCCCGCCGCTCGACCCCGCCGCCGCCAAGGGTCCGGAAACCCGGACCCATCCGGTGCGAAGAGTCCGGGAAAAGCGTCACGTTCCCGCCCGCCGACCTCGCCGCCATCGCCCGAGGCCACGGCTTCCCCGCCGTGACCGTGACGACGCCGGCCGACCTGACAGGCGTGGCCGACTGGCTCAAGGGCGGCCGGGACCGTCCCCTGCTGGTCCACGCCAAGGTCACGAGGAACCGCGGCTCCTGGTGTCTGGCGGAGGCGTTCAAGGGCCACTGATCCACCGGCGCCGAAGCCCGCTCACGGCCACCAAGCCGACGCGCCGGAGCCTGCTCAGGGGAGGACCACGATGGCGTCCCCGTCCGGCCGCTCGCCGGTGGCGTCGCTCGGCACGCCCTGCAGCGCGCCACCGACGACCATGGCCGTCGACCCGCCGCCGTCGAGATTGATCGCGTCGACGGCCCCGAGGCTGCGCATGACCTGCGCCACCTCCGGAATGCTCAGCCCCACGCTGTGCGAGGGACGGCGCCCGTCGACGGTGAGCAGGATGATCTTGCCGTCGCGGGTGACGCCCGCGGCCGTACGCGGGTTCCTCCGCAGGTACCAGCCGGTGTAGAAGGCCCCGCGGTCGGCGGTGCCGATGTCCTGTGGGCTCCATCCGTCACGAACCGGGTCGAGAGCCACAGCACCGCGGCGCAGCAGCAGCGGCCCGCCGTTGACGATCGAGGTCTGCGGCTGGACCGGCTGCGACGCACCGCGCTCCGCGTCGATGACGGAGCGCCGCAGCGTGAGATGCCCGCCACGGCGGGCGTGATCGCGCAGCCACTGGGCGCCCGTGCCGGTGCCCTGCAGGACGGTGCCCCGCGTCGGCGTCGCGCCGCCACGTCCCTCCTGCGCGGCCACGACGACGCCCCGCTCGTCGAGCGTCACCTGATAGCCCTCGCCCTGGGGGAGCTCCGGTCCGAAGACCGGCGTGAACGCGATCACCTCGTCGTCGTTGCCACAGGTGTAGTCGTGTGCCGGCAAGGCCAGCGGGTAGGCGTCCCCGACGCCGCCGCAGTTGACGATCAGACCCGGCTTCCGGTTGAGTCCCGTGACCTCGCGGTGGTCGCCTTTCGCCGCCCGTACGGACAGGCGCGTCTTGAGCCGCCGTACGGTGGTTCCGGCTCCTGAATCGGTCGGGATGACGAGCGCCGGGCGGCCGTTGACGGCTTCGGAGACAAGGTCGCCGCGGACCACGGAGATGCCGGCGAGGTCGCCGTCGGTGCCGGCGAGGCCGGGCCCCGGCTTGCCGCCGTCGCCGCTGGAGATGACGAAGAAGCCGCCGTTGACCGCGGCCACCGCGCCTGTGCGCTGGGCGATCGAACTGATGGTCTCCCGTCCTGGGA
Source organism: Nonomuraea sp. NPDC051941 (assembly GCF_044593615.1). Lineage (NCBI taxonomy): Bacteria > Bacillati > Actinomycetota > Actinomycetes > Streptosporangiales > Streptosporangiaceae > Nonomuraea > Nonomuraea sp. NPDC051941. The sequence goes on from NZ_JBIUCF010000075.1 coordinate 27,587, forward strand.
CGATCTGCGTGGCGAGCTCGGAGCCGAGCCGTCCGCGGAAGCGACGCGGATCGACGACCAGGACATCGGCCGACCACGGGCCGGTGGTCGCGTGGCCGTCCTCACCGGTGAACTGGACAATGCCGCGGAGGCCCTTGGCCGCCAGATCGTTCGCGGCCGCCTGCGCCGCCGGCTGGTCGGCGTGCTTGCCGACCCGGACCATCCAGCCGAGTGGCCGGCCGTCAGGGCCGAGCGGCGAGGGGCCGGCGGCGGGATCCCGCCGAGGCTCGTACCCGGCCTCTCGGATCCGCTGCTCCAGCTCGCCCGCCTCCGCCTCGGTAGTGGCCACGCCGAGCGTGACCGTCCAGAAGTCCTCGGTGGAGCTCTGGCCGCGCTCGATCGCGACGTGGGTGACGCCCGGGGCCACCTGGCGGCTGGTACGTTGCTCCGCCAACGACGCCAGCCCGAGCGGGAGCCGGTCGGCCGACGAGAGCGGTGCGGAGGCGGCCGGATCCGGCGCGGCCACCGCGACCTGCCCGGCGACGAGGCAGGCCATGGCCACCCCGCTCATCAATCCATAGCGTGTGGCTCTGCGGCGCATCGCGCGGGTCCTTTCAGGGGTGAAGGGGGCGGGCCGAAACGCTAAGGCCGGCAGATGGCGAATCGGTGACTAACGGTTGGCCGAATCCGGAAGGGTGAGCTGCACGAGTCCTCAGAGCTTGCGGAAGGTACGGGACTCCTCGGCGGTGGCCAGCACGTCGGCCAGCGAAGCGCCGGTGCCCGCCGTCACCGCCGCCGCGATCGCGCCCTCCACCAACGGCACGTCCGCCACCACCACCCGCCCCGGCTCCTCCACCAGGCGGGCGGTCAGCACCGAGCTGCCCAGATCGGGCACCAGGACCTGTGGGATGCGGAAACTCGACCTGGTGCTGCTACCTGCGGTTATACGGTGATCAAGGCTGATCGTCTGGCATGTCGCGTCTGCTTCCTCGCGTGCGCTGGAGTGCGTTCTTCATCACTCCGGCGACGTTGCCGGCTTGGCACCGTGATCCGATGCGGCGACGATGGCGCTATCCCCGCCGGACACCAGGCCGCCCGCCGATGCCCGATACGGTGCGTGAGCTGGTGATCCGGCTGGCGCGGGAGAATCCGAACTGGGGCTACCAGCGCATCCATGGCGAGCCCAAGCAACTGGGTCACCGCGTCTCGCCGACCACGGTCCGGATGATTCTTGCTCGTGCCGGGCTTGGTCCCGCGCCGCGTCGTTCGGGGCCGACCTGGAGGCAGTTCCTCACCGCCCAGGCCCAGGGCATCATCGCCACCGACTTCTTCCACGTGGAGACCTTGTTCGGTGTCCGGCTGTACGCGTTGTTTCTTCATCGAGCACCTCAACCGGCGCGTCCATCTGGCCGGTGTGACCGTCCACCCGACTGGGCCATGGGTGGCCCAGCAGGCCAGGAACCTCATCATGGACCTCGGGGATCGCTTGGCCAGAGTGAAATTCATCGTTCATGATCGCGACGCCAAGTTCACGGCGGCCTTCGACGAGGAGTTCATCGGTGAAGGATGCAGGATCGTCAAGACGCCGGTTCGCGCGCCGCGGGCGAACGCGATCTGCGAGCGGTGGGTGGGAAGCGTTCGCCGGGAATGCCTGGACCGGCTGCTGATCCTGGGGGAGCGACACTGCAGAGCAGTCCTTCGTGCCTACGTCGATCATTACAACCGCAAACGGCCCCACCGGTCCCTGGACCATTTCCCTCCCGATCCGCCGCCGGAACCCGCGGATCTGACCAAGCACCGGATCGAACGCCATAAGATCCTCGGCGGGATCATCAACGAGTATCACCGCGCAGCATAGAAGATCCAGTGTCCCCACACGGCACGTACGAAGCCCCAGGTCAGCGCGCAATTCGAGTTTCCGCACCCCACACGCCGCCTGCAGGAGCCGGGCCGACCCGCCGGCCCCGGAGGATCCGCTGCACGGACGCGATAGCCGAGCCGGGCCAGTTCACCATGCCCCCGACCTCCCGCGCCGGGCGCAGCACCAAGTCCCGAACCTCCTTGCTCATCGTCGAGCGGCCGGACCGGCTCGGATACGTCCACCGATCTCGGCCGCCCACCCTCCCGGTGAACGATCGCGAGAGGAGACACTAGCGACGCCCTTCCCGGCACAGGAGAGCTGGTCTTCGGCGGCCAGGACATCTCCTCGATCCCCCTGGACAAGAAGGCCGCGGCGCAGAAGGGGTGAACCCTAGCCAGAGCCGAGCGAGCCGACCGTCACGCGCCACTGGCGCAGCCGGCGATCCCTGGTGACCTGTAGTTGTGTGTACGGGTCCTGGTCGACGAGCGCCTGCGCCGCGGTCTCATCCTCGGCCTGCAGGACGATCATGCCGGCCGTCAGGTCCGTGTAAGGGCCGGCCGCGACGAGGCTGCCCTGCTCAAAGAGCTTGTTCAAATGTGCGAGATGGTCTTCGCGGCGCTCCGCTCTCAGCGGGGTGTCGTTGTAGCCGTAGGTCAGGACGAACAGTGCCATTCCGAGATACTCCTTTTCACGTCAATCCGGGACTATCTGACGTCGCCGGTCCAAGCCCTCCGGGCCCCGCGGCCCGAGTCCCAGCAGTTTCAGGTCAGCCCTCCAGCCCGTACACCCGCCGTGCGTTGCCGGCGAAGATGTCGTGCTGGTCGGCGGGTGGGAGATGAGTCAGTGCGTTCTTCCACGCGTCGACCAGGTGCGGCATCGTGGTCCAGATCTTCTCGACCGGGAAGTTGGTGCCGAACATGGCTCGGCCGGCGCCGAACCAGCCGATCACCTCGTCTGCGACGAAGGAGATGAGGTCGGGATCCACCCGGTGGACGAAGGTGCCCTGCCCGGTGAGCTTGACGACGATGTTCTGCCGCTCGGCCAGCGCGGCCATCCCGGCCCGCCACGACTCGAGGCACTCGAGCCCGATGAGCATGCCCGCGTGCACCAGGACGAAGGTGACGTCAGGGAAGGCCGCCGCCAGCTCGACCGCATCCGGCATCTGTTCGGGAAAGACCTGCAGCTCGAACAGCCAGCCGTGGTCGGCGAGCGCGCCGATGTTCTTACGGAAGACCGGATCCTTCATACGGTCGGGCGCAGCGGCGAACCGGAACTCCGGGCGCTCGTGCCAGTGCAGTTGCTGACGGATCCCCCGGATCAGCGGCGTGAGCGCGGCCTGTCGTCGCATGGTGTCCGGAGCGCTCTCGTCGAACATGTCGGCCGATCCGATGACGGCCATCGGCCGGCCCGTCTCCTGATGAACCTCGTGAAGCCAGCGCACCTCGTCCACAACCCGGTCGAGCGGCCAGTTCGTCTGCACGTAGACCGACTCGCTGATGCCTGCGGCCGTGGCGTCGGCGACGTACTCGTCGATCAGGTAGTCCCGCCTGATCGGCTCGTACGGGCCGAAGATCCGCGGCACCATCGGTCCGGACAGCCAGGGCAGGTCCCCGGCCCGCCAGATGTGGTGATGCGAGTCGACGATGTCACCCGAGTAGCGGGTCGCCTCCGGCATGACGATCACTCCCTGATCAAGGTCTGTACCTGCTCGTACGCCGTACGCAGATCGCGCACGCCCGCAAGCGCGTCCACGCTGCCGAGCACGGCCGACATGCCGCGGGTGATCGGCCGGTACGCCGGGTCGCAGGCGAGCGGCGACCACCACAGCAACCGGTGGCTCAGCAGCGACAACCGCCGTACGGCCGCCTGCATGGGCCGGCAGTCGCCGCGTTCCAGGCCGTCGGAGAGCACGATCGTCAGGGCGCCGCGCGCCACGGTGACATGCCGGGCGTTGGCGAGGAACTCCTGGAGCGAGGCGCCGATCCGCGTCCCGCCCTCGGCGTCCAGGACGACGTCGCTCAGCGAGCCGACGGCCGCGTCGACGTGCCGTGCGCGCAGCTGCTCGGTGACGCGGGTCAGCCGGGTGCCGAAGGTGAACACCTCGACGCGGTCGAGCCGGCCGACCACGGCGTGGGCGAAGCGGAGGTAGTGGGCGCTGTGCTGCTTCATCGACCCCGACACGTCGATGAGCAGCAGCACACGGCGCTGCCGCCGCGGACGGTTGCGCCGGTGCAACGTCACGATCTCCCCGTGGCTGCGCCTGGACTCACGGCAGATCCTGGCGACGTCGATCCACGGACCTCGCCGGGCAGGCCGCCGACGTCGCGACCGGATCGTCGGCACCGCTCCGGGTAGTTCCCGCCGCAGCAGCGAGAGCACGGCCCGGTCGTCCTCGCTCGCCGGGCCGAACACCGGGCGTCTCTCGCGCTCCGAGGAGCCGGCCTTCAGGCCCGCCTCCCCGCCGAACGTCGCCGTGAGAGGAGCCTCGCCCCCCTTCCCGCGCGGCGCGGAGGCCTCGTCGTCGGGGGACTCCTCATCGGGGATGCGCCGTGCCGTAACCTCCCCGAACCAGTGCTCGAACGTGGGGGAGTACACCTCCAGGTCTTCGTGGGAGGTGGTGAGCGTGGCCACCCCGATCCAGTAGAGGTGCGTGGCGTCGCGCGGGCCGACGGCCTCGATCGCCTGAAGGAAGACCCGCTGTTTGGGCACCGGTACGGGCAGGCCCCGATCGTGCAGGTCCCGCAGGAACCCGTGCACATGATCGCCGATGCGTACGAGGAGGGCCTGCTCAGTCACCGAACACCTCCGCGGTGTGGCGGCCGAGGAGCGCGAGGTCCTCCTCGTGCTTGACGAGCAGCCCTGCGGACCGGCGCATCGCCTCCAGCCAGCTCGAACCCTCGCGGGTCAGCGTCTGCACGCCGCGGGCCCAGGAGACCGACTCGGCGATGCCCGGGCGTTTCAGCAGAGCCAGCCCGCGGATGCGATGCACGGCGGCCACGAGGCGCGCCGCGCTCCTCTCGTCCAGGCCCGGCGCCTGCGCCCGGATGATCGCTCGCTCCCGTTCGGCGTCGGGGAAGGGGATCCAGTGGTAGAGGCACCGGCGCTTGAGCGCGTCGTGCAGTTCGCGGGTCCGGTTCGAGGTGAGGACGACGAACGGGACGCTCGCCGCCGTGATGGTGCCGATCTCCGGGATGGTGATCTGGAAGTCGCCGAGGAACTCGAGAAGGAAGGCCTCGAACTCACTGTCCGCCCGGTCGATCTCGTCGATCAGCAGCACCGCGCCGGACGCCGCCCGCAGCGACCGCAGTAACGGCCGCTGCAGCAGGAACTCCTCGCGGTACAGGTCGCCGACGCCGCGCCCCTCCACCTCGGCGGCCCGCAGGGACAGCAACTGTTTGGGGTAGTCCCACTCGTACAGGGCCTGGGAGGCGTCCAGTCCTTCGTAGCACTGAAGCCGGATCAGCTCGCGGCCGAGGATCCGGGCCAGGACGTTCGCGACCTCGGTCTTGCCGACCCCCGGCTCGCCCTCCAGCAGCAGCGGGAGCCCGAGCGTGCCTGCCAGGTGAAGGGCGGTGAGCAGACCCTCGTCGGCGAGGTAGCCCTCCGCGCCCAGCCGCCGGTCCAGCGTGTCCTGATCAACCAGCACGGCCGGCCCGCAGCTCGTCGAGTCCGCGCAGCACCTTCTCCGGAGTGAAGGGCATGCTCGTCAGCCGTACGCCGACCGCGTCGTACACGGCGTTGGCGATCGCGGGGATCGGCGCGTTCGCCGTCATCTCGCCGATCCCCTTGGCCCCGAACGGCCCGTTGTCGGCGGGCCGTTCGAGGAACAGGCTCGTCTGCGCCGGGATGTCGGCCGGCCCGGGCATCAGGTATTCCGTGAAATCGACCGGGCCGTGCTCGCGCGAGTGCGGATAGTACGGTTCGGTCGATTCGAACAACGCGTGCGACAGGCCCATCCAGGCGCCGCCCTCGACCTGCTGCGTCGCGAGGGCCGGGTTGAGCGCCCGGCCGATCTCGTAGGTGTTGTAGAGCCGCAGCACCTCGATCACGCCGGTCTCGTCATCGACCGCGACCTCGGCCACCGTGCACGCGTGCGCCTGGCAGGAGTCCGGGTCCATCTCGCCGGTTTCCGGCACCGGGGAGCTCGGCTCCTTGAGGTAGATGCCCCGGCCGGAGATGGTCCGGCCCTGCCGGAAGTGCGCGGCGAGCGCGACGTCGCTGATGTGGATCTTCTTTTCCGACGATCCCTTGAGGCGGACGAAGCCCGTGCCGTCGGTCTCCAGGTCCTCCGCGTCGACCTCCAGTTCGTCGGCGGCGACCTGGAGCATGACCTCCCTGGCCTCGCGCGCCGCCATGATCACGGCGTTGCCGACGCGGTGGGTGCCGCGGCTGGCGAACGTTCCCATGCAGTGCGGGCCGGTGTCGGTGTCGGCGGTGTCGACGATGACGTTCTCGATCGGGATGCCGAGTGTCTCGGCCGCGCATTGGGCGATGACCGTCCGCAGCCCCTGGCCGAGATCCACCGAGGAGAGCGTGACGACGAATCCGCCCATCGTGGTGGCGTGGACGAGTGCCTGCGACGGGTCGCCGCCGAGGTTCATGCCGGTCGGGTAGTTGACCGCCGCGTATCCGCGGCCGTGCCGTAACGCCATCGCTCAGCCCTCCGGTCGTTCGGTCGAGGACATCGCCCGGTACTCCGGCGGAAGGTCGTGCCCCACCAGGTCGGCGGCGCTCTGGATCACCTCGACCAACGCCGTGCCGGACGCGATCTTGCGATGAGCTTTCATGTCGCCGTCCCGGTAGGCGTTCTTGAGCCGGAGCCGCAGCGGGTCCATGTTCAGCTCCCGGGCGATGCGGTCCATGTGCGACTCCAGCGCGAAGTCGCCGATCGTGACGCCGAACCCGCGCATGGCGCTGGACGGCGTGCGGTTGGTGTAGACGCAGTACGCGTCGACATGGACGTTCGGGATCGTGTACGGGCCGGGCATGTGCGCCGCCGCCTTGGTGGTGCCGTACGGGCTGTGCCGGGAGTACGCGCCCGCGTCCACGTAGAGCGTGATCTTGCGGGCGACGATCCGGCCGTCGTCCATGACGCCGTCCTTGATGGAGATGCGCTCGGCCGCTCGGGGGGACGACACCTGCATCTCCTCGGCGCGGCTGTAGACGTACTTGGCCGGCCGGCCGGTGAGCATGGCGGCGATGCACGCGAGTGGCTCGACGACGACATCGACCTTGCCGCCGAAGCCGCCCCCCACGGTGCCCCCGACGACGCGCAGGCTGGTAGGCGGGACGCCGAGGATGAGCGCGGTGTTGTCGAGGGTGAAGAAGGCGGCCTGGGTGTTGGTGTGTATGCGCAGCCGGCCGTCGCCCTGAGGGACGACGATGCAGCCGGTCGGCTCGGTCGGCGCGTGTTCGATGGGGGAGGAGCTGTAGCGGCCCTCGATGATGCGGTCCGCCTCGGCGAAACCTCGCTCGACGTCGCCGAAGCGGATCCGGCGGCAGTGATGTCCCTCGTACACGAAGTGGTTGGTGCCCGCCTGTTTGATGATCGGGGCGCCGTCGGCCAGCGCCTCCTCGACGTCGAGGACGGCGGGCAGGTCGGTGTAGTCGACCGTGACCCGGGCCGCGCCCTCGCGGGCGGCGTCCTCGGTCTCGGCGACGACGGCGACGATCGGCTCGCCGCGGTAGAGGACCCGATCCTCGGCCAGCACCGGCTCGTCGTCAGGTCCCACGCCGATCAGGCGCAGCACGGTGTACCAGTTGTTCGGCACGTCCTGGTGGGTGATGACCCGAAGCACGCCCGGGACTCCGAGGGCGCCGGAGACGTCGACCCGGTTGATGAGGGCGTGGTGCCGCGTGGACCGGTGGATCTTGACGTGCGTCATCTCCGGCAGCGCCATGTCCTCGAAGAAGACCGTGCGGCCGGTGACGTGAGCGCGGGCGTCCGAGCGCGGGACGGCGGAGCCGATGACGGCGAAGTCGTCCGAGCGCTCGCCCTTGAAGTACGCGGTGTCGATCGGGGTGAGGCGCGCCATCAGACCTCGGCCTCCGCGTTCGTGAGCGGGGCGCCGCTGCGGCGTTGCGCGGCGGCGAGGACGGCGGCGATGATCGGCTCGTATCCCGTGCAGCGGCAGACGTTCCCGCAGATCGCCTTGGTGACATCCTGGCGGGTCGGATCCGGCTTCCGGTTGAGCAGGGCCGTGGCGGACATGATCATCCCCGGGGTGCAGAACCCGCATTGCGTCGCGAAGAGGTCGACGAACGCCTGCTGTACGTCGCCGAGCCGGTCGCCCTCGGCCAGGCCCTCGATCGTCTCCACGGCAGAGCCGTCGATCGTCACGACGGGGATCAGGCACGAGACCACGGGCCGGCCGTCCAGCAGCACCGTGCAGCTGCCGCAGCCCCCTTGCGCGCAGCCGCGCTTGGCCCCCATCAGTCCCAATGTGTCGCGCAGCGCGCTCAGCAGCGTCGTCGACGGCCGGGCGATCAACTCCCGGTCGGTGCCGTTCACCTTGAGCGTGACGATTGTCGAGGGCATGCGATCCCCTTTCAGGTCCCCAGCAGGGCGCGACGCAGGTGGACGGGGTAGACCCGAGCGCGGTACCAGGCGGAGGCGTAGGCGTCGTCGAACGGCTCGATGACGTCGGCTCCGGCTGCCTGGGCGACGACCTGGGCGTTCAGCGGCGCGCCCAGCAGAACGCGCTCGGCGCCGACCGCGCGTACCAAGCGCCGCGCCAGGCCGCCGAGCACGAGACGGATGTCGCCGACCAGGCCGTCCTCGATTGTGATCCGGGCCGCCACCGTCACGATGGATCCCGAGTTGAGCCGCCGCCGGCTCGCCTTGTAGAACCGGAACGTGTCCTTGGCCGGAGCGGTGAACCGGACGCGGGTCACCAGGTCGCCCGCCCGCAGGCCATCGGTGACGACCCGCTCGAGCGGCTCGCGGCGGGCTCCGTCGGCGCCGAGCACGTCCAGCTCCGCGTCCAGGGCCAGAAGAGCCGCCGCCAGGTCGCCGTACGGTTGTGGCACGAAAAGGTTGCCTGCCACGGTGGCGAGGCTGCGGACCGGCGGCGCGGCGATCGACCGCACACAGCCGGACAGGTAGCTCAACCGATCGTCGTCCTCGATGTCGGCGAGGGTCGTGGCCGCGCCCAGGGTCACCGTGTCGCCTTCGACGTCGATGCCGGACAATCCCGCCCGGCGCAGGCTGACCAGCCGCAGGTCGCGGCCGGCCTGATCGTCCGGGCGGGCCAGCAGGTAGGTGCCGCCGCCGAGAGGCACGGCCCCGGCCTGAAGCGCCGCATGAGCCGCTTCGGGACTCTCGGGTGTCTGAACGGAGGTCAGCATGTGCACTCCACTTATCGATATCGATAATTAACTTACGTGGCATGATCGAAGAGTCAAGGGCCCTCTGGGCCCTCAACGTCAGGAGGTTTCTTGTCGGAACCCACGGGGAGCCCGCGCTCCGCGCGACCGACGCTGAGCCGACAGATCCGCGACGGTCTGCTGCAACGGATCGTCTCCGGCGAACTCGGCGAGGGCGACCGGCTCATCGAGACGAAGATCGCCATCGAGTTCGGAACGAGTCAGGCCCCGGTCCGGGAGGCGCTTCGGCAGCTTGAGGGCCTCGGCCTCATCGACGGCCGGCCTCGTCACGGCAGCCGGGTGCTTCCCTTCGCCGAGCAGACCATCCGCGAGGCGTACATCGTGCGGGCGGCCCTTGAGGAGACCGCGACGCGGCTCGCCATGCTGGCCGGAACCCTCCCCTTCGACCGGCTGGGGGAGGCGGTCGAGGAGATGTACCGCAGTGCCCAGGACAACGACGTGCACGGCATCGGCCTGGCCAGCGCGCGATTTCATCGGCACGTCGTGCAGGCCGGCGGCAACGTGCTGCTGACCCGCGCCTGGGAGGCGCTGCAGATCGAGGCGCGCACGGCCATCGCTCTCATGGTCACCAGGCCGAAACTCGAGCGGGTCGCCGACGAGCACCGCGAGCTGCTGGACGTCATGCGCGCCGGGGACGTCGAGGTGGCCTGCCGTCACGCCCGTGACCATCAGTGGGCCTACGCCGACACGCCGCACGACCCTTACGGAACGCCGAAACATTAGGGGTCAGCACCTTTCTCGACGCCGTCCGGTGTTCCCCGCTACCGTGTGCGGCCGCCGCCGTTGATCAGCGCTGAGTAAATGAGATCATGGGCAGGGCGCAGTTGCCCTGTGGTCATCGCAGCGCTTGGCGTGCGCGCAGCTCGGGCCGCCAAGAGAGGCAAACGCGTACGGCATGATGATCGGCCGTGCTCCTCCGCCTGGCCTACCTCACCATCACATTTGCCGCGCTGCGGTTACTGCCCATCGATGCAGCTTGAACTGCATGGATGGAATTTTCGGCAGGCGCAGAGTTCACCGGTACTTGGTGATCGCGTCCTTCTCTGAGATGTGGCTCCTCGCCTCGGAACGCTTGTTACCAGTGGGTCGCGCTCATGGCTGTCCTGCTGTTCACAAGTACCGACCCCGGCCTAGGCTGGCGGGGATGACGGGATCGGTGGCGGGCGCGCGGACACAGGAGCAGATGCGGCAACGAAACCTGAGTGAGGTGCTGCGGCGCGTCCATAAGGACGGGGCCGTGTCACGGGCCGCGCTCAGCCGCCGGATGGGCCTCAACCGCAGCACCATCATGGACCTGACCGCCGAACTCGCCGCCGCCGGGCTCGTCCGCGAGGACGTCCCCATCGGGCGGGGTCGCGCTGGGCGGCCGTCCATCGTCGTCATGCCCGAGCAGGGGACACTGTACGGGCTCGCGTTCGACGTCGCCGTGGACCGGCTGCTCGCGGCCCGTGTCGGGCTCGGCGGCCGGGTCCTCGACCGCCGCGAGGCCGTGCGCACCCGCGCCGGGGTCGACCTGGAGGACGTCGTCGGCGTCCTCGCCACCTTCGGCCGCGAACTGGTCGCCGGGGCCGGTCCGGGCGCGTTGTGCGTGGGTGTGGGCGCGTCGTACTGCGGGTTGATCAGGCGCGCCGACGGCACGGTCCGGTACGGGCCGCACCTCGGCTGGGTGGACCAGGCGTTCGGCGCGGAACTGGCCGCCGGGCTCGGCCTCGGGCTTCCCGTCGAGGTCGGCAACGAGGCACACCTGGGTGCGATCGCCGAGCACGTACGCGGCGCGGGATGCGACGTCGACAACCTCATCTACCTGCACGGGGACGTCGGCGTCGGCGGCGGGATCATCGTCGGCGGCAAACTCCTGGACGGAGACGGAGGCTACGGCTGCGAACTCGGGCACATGCTGGTCAACCCGTTCGACGGGCGGCCCTGCCTGTGCGGGTCGCGCGGCTGTCTGGAGGCCGAGGTGGGGGAGGAGGCGCTGCTCGACTACGCGGGACGGTCCGGCGAACTCGTCGGACGCGACGGTATCCGGTCAGTCGTCGCCCTCGCCGGGACCGGCGACGCCCGCGCGCGGGACGCCCTCGACCGCATCGGCGACTGGCTCGGTGTCGGCGTCGTCAACCTCATCAACCTGTTCAACCCGGCGCTCGTGGTCTTCGGCGGGATGCTCCGCGATGTCTACCCGGGCGCCGCGTCACGCGTCCGTGCCCGGATCGACGCGCATGTCCTGCCGGTGTCGCGCGAACGTGTCCGCCTGGCCGTGACGGCCCTCGGCGACGACACCACACTCGCCGGTGCCGCCGAACTCGCCTTCGCCAACCTCCTCGACAACCCCCTCGACACACTGGCCACCCTGCGCTGATGGGATCAGGACGGCCGCGCCGATAAGCCGATCGGCACAGTCGTTCCGTAAACGATTGAGGTCGTAGCCGTCGATAACGGTCGGGGCGCCGGGCCTCTGCCGCTGTGGCGGCGTAGTCCAGCACGGCCGCCGCGGCCCCCGCAGCCGCCACCGCGACCTCGTGCCAGATCCGTGTCTACAAGCCGGAGATGCGCAGGGGACACGTGGCGGCGACCTCGTGGGCCCCGGGGTGCCGGCGGTCCGCGCGGGTCTCCATCCAACTCCAGCGCAAGCGCTGGTGGGGCTGGCAGAAGATCGCGGGCACGACCTACAACGCCCCGGGGCCGAAGACCCTGTACAAGGGGTGCAAGCGCGGCACCACGTTCACCTACCGCCTGATGGGGCACCTCATGGGGGGCGGCAACGGGTACAGCCCCACCATGCGGGCCAAGTGCCCCTGACCGGCCCGTCGGCAACCAAGATCGCCTCACTGGGCGCGGCGCCCAAGTGCACCTCGAGGGCAAGGTGCTGATCGGGACCGCCGGATACGTCGCCGAGCTGGGCTGCTATCGATTCACCGCCGTGGGCTTCCAGCCCGACCACATGCTGAGCGAAGGGCGATGGCCGACGCTGGCGGACGCGGCCGCCGGAGCCGCCCATGCACACGCGAGGCACGACACCATGGAGATGTCGACGATGATCGCCGTCATGTAGGAAGCAGGGCCTCTTTCTCCTGCCCGCTAGATCCAGCCGCGCCCCCCGGTGCCGTCCTGGGGAAACACCCGCCGCGGCGCCGGTGACTCCCCTCCCGAACGGTTCTGGTGCTCACCGACCATCGGACCCTCATCTTCGAAGCTCTCTGTCCGGGGCGATGGCGATCGTGACCCGGTAGTGGCGGGGCGGCTCGTCGACGGGTTGGCCGTCGGCCTCGATCCAGGCATGGGCGCCGAACGGGTGGACCCGTATGCCCGCGCACCAGGTGGGCCAGCATCCGCGCAACCGGCACAGCAGGGCGGCGGCGATGGAGCGGGGCAGGCAGCCTTCCCCGGCACACGACAGGCTGACCGCGATCACCGCGTCCCGTGCCGCTCTGGCCTGGTCGGCGCTCGCGGGCGCGGCGCCGCGGCGGGCGAAGGTCAGCACCGCGCGGATGCGGGCCGGCGGCAGGCGGGCGATCAGGTGTGCGGCGGCCACGGCGGCCAGCGCCGGCGGGCGGCGGCGCCAGGGCAGGGCGGGCCGGTCGGCGGGCACCATGGGCACGCTCATCGCGGCTGCTCCCGGTCGACGGTCTCGACGATCAGGTTCGCGGCGCGCAACTGCGCGACGAGCGCGGCGATGTCCGCCTCGGCGGTGGGCGTTGCGGCCGGATGGGTCCGGACGAGGTCGCGGGCGGCCTCGTCCTGGCCGTGTCCCGCCAGCAGGCTGCGCAGGACGAGCGCGGCGGTGGCATTCAGTTGGCGGTAGCGGCCGGTGCGCTCGTCCAGGAGCACGGCAACCTCGTCGATCGGGGTGAGAGTGACGCCGGGGCGAAGCTTCACGCACACGACTCCTCCTGGGTGGGGTAGGCAAGAAGGGCTCGTAGCCAGTTCTCGGCGGCGATGAAGACGTCGAGTGCCATCACGCCCGGCCCGCCCTCGGCCGGGGTGCGCACGCAGGCCCGGCGCAGGGCGGCGGCGTCGGCCAGGCCGCGTTCCACCAGCAGCGAACCGTCGAGCAGGGTCAGGAGCTGGTCGCGGTGGCGGAGCAGCCCCTGGTAGATGTCGGCCGAAAACTCGCCCTTGGTGGTACGTTCCAAACACTCGGCCGGCATGACGGGACGCATCGCGGCCCGGGTGAGCGGCTTGTAGACGCCCGGCACCGCCCGCTGGTCCAGCCGCACGGCCAGGCAGGCGGCGACGACGTGGTCGTCCAGATAGGGGGCGTGCACGGGGGCGCCCACGCGGCCCGTCAGGCCCCGCACGCCGTCGAGGGAGGCGGCGATGGTACGGACGCTCGACAGGCTCTGGTGCTGGGCGCGCAGAGGGGAGTACGGCTCGGCCGAGCACGTGACGAGCCGCCGGCGGACCGTGTCCGTCGCGGCCTCGGTCGTCCAGTCAGGCAGGCGTAGCGGTTGCTCCCATCCGAAGTCCGGCCGGAAGCGGGACAGCGGCGCGCTGAGTGCCTGCGCCTGATCCGCCAGCCAGGCGGCATAGGGGCGCCGGTCGTCCAGTGCGCGGGCGCACGCCCACAGCGGCCATCGGGCCCTGGACCGCCGCTCGCGCAGGTGGGGCCAGAGCGCCGCCGGGTGGCGACGGGCCAGGTCGTGCAGGTAGCAGTCGGGCAGCAGCGTGACCTCGTCACCGCCGTGCCCGGTCAGGCGCACGGCCGCGCCCAGCCCGGCCAGCAGTGCCGAACTCGCCAGCTCGCGGGCCAGCGTGCGCAGCCACCGCGTCGGCTCGTCCAGCCCGGGAACGGCCTCGGCCGCCCCGGCGAACCACTTGGGCAGGTCACCGGGCCGGGCCACCCCGTGCTCGCCCGGGAGGTGCGCCCGCGCCCGGGCCGCCCACTCCGCGTCGTCATGCTCGGGATCGTCGATGGCCAGCACGAACGTGATCAGCTTCGCCGACCGCTCCCCGGCCGCCGCGGCGGCAAGGAAGCTGACCGGCGTGGAATCCAGCCCGCCGGACAGATCGCCGGCCACTACCATGCCCTCGCCGATCCGGGCGGCCACGGCCTCCTCAAGGGCCGCCCTCACCACGGGAGCGCCCTCCTCCAGCGCTACCTCCGGCTCCGGCGGCCGCCACCAGGCGCGCAGCCGCACCCCGTCCGCGTCGATGTGCGCCGCCTCACCGGGCGGCACCATGGCGACCCCTTCCCACAGCGGCTCGGCCAGCGCCGGCGGAACCGCCATCAGCAACCGCATCGCCAGAGCCTGCTCGTCCACCGCCGCCCGCGTCAGCGCGGCCGGCAGCGCCGCCCGGCCGGACGCGACCACCGCCCCGCCGACCCGCGCGTAGTACACCCGCCGCATGCCCGAAGCGGTGCCCTGCACCCGAACCTGCCCGCCCACGACGGCGACCAGATGGAAACTGCCGGGCAGCGCCGCGGCCACCGCGTCGGCGTCCGCCAGGCACCCCAGCCGCGCCGCCATCCGCCGGAGCCGGCCGGCGGTGACCGGGCACGTGCCGATCACCGCCAGCCGCGCGTGGCCCGCCTCCGCGTGGACGATCTCGCCGGGCGAGGCGGCCAGCAGACAGGGACGGCCGGACGCGTAGCTCAGCACCACCGCGCCGTACAGCGCCTCAGCGAGGGCTTCGCCGGCGGCGCTGTCGGACAGCACCGCGAACTCCTCGCCGCTCAGCTTGCGCACCGGACTCCTCGCCTCACTGGTAGTAGTAGACCGCGTCCATCAGCGGCCCGGCCATGCCGCGGGTCAGTTCTCCGAACTCGCCGATGTCGAGCATCCGCGGGGGTTCGTACGGCTCGTTGTCGACCATGAGTGGTGCCTTTCTCCTGGGATGTGCCGGCTGTCCGGACCCGTACCGGACTCCGTGGGACTCGATGGGCACGGTGGCCTCACTACCCCGCGTAGTAGTAGGCCCAGTCCATGTTGAGCATGCCGTAGCCGCGGGTCAGCTGCCCGAACTCGCCGATCTCGAGCATCTGCGGGGGCTCGTACGGCTCGGTGCGCTCGTTGTCGATCATGACAGGTCCCTTCGTCCGTGCGGCGGATCGCCGCGTCACCGTCAGTGAAGACCTACGCTCTCGCTGTCCAACAGGAGGTCGGACACACTCGGACACACTCGAACGCCAGGCCCGGCACCGCGGCGGAAGCGAAGAACGAAAGCCAAGGTTCACCGCGTACGGCGGAGCGGTGGCCATGGTGTGCCGGGTCAAGGCGATACCGGTAGTGCGCTGCCAGCCTGCTGTGTGGGCGAGCGACAGGTGGAGTGGAGATGGCACTGCGCCCCCTTGACCGAGTGGGATGGCGTCAACCCGATCACGACCCCGGCTGGCGCGGGGCCGACCGCGCGGCTGTTCATCGGCACGGCACCGCCCCCGCAAGGCGGGTCACAGCCGGATCAGGTCGGCGACCTCCTCGGGCAGGCCGGGTGAAGTCATGACATGGCCCATCCCGGGCACGACGCGCAGTACCGCGCCCGGAATCGCGGCGGCCAGGGCCTCGCCGTGAACGAGCGGATAGACCGGATCCTGGTCGCCGTGCACGATCGAGGTCGGCGCGGTGATCGACGACAGCGGGGCGAGCAGGTCAGGGGCGTCCATCCACACGGCCCGGTGGTGGTTGGCCGCGGCCGCCGGGTCGGTAGCCCGCGACAGCGCCAACTCCAGCATCGCCCGGGCGGCCCGCTCGTCGAACGGCCGAACCGGCCCGTTGAAGACCCGGAACAAGGCCACGTCGGACTCCACTCCCGGCGGCAGCCCGGCGGCCATATGCGCGAGAAACGCCGGCGACGGCGGCGGTAGATCATCCGGGTCGGCCGACTCCCCGGCCAGCGCCCGTGCCCACGCCGGACCCGGATCATGACCCATCGGCGAGCTGGACATCACGGTCAAAGACCGGACCCGGTCCGGCGCGTGCACCCCCAGCCATTGCGCGATCATGCCGCCCATGGAAGTCCCAGCCACATGAGCGGAGCTCAGTCCATAACCGTCCAGCACAGCCAGGCAGTCGCGAGCCATGTCCCCGATGGTGTACGGGTGGGCATCGAAGTCGACAACGCTGGACCGACCAGTGTCCCGATGATCGAACCGGATCACCTGAACCCCACGCTCAACCAGCCGACCAACCAGTGCATCAGGGCAACTGACACCCTGAGCAGCCGACCCCATGACCATCAGAACAGCGGGAAGCCCAGGATCCCCGACCCGCTCCGTCCAAATCTGCAGCGGCCCGGAGGCCACAAATCGCTCGTGTGCATCCAACATGGAGGCACGGTAGCTGCTACCTGCTGCCGAACGCCGACATTTACCGATGGCCCGGCCGAGAACAGCGCGCCGCGATGGCCCCGGCCGTCTGCCGGTCGGACAGCCCTTCACCGAACTGCAGGATCGACACCAACCCCAGCCGGGCAGGTGACAGCGCCGGACGGTAGCGACACCCATGACTCCATCCGCGAGCGAGAACGCAGGCGCTACCCGCCGAGCAGGCCGCCAGCCCGTTCATCGCGGCGCTCGCCGAGCTGGTCGCCCTTCAGGCCGACCAGCTTTACGGCAACGGCGGTTTCGTCATCCTGCCGGAGTGGGCCGACATCCTGGGCCGGCATTTCCCGCCCGGCGATCGACAGCCCAGGCCTGGAGCCGGCGGCGGACATGCAGGGGGCCTACATCTGTTCGGGCCAGATGTCAGTTCGCCTGAGGCCGGTTGTCCTTGCCATCCAGCCACAGCGTGTCGGACTCGTCTCGATGAGAACCGGAGGTCCCGACATGCTTCGCGTCGATCTTCGGGCCCTTCTTGATCACATGCACCAACGCCATCGCATGCCCGCGCCCAAGACCATAGTCCTGCTTCAGCCACTCAATGATCGTCCCCGCCTTCGTTGACGGATCATCGAAGCCGCGCTCCCTCGCCAAGACTATGAACTCTCGCGGCGTCAGCCCGGTCTTGCCCTCGATGTTGTCCAAATATGCCTGGAACGACATGGTTCTCTCCACTCGTCATGGGATATTCCGGCCACAGTGTCCCATTTGGTGCGATCGGTTTCCAGGGCGGAGAACCCCGGCCCGCGGGCCGGGGTTTCCGGTCGTGCAGTGGGGCGCTTGGCAGCGAGCACAGCGGCCAGACGTGTGCCGAACCGCACCTCTGCCTGCGCTCGCTCGCGCGGCTGGAGCCGGGCGTTCACCCCCCGCCGACCTATCCACCTGCAGCGCCGTGCTGAGCTCCTTCTCCGCGGTCCACAGGCGCGCGATCAGGTCGGGTCCGCCCTGTGCCGGCCGTCGGCCAGAGCGCGCAGGTCAGCGGCGACCGCGCGGGTGCCGTCCACGTTCCACTGACAGCCACTCGCGCCCTGCTGGACGATCTCCTCCCAATCGGCGCTGGTCATCGTGTCGTCGCCGACGGCGTTCGCGAACAACACCACGGCACCCAGCGCCGGGTCGGCCGGGCGTGCATCGGCTCGACCGGGTCGGCCAGGCGCGGCGACTTCTCCTCCAGGACCGCCGCGGAGCCTGAAAAGGGTTCATTGAGCGCGTGCGGCTGACGCACGATGGAGAGGCCTGATTCGGGTTGGATGAGGACGCCCCGGCCGATCATGCGTACGCTCTTGGGGTGCTTGGGCTCCACGCCGATGTTCGGCATCCGGCAGCTGTCCTTGACCTTCAGCCCATCCGGAGTTTCCCGAAATGGCACGCTTAATGGTTCCTCTCACCCCATCCGACCCGCGGCGTTTGGGTCGTTACTGGCTGGCCGGCCGGCTGGGCG
>NZ_JBIUCF010000076.1:0-45014 GCF_044593615.1 Nonomuraea sp. NPDC051941
AGCAGCGATTCGCTTGCGCTCGCCTTTCCAGTCCCCACCTGACGCCTCGCAGGCGCCTTTTCCTCGATCGCTCACCACGACGGTCTTCAGCCAACTCAGCACGAGGCGGTTTGGAATCTCCCCCCGCAGGGCGACTCCGAAGGGCCATGACCTTCATCTCCCACGCAGCATTGCAATCAGAGATGTCTGCCTACATAACATTCCTCCTGCATTCGTGACACACGGAAGCGATCATCCCATCCCTCTCGCGCCCGGCCGGAGTGACGTTCCCCTACACCATCGCCCTGGCGAACGAAGGGGTTGGGGAACGCCCTCACCGTCCCCTGAGGCTGGGCGATCTGCTCACACCGTCGCCGAGCGGCCCGGTGCGAATTGCCGGATACCGGCCTCGGTGGCACCGTTCGCCAGGAGGTCGCCCAGGGCCTCGCCGATCGCCGGTGCGTACTTGAATCCTCCGCCCGAGAAGCCGACGGCGACCGCGACGTGCGCCGCGCCCGGGAGCAGCCCGACGACGGGCCGGCCGTCCGCTGTGTACGACTCCACGTGCACCGAGGTCTGCACCGGACGCGGGTTGAGCCCGGGTAGCCAGCGCCCGACGACATCGCGGATCTCCGCCAGGTGGTCGGCGGCGAGGTGGGGATCCGGGCGCGCCGGGTCGGTCAGCTCCGGGTGCGGGCGGCTCTTCACGCCGATCTTCACCGTGGCGCCGTCCAGGCTGGGAAAGCCGTAGATGGAGGTGCCGTCCGGCATGGCGACGCGTTCGAAGACCGGAAAGCGTTCCGCGCCGTACAGCGAGAGGTCGTCCGGCACGAACCAGGTCTGCGCCAGCCGGCGCGCGGTCAGCCCGGCCACTCCGATCGCCTCCCGCAGCCCGTCCGGCAGCAGCGTGGCCGCCCAGGCGCCGGGGGCGATGACCACCGCGTCGAACGTCTCGCTGTGCGGTCGGTCCGCGCCGCTTCGGTAGGTCAGCCCGACGGTCTCGGACCTCACGTCGATGTCGAGGACCTCGGTGTCGTGGCGCACGGTCGCCCCGAGCGTCGTGGCCTGTTCGATCGCGGCGAGGATCGCCGGCTCGGGACGGAGAAAGCCGGTCGCGGGGTCATGGACGGCGATGTCCTCGTCGTCGACGGCGTGCTGGGGGAAAGCCTGCCGCACGTCCTGTGCGTCGAGGATGCGATGGGCCAGCCCCCAGTTCTCGCAGCTGGTCACGGCCTTCCGGACGGAGGTGCTGCCGGCGGGGCCGAGGATCAGTCCGCCGGTCTGCTCGAGCAGACGCCGTCCGGTCGCCTCCTCCAGCCGCCGCCACAGCTGCTCGGCCCGGAGGACCAGCGGCGGCAGGTCCGGGTCGCCCATGCTGATGACCGCGAACCGGCGGCTCTGCCCGCCGGAGGCCCCGCGGTGGTGCGGGACGCCCCAGCGATCGAAGGCATGCACCTCCAGGCCGCGCTCGGCCAGCTGCCAGGCGGCCATGCTCCCCACCGCTCCGGTCCCGATGACCGCCGCGCTCCTTCGAGCAGTTCCGGCGAGTCTCATGAGGCCAGCGCCGGGGCGGCGAGGTACTTGAGGTTCTGGTATTCGACGAGTCCTTCGGCGCCGCCTTCTCGGCCGAGCCCGGACTCCTTGATCCCGCCGAACGGCGCGGCCACGTGGGACAGCAGCCCCCGGTTGATGCCGACCATGCCGCTGTCCAACCGGCCGGCGACCCGGGCGATCCGGTCGCTGTCGCGCGCCACCAGGTACGCCGCGAGCCCGAACGGGGTGTCGTTGGCCAGCGCCACCCCCTCGTCCTCCGTCCGGAACCGGCGGATGCCCGCGACCGGGGCGAAGACCTCCTCCTGCTGCAGGAGAGCGTCGGCGCTGAGGTGGTCCAGCACCACAGGGGCGAACCAGCTGCCGGGACCACCGGGCGCGTCGGCACGCCCCAGAATTGTCGCCCCCTTCGCGACGGCGTCGTCGACCAGCCGGTCGGCCTTGGCGACCGCGCGGTCGTCGATGAGCGGGCCGAGGTCGACGTCCGAGGTTCCCAGCCCGACCCTGATCGCGGTGAGAGCCTCGGTGAGGCGGGCCGCGAACTCGTCGGCCACCGGTTCCTGGACGAGGAACCGGTTGGCCGCCACGCACGACTGGCCCCCGAGGCGCATCTTGGCGATGACCGCCTCACGGACCGCGAGGTCGAGGTCGGCGTCGTCGAAGACCAGGAACGGGGCGTTGCCGCCGAGTTCCATCGACGTACGCAGCACGTGCGCGCCGGCCTGCTGCAGCAGCAGTTTCCCGACGGGGGTGGACCCGGTGAAGGACACCTTCCGCAGTCGTGGGTCGGCGATGAGGGTGCCGCAGACCGACCCCGGGTCCGTGGTGGTGACCACGGTGAGGACCCCTGCCGGGACCCCCGCGTCCCGTGCGAGTTGTGCGAAGGCCAGCGTGGTGAGCGGGGTGAGTTCGGCCGGTTTCAGCACGACCGTGCAGCCGGCGGCCAGGGCGGGCGCGACCTTGCGGGTGGCCATCGCCAGCGGCACGTTCCACGGGGTGATGAGCAGGCAGGGGCCGACCGGACGCGGGGCGGTGACGATGTGCCAGCTGCCGTCGGGGGTCGGGGTGCTGCGGCCGGAGCTGCGAACCGCCTCCTCGGCGTACCAGCGGACGTATTCGGCGGCGTAACGGACCTCGCCGCGCGCCTCGGCGAGAGTCTTGCCGACCTCGAGGGTGATGAGGGCCGCCAGGCGCTCCTCGTCGGCGAGCATCGCCTGGTAGAGCCCGTACAGGATGTCCGCCCGCCGCCGGGTCGGGGCGGCCGCCCAGGCGGGGAAGGCGTCGTTCGCCGCGGTCAGCGCGAGCAGGGCGTCACCCGGCTCGCAGTCGGCGACGGCGGCGACCGGCCGGCCGAGCGCGGGATCGGCGACGTCGAAGATCCGCCCGGAGCGCGGCGCCGCCCACTCGGCGGCCAGGAAGCCGCCGGGCAGCGACGCGGCCGCGGTCTCCGTGAGGTCGCGGTGCCGGGCGATGTCAGCCGGCCGCAGCGCCGACGCCTGCGCGGGCTCAGGCGGATTCGAGGGTACGGGCACGGTCGAGAGCGGACTTGAGGACGTCGGCGGCACGGGAGATCTCCTCGGCGGTGATGACGAACGGGGGACTGACGTGCAGGGAGTTGTCGGCCAGCAGCCGGGTGAGGACGCCCTGCTCCCGCGCGGCGCGCAGTACGGGCCGTGCGTCGACGTCGGGGGCGAGCTGGACCGCCGCGAGAAGTCCGGCACCGGCCCGGACGTCGACGACGGCTTCGTGGTCGCGCAGCGGGGTGAGGGCCTGGGCCAGGACGGGCTCGAGGTCCAGGACGCGCTCCAGCAGACCTTCCTCCTCGAGGATGCTCAGGTTCACCTCGGCGGCGACGCAGGCCGCGGCGTGGCCCGAGTACGTCAGACCGTGGCGGAACGTCGGGGCGTCGGGGGTTTCGGCGAAGAAGGGCTCCCAGACGCGCCGGGACACCAGCACGCCGCCCAGCGGCAGGTAGCCGGAGGTGATGCCCTTGGCCATGGTGAGGAGATCCGGCTCGATGCCGAAGCGCTGGCAGGCGAACCACTGCCCGACCCGCCCGAAACCGGTGATGACCTCGTCGGCGATGAGCAGGATGTCCAGGCGGCGGCACAGTTCGGCCAGCCCGGTGAGGTAGCCGGGCGGGGGCAGCAGCACGCCCCCGGTGCCGATGATCGGTTCGGCGATGACGGCGGCGACGTTGTCGGGTCCGAGCCGGAGCAGCTCCGCCTCGGTGGCGGCCAGGTCGTTCCACGGGACGCGGGCGGTCTCGGGGATCAGCGAGTCGCTGCCGTACCCGTCGCGGTTGCTCTGGATGCCCGTGATGCTCGTACCGAACCCGTGCAGACCGTGATAGGCGTGCTGCCGGGAGACGATGACGCGCTTGCCGGGCCGCCCGGCCAGCTGCCAGTGCCGGCGCGCGAGCTTGCAGGCGGTGTCGACGGAGTCGGAGCCGCCGCTGGTGAGGAAGACCTTCGCGTCGGGGATGGGGCTCAGCTCCGCGAGGCGCTCGGCGAGCCGGATGGCGGGCCGGTTGGCCATGCCCTGGAACAGGTGGTACGTCTCCAGAACGTTCATCTGCTGACGGACGGCGTCGGCGATGCGGGTCCGGCCGTGTCCGACATTGGCGTGCCACAGGCCGGCCGGCAGGTCGAGCAGGTCCTGGCCGTCCTCGGTACGCACCGAGGCTCCCCGCCCCGACGCGATGACCGTGAGGGTTTCCTCGATGGTGGACATCGCGGTCTGCGGATGCCACAGGCTGGTGCTCGTCAAGAAAGGCTCCTCATCACATCGGGGTGGGGACTACGGGTGGGGAACGGTGCAGGTCAGGCGGCGACCACGACGTCCTCGACGACCTCGGCGTGGATGTGCAGCATCCGGGCCACCAGGCCGTTGCCGCGGGTGAACCTCAGGTCCTCCGGCGCCACGGGGGCGTCCGCGCCGGTGAAGAACGCGGCACCCTGGTCGATCGACTTGTCGGACTTGTCATCGGGGTAGAGCGGGTTGATCGTGTTCTCGATCTTCGGCCACAGGGCCCGGGCGGCCTCGGTGCTCTCGAACTCCAGCGTCATCACCAGCGTGTTCGGGATGAGCTCCCCGGCGCACTCGCGCAGCACCGAGCCCCCGAGGTAGCCGGGGTGGCCCTCGAGGCTGCGCAGCCAGTCGACGAGGCTGGTGCGGGCATCCTCGATCTTGGTGGGCTCGGCAACGAAGATGAAGACGTCACGACGCTTGGACATGGTGTTCTCCTGTCTCGCCAGTGCGGTGGGGGTGGCTGTGAGGGCTGCGCGGCAGGTCGTAGAAGACCGCGCCGCTGGCTCCCTGCGTGTCGTCATGGACGAGCCGGGCGCCGAAGGACTCCCAGAAGGCGATGGCGCCCGGGGAGTGGCGATAGGTGTGCAGAGCGATGGCCTCGTAGTGCCCCTCCTGGTCCGCGCGGTCGAGCACCGCGCGGACCAGGGCCCTGGCGATGCCGGCGCGGCGGGCCTCCTTACGGACGTAGACGCGTACGAGCTGGCCGTGCCGGCCGTCCTCGTACCGGTCGACGACGTGTTGCGGGGTGAGGCCGGGCTTCAACCGTCCGCTGCGGATGCCGCCCGTCGCCAGGACCTCACCCGTGCCGTCGTCGGTCACCACCAGGAGGAAGGGGCCGTTTCCCGGGGCGTAGTGGGTCATGGGGTCGTCGACGTCGGCGTGGATCCGCGGGTCGTAGGCGTCGCCGAAGTCCTCGGCGATGCTGCGCCGCATCACCGACTGGGCGCCGGGCAGGGTGCGCTCGCTCAGCGGGTGGATCGACCATTCCATGGGAGTCACCCCGCTCCCTGCGTGGCGAGCTTGGCCCGGTACGCCTCCCTGGCCTCCTTCGAGGCGTGGTGGCCGGACAACTCGTGGAGGTCGTCGGGGATCACGCCGTCGAAGGTGGGGTGGACGTGGACGGTGACCCGGTCGAGGTTGCCCACCGCGTGCATCAGGGAGTGCTGTACGTTCTCGGCCACGGCGTGGGCCTCGATCATGCTCAGCCCGTAGTCGAGGCCGATCTCGGCGTCTCCCTCCATGCGGTGACCCGACCAGCGGACGCGGACCTCGCCGACGGACACGACGCCGTCGACGCCCGCGATGGTGGTGCGCATCCGGTCGATCGTCCCCGGCTCCACACCGTCCATGAGCCGGCGGACGATGATGATCAGGGAGTTGACCAGGATGCCGCTGATCGCCACGGCGATGAGAAGGCCGACGATGGCGTCGGCGCGGTCGAACCCGAGCCACACGCCGACCACGCCGGCGATGACGGCGATCGAGGTGTATCCGTCGGCACGGGCGTGCTGGCCCTCGGCGATCAGCGCGGCCGAGCCGATGCGACGGCCGGTCCGGATGCGGTACACGGCCACCATCTCGTTGCCGAGGAAGCCGACGAGCCCCGCGGCGAAGACCCACCACAGGTTGGTCAGCGGGTGCGGGTTGATCAGCGCGTCGATCGACTCCCAGATGATCAACCCGATCGAGGCGACGATGACCAGGGAGATGAACAGCCCGACCAGGTCCTCGGCGCGCCGGTAACCGTAGGAGTACTTCTTGGTCGCCGCGCGCCGGCCCAGCCGGAAGGCGATGATCAGGGGGATCGTGGTCGCGGCGTGCCCGAGGTTGTGGATGGTGTCGGCCAGCAGGGCGATCGAGCCGGACACCGCGACGATGACCATCTGGCCGATCGCGGTGGCCATCATGCCGGCCAGCCCGATCCAGGCCGTGCGGATCCCGTCCTGGGCCGACTCCTCGGCGCTCTGGATCGCGTCGTTGGCGTCGTGGGCATGCGGGATCAGCGTGTGCTTGACCCTCGCCCACAGGCCGGTGCCGTGGTCGTGGTCGTCGCCGTGGCCATGTCCGTGCCCATGTCCGTGGCCGTGCCCGTGGCCGGTGGCGGCCGAAGCCTCGGGCTCGTGGTGGTCGTGATCGGAGTGGCCGTGCCCGTGCCCGTGGCCCTTCGCGGGGGCGGCGGGAGCGTCATCGTGCGGGTGGTCGTGGCCATGTCCGTGTCCGTGGCCGTGTCCGTGGCCGTGATCGTCTGGGGTCGTGGAAGCTCGCATCGAGAGTCCGTTCATGCCGGCGGAGGGTGAGTCGCGGGACTGGGTGAGTGAGTCGCGGAGGCCGGGAGGGGGGTCGCGGGGCCGAGAGGGTGAGTCGCGGGGCCGGGAGAGGGGCGGTCGGCTGCCGAGTGGCGTCTGCCGCGCCACCACATCTTGTCCACAACAGCCAGCGACGGTCAACTGTTGTCAACAATCTTCCGGAGACGAAGGCCGTACGGGCAGCGAAAATCAGCACCAATACCAGGCAATCAGCTCCTGAAGATCGACAGAAGCTGGGGAAACATACTCTTTACAAGCAGGCGGCTCGGAATTGTTGACAGCAGAGAATCGGATGCTTAGCGTTCCAGACACCACACGGCCAGTCGCCTCAGGCGGCTGACACCGAGCGTGACATCTCGCCGCTCGCACCGACGCTCCCACTCCCACCGGACCGACCCCCACCGGAGGAACTGCTCGTGGACCTGACCAGCGTGCGCCCCAAATACATCACCTTCGACTGCTATGGGACCCTGACCAGCTTCGATCTCAACCTCACCGTCAAGCCGCTGGTCGCCGACCGGATCTCCGAGGAGGACATGCCGCTCTTCCTCAAGGACTATCGCGCGTACCGGATGGACGAGGTGCTCGGCGAGTTCAAGCTCTACCCCGACGTGCTCAAGGACTCCTTCAGGCGCACCTGCGAACGCTGGGGCATCGGCTACCGTGCCTCCGACGGCGAGGCCATCGTGGCCTGCGTGCCGACCTGGGGTCCCCATGCGGACGTACCCCCGGCCCTGGCCAAGCTCGCCGACGCCTACCCCCTGGTGATCCTCTCCAACGCCGTCGACGAGACACTGCAGCACAATGTCGACCAGCTCGGCGCCCCCTTCCACAAGGTGTTCACCGCCGAGCAGGCCAAGGCGTACAAGCCGCGCTACCAGGCCTTCGAGTACATGCTCGACCAGCTGGGCTGCGAACGCGACGAGATCGTGCACGTCTCCTCGCACATCTGGTACGACCTGATCCCCGCCCACGAGCTGCGGATCCCGCACAAGGTCTACGTCAACCGCGGCTACGACCCCTCCACCCCCTTCTACCGGTACGCCGAGACCACAGACCTGTCCGGCGTCCCCGCTGTGCTGGGTCTCTGACCGGAAGGAGGACGTCGTGAAGCTGACCAGCTACTGGCTCGACACCGCCGAACCGGCCGGCGACTTCCGCCGTGCCGAACTCCCCGAGCAGGTCGACGTCGCGGTCATCGGCGCCGGGTTGACCGGCCTGTCCGCCGCGCTGCATCTCGCCCGCCGCGGCGCCAGCGTCGCCGTGCTGGAGTCGCACACCGTGGGCTGGGGAGCCTCCGGCCGCAACGGCGGCATGGCCACGACCGGCCTGGCCATCTCCTTCCCCGCCGCGGTCAAGCGGTACGGCGCGGAGCGTGCGACGGCGATGTTCACCGCCTACGACGACGCGATCGACACCGTCGAGAAGATCGTCACCGACGAGGAGATCGCCTGCGACTTCGTGCGGTCCGGCAAGCTCACCCTGGCCGCCAAACCGGCGCATTACGCCGCGCTGGAGCGGTCGGCGGAGATGATCGAGAGGCTCATCGGCCGCTCGGTCCAGCTGGTCCCCCGCGGCCGCATGCGGGACGAGCTCGGCAGCGACCGCTATCACGGTGCGCAGGTCGATCCGAACGGGGCGGGCGCCCACGTCGGGAAGCTGGTCATGGGGCTGGCCCGCGCCGCGGTCGGCCACGGGGCCCTGGTGGCGGAGAACGCCGCGGTGACCGGCGTCCGCCGCGTCGGCCCGGGCAACGGGCATCGGGTGCAGACCACGCGCGGCGTCCTGACCGCCTCCGACGTGCTCATCGCCACCAGCGGGTACACGGGATCGCTGACCCCGTGGCTGCGCCGCCGCATCGTGCCGGTGGGCAGCTTCATCGTCGTCACCGAACCCCTGCCGGACGACCTCGTCGCCCAGCTCATGCCGCACCGGCGGATGGCGTCGGACACCAAGAACCTGCTGTACTACTTCCGTCCCACGCCGGACAACAGGTTGCTGTTCGGCGGGCGGGCCCGGTTCGCCCTGTCGGACGCCCAGTCGGACCTCAAGAGCGGCGAGATCCTGCGCAAGGCCGTCACCGAGGTGTTCCCGCGGCTGCGTGACGTCCGGCTGGACTACTGCTGGGGCGGGCTGGTCGACATGACGATGGATCAGATGGTCCACGCCGGCGTACGGGACGGGATGCACTACTCCGTCGGCTACAGCGGCCACGGGGTCCAGATGGCCACCCACATGGGCAAGGTCATGGCCGACGTCATCGGCGGCGACCCCACGGTCAACCCCTGGAAGGGGCTGGCGTTCCCGCCGGTTCCCGGCCACTTCGGGCCGCCCTGGTTCTTGCCGGCCGCCGGGGCGTTCTTCCGCGCGCTCGACGCCGTGCGCTGATCGATCCGCGAACGTGTGACGACCCGGAGGTACCCGAGTGTTGTACGTGCTGAGACGGTTCGCCGTCCTCGTGACGACCCTGCTGGTCGCCTCTTTCCTGGTGTTCCTCATCCCCTACGTCACGCCCGGCGACCCGGCCGCGCGGATCCTGCGGGCCAGAGTGGGCGACCTGGTCCAGGACCCGCAGACGCTGGCCCGCCTCCGGGTCGAGTACGGGCTGGACCGGCCGCTGCTCCAGCAGTACCTGTCCTGGCTGGGCTCGGCGCTGCAGGGTGATCTCGGCCGGTCGTTCACGAACGGCACGGAGGTCCTCCCCCAGCTGATGCGGGCGTTGTCGGTCACCGCCTCGATCGCCGTCATCGCCCTCCTGCTCGCCCTGTTCGTGGCGGTCCCGCTGGGAGCCGTCTGCGCGGTACGGCGCGGGACCCCGCTCGACGGAGCGATCACCGGCGTCACGCAGGCGTTCGTGGCCGTCCCGGAGTACTGGCTCGGCCCGGTCCTGGTCCTGGTGTTCGCCCTGCAGCTCGGGGTCCTGCCCTCCTCCGGCTGGCACGGGGTGGAGTCGATGGTGCTTCCCTGCCTGACCGTGGCGCTGCGGCCGATGAGCTACTTCACCCAGGTAGCCCGCTCGTCGATGATCGAGGTGCTCGAGGCGCCCTACATCACCGCCGCCCGCGGGCGCGGGCTGAGCTTCGCCCAGACCATGCTGCGACACGGGCTGCGCAATTCCGTTCTGCCGGTCCTGACCCTGTTCGCGGTCTGGCTGGCCGGCCTGCTCGGCGGGTCGGTCGTCGTCGAGGTCATCTTCGCCGTGCCCGGAGTCGGGCGGCAGATGTACGACGCGGTCATCAACAACGACGTCCCGCTCATCCAGGGTGGGGTCGTGGCGGTCGTCGGCCTGGCCGTGCTCATCACCACCCTCACCGATGTCCTTTACACCGCCATCAACCCGAACGCGAGGACGAGCCGTGTCCGTGCTTGACGTCTTCGGCGACGACGCCCGTCGCGACGAACCCGGCGCCGCGCCGCCGCCGTCACCGTCGCCGTCACCGGCCGAGACCGCCACCGCCCCGGCGCGCCGCGGGCGCGGAACGTGGCCGCCGGCGCTGCTGGCCGGATCCGTCCTGTTCGGGGTGATCGCCACGCTCCTGCTGCTGGCACCGTGGCTGGCGCCCTATCCGCCGGCGCAGCAGGACCTCGTCGCGCGCCTGGAAGGCAGCTCCGCGGCCCACCTGCTGGGCACCGACCACCTGGGCCGCGACGTGCTCAGCAGGCTGCTGGACGGGGGCCGGTTCTCCCTGGCCGTCGCCTCGGTCACGCTGTTGATCTGCGCCGTCACCGG
Source organism: Nonomuraea sp. NPDC051941 (assembly GCF_044593615.1). Taxonomy (NCBI): domain Bacteria; kingdom Bacillati; phylum Actinomycetota; class Actinomycetes; order Streptosporangiales; family Streptosporangiaceae; genus Nonomuraea; species Nonomuraea sp. NPDC051941. The sequence goes on from NZ_JBIUCF010000076.1 coordinate 10,378, forward strand.
CACTCTCGTGGGGTTCGTCGTCGCGCGGCGAGGTGGCTGGCTCGACACCGTCGTCATGCGCGTCACCGACATCCTGCTGGCCTTCCCCGAGATGGTGGTCGCGCTCTTCCTCGTCGCGATCCTCGGCACCGGTGACCTGACGCTGGTGCTCGCCCTGACCATCGGCGGGTGGACGCCGTTCTGCCGGCTGGCCCGTGGCGTCGCGCTGGAGATCAACGGCCGTGACTTCATCGAAGCGGCTCATGCTCTGGGGTGCTCGGGGTGGTTCATCATCCGCCGCCATCTGCTTCCCAACGCCCTGCCCCCGTTGCTGGCCCACGCGGCAGTGCGCTTCGGCCACAAGCTCATCACCGTCGGCGCCCTGTCCTTCCTGGGGCTCGGCGTCCAGCCACCGTTCTCCGACTGGGGGTCGATGTTGTCCGAGGCCATCCCCTACCTGGACCGCTTGCCGATGCTGGTCCTGGCCCCAGGTGCCGCGATCTTCATCGCCGCCCTCAGCGTCACACTCGCCGGTCGCGGCCTGGAGACGCGCCGGGCCCGGGCAGGGCGGTCCACATGAGCTGCGGAGTCCCGCCGCACCCGCGCGGCGGTCACACTGGAAACGATCACGCGCTCCTGCGGCTGGAGAGCGCGAGCGGTGGGAACGGAACACGAACCCGGAGAAGCACACTCATGAGCCAACAGACCCCGGCCCCGGCGGGCAGGACCTCGAAGCGGACGCTGACGGAGGTGGTCACCGGGCTGTTGCGGGACCGCATCCTCGGCGGGGAGTTCCCGCCGGGGACCCAGATGAACGAAGTCGAGCTCGCGGCGTACTTCGAGGTCTCGCGCGGCCCGTTGCGCGAGGCGATGCAGCGTCTGGTGCAAGAAGGCCTGCTGGTCAGCTACCCCCGCCAAGGGGTCTTCGTCCCCACCCTGACCACGGAGGACCTGGAGGACATCTTCGTCGCCCGCCAGGCGATCGAGCGGGAGGCACTGCGCCGGGTCACCGCCCGAGGGGTTTCCGCGGGCTTGGTCGCCGACCTCGAGGTGATCGTCGCGCGGATGAGGGACGCCGTCGGCCACGCGGACGAGAGCGCGCTGGCCGCCCTCGACCTCGCCTTCCATCGCCGGCTGGTCAGTGCCGCCGGCAGCACCCGGCTGGATCGGCTGTACGGCCTCATCGCCAACGAGATGCAGCTGTGCTTCCGGATGATCGTCGACAGCTACAGCGACCCTTCCAAGCTGTGGGCCGAGCACGACCAACTGCTGCACGTCATCGCCAGCGGTGACAGGTTCGCCGCCAAGGAACTTCTGGACCGTCACTTCGCCGAGGTCGGCGAGCTCCAGCCGGGGGCCTCGGACCAGCCGCCCAAGCAGCGCCTTCGCCCTCACTCGCATCGCCACCAGGATCCGTCGGCCTCCCATGAACACGCCGACGGCTACCGCCACGGCGACGACCAAGAAGCCCCACCGCATCCCCGGGAGCAGCCATGAGCGCGCGTCTGGAGGTCCGCGACCTCACCGTTCACGCCGGGCGGCCCGGACAGGCCCCACCCATCCTCGACCGCATCAGCCTGACCCTCGATCCCGGCGAGGTGCTGGCCGTGGTCGGCGAATCGGGGTCGGGCAAGAGCATGACCGCCCACTCGGTGCTGCGCATGCTGCCGGCCGGGTTGCACATGCACGCCGAGGGCCTGCGGCTGGGCGATCTCGACCTGCTCGCCGCCTCCTCACGGGCGTTGGACGGCGTACGCGGCCGGCGGATCTCCATGCTCTACCAGCAGCCCAAGCGCATGCTCGACCCGACCGCGACGGTCGGCAGCCAGGTCGCCGAGCCGCTGCGCAGGCATCTCGGCATGAGCAGGCAGGCCGCCCGCCGCCGGGTCGTGGAGCTGCTCGCCGCGGTCGGGATCCCCGATCCCGATCGCCGCGCCGGTGAGCATCCACACCAGATGTCCGGCGGCATGGCCCAGCGCGTCATGATCGCCATGGCGCTGGCCGCCCACCCGGACGTCCTCATCGCCGACGAACCCACCACCGCCCTCGACGTCACCGTCGAAGCGCAGATTCTGCGGCTGATCGCCGCCATGCAGGTCGAGACCGGGATGTCGGTCCTGTTCATCTCCCACGACGTCACCACCGTCGCCTCCATCGCCGACCGCATCGCCGTCATGTACGCGGGCCGCATCGTCGAGGACGGACCGGCCGCCGAGGTCATCACCGCCGCCGAGCATCCTTACACCCAGGCGTTGTTGCGCTGCTCCACCCTGCAGACCGACGACACCGGCCATCTGCACACCATCCCCGGCAACGCCACCGCGGCACGCGCGGTCAGTCACGGCTGCCGCTTCCGCCCGCGCTGCGACGTCGCGGCCAGTGACGGGGAACTGGGCTCCCACTGTGACACCGAGGAACCCGATCTCGCCGGCTGCGGCACCCGTCGCAACTCACGCTGCTGGGTCACCATCGACCCCCGACGACAGGTCCCGGCATGAGCGACCCCGCGCAGAGCCCCGGTATGAGCTCCGACATGAGCTCCGACATCGCCGTCATCGACCACGTCACCAAGCACTATCCGTTGGCGCGGAACGGCTTCGGGCGCCGGCCGCACGTGCACTCCGTCGACGACGTCTCCCTGACCATCCGCGAGGGGGAGGTACTGGGGCTGGTCGGTGAGTCGGGCTCGGGCAAGAGCACGCTGGCCCGGCTCCTGCTCGGCCTCGTACCGGTCGACTCCGGACGGATCGAGGTCGATCGGCTGAGGGTCGGCAAGCTGCGCGGCGCCCAGCTCCGTCAGCTGCGCCGGTCGGCGCAGCTGGTCTTCCAGGACCCGCACTCCGCGCTGGACCCGCGCATGACGCTGCGGGAATCGCTGCTCGCCCCCCTGCAGCAACACCGCATCGGCACGCCGCAGGAACGCCTGCGGCGGGTGACCACCGCGCTGGCGGAGGTCGGCCTGGACCACAGCTTCCTGGAGCGCCGGCCGGGCGACTGCTCCGGAGGGCAGCTGCAGCGGGTGGTCATCGCCAGAGCCCTCCTGCTGGAACCCAAGCTGCTCGTCTGCGACGAGCCCGTGTCGGCCCTGGACGCCTCGGTGCAGGCGACCATCCTGAACCTGCTGGTCGATCTGCGCCGGTCGCGCGGGCTGAGCATGCTGTTCATCTCCCACGACCTGAGGGTGGTGAAGTTCCTCGCCGACCGGGTGGCGGTTCTCTACCTCGGGCAGATCGTGGAGATGGCCACGCACGACGACATCTTCACGGGCGCCCTGCACCCCTACACCCTGGCGCTGCTGCACTCCGGTCAGGGACACCGCATCGACGCCGGCGAACCTGACCAGCTGAAAGGCGAACCACCCAGCCCCGTCTCCCCGCCTCCCGGCTGCCGCTTCAACACCCGCTGTCCGCTGGCCACCGACCATTGCCGCACCGAGCAACCCGACCTCGTCGACAACGGAAACGGCCACCACGTCCGCTGTCACCGCTCCGCGGAGAGCCGGAGCCGGCTGGTCGTTGAGGAGATCCCCGCATGAGCCTGATGACCGGACAAACCGCCCCGTCCGTCGCCACCCGCTGGACTCCGCCCGGTAAGGCGTTCGCCGGCGGACGCTGGCGGGAGACCGAACGGCACACCGCCGTGATCGACCCCGAGACCGGCGCCTTCCTCGGCGAGGTCGCCGACAGCACCGCCGCGGAAGTACGCGCGGCCGTCGACGCGCTCGTGGACACCTTCCGGGCCGGCACCGCCGCCGACCGTGCCGACTGGCCGCTGTGGCAGCGCCGGGAGGCCCTGCACCGGGCCGCCGACCTGCTGAGGCAGCAGGCCGAACGGTTCACCGCCATCGTGGGCTCCGAGGGCTGCAAGACGATCAGGGATGCCCGCCGGGAGGTGGCCCGGGCGGCGGAGACCCTGCAGCTGTCCGCCGGTGCGGGACACGCCCTGCAGGGCGCCAGCGTGCCCTTCGAGGACACCTCCCGTGGCGCGGACCGGCTCGGGTGGAGCAGCAGGGAACCGCTCGGGGTCGTCGCCGCCATCACCCCGTTCAACGACCCGCTGAACCTCGTGGCGCACAAGGTCGGCCCGGCGCTGCTGGCCGGCAACGTCATCGCGGTCAAACCGCACGAGGCGACGCCGCTGTCCGCGCTCGCCCTGGCCGAGCTGCTCCTCGAGGCGGGCGTTCCCGGCGACCGGATCGCCGTGCTGCCGGGCGGCCCGACCGCCGGGCGGGAGCTGGTGTCGCACCCCGGCGTCGACGTCGTCTCCTTCACCGGTGGGATCCGCACCGCCGACGAGGTGGCCCGCCTGGCCGGCGCCCGAACCCTGCTGATGGAGCTGGGCGGGTCCAACCCCGTCATCGTCGACCACGGCGTGGACCTGATGGCGGCCGCGCAGGCCATAGCCGAAGGGGCGTTCGGGTGCGCGGGACAGAACTGCCTGTCGGTGCAGCGCGTCTACGTGGTCGCCCGGCACTACGACGAACTGCTCGGCCACCTGACCCATATGGCCGCTCACCTGAGCGTCGGCAGCAAGCATGACGAGACGACCGACGTCGGGCCGCTGATCGACGCGGCGGCCGCGCGCCGCGTGGAGCGCCGGGTCGAGGAGGCCGTCGCCCGCGGCGCCGTCGTACGCGCGGGAGCGGTCCGCCAGGACGCCACGTACCAGCCGACCATCCTCACCGACCTCGCCCCCGACGACCCCATCGTCACCGACGAGATCTTCGGCCCCGTGGTCAGCGTGCTGCCCGTGGCCGATCTCGACGACGCCGTGAACCAGGCCAACCGCGCGGCCACCGGCCTTCAGGCCGGGGTCTTCACCCGCGACACCACCGCGGCCCTGCGCACGGCCCGCCGGCTGCGGGCCGGCGCCGTAATGATCAACGACACCTCCGACTTCCGCATCGACGCCATGCCGTTCGGCGGTTTCCACCGCAGCGGCATCGGCCGGGAAGGCGTCACCAGCGCCGTCGTGGCGATGACCGCACCCAAGGTCATCGCGGCCCGGCTGACCTCCATCAGCTGAGCTCCCTCACCGGCAACTCCTCATCCGCTGCCCATCCGACCGGGACACACGAGCGTCAACCGGTCATGTCGTGGTGCCCACTCCCCTGCTCTCCCCCCGACGACGTTCAGAAGGAACACCAGCATGGCACGCACCTGGAAAACCCTCGCCGGCATGTCGACAGCCCTCGTCGTGCTCGCCGGCTGCTCGTTCGACTCCGGCAGTCCCGAGGCCACCGCGAGCGGCGGCGGCGGCTCCAAGCTGATCATCGCCGACCTGTGGGCGCCCGACTCCGGGTACGCCCTGGAGACCGACGACGCCTTCACCCTCACCCGCGCCGGCTGCCTGGAGACCCTGGTGGCCGTGGACAAGGACAACCACGCCCAGCCCGCCCTGGCGACGGAATGGAAGCAGACGGAGCCCAAGTCCTGGACGTTCACCATCCGTGACACCAAGTTCCAGAACGGCACCGCGCTCACCGCGAAGGTCGTCGCCGACGATCTCAACCGGCTGCTGAAGGCCACGGCGCCGCCGCGCAGCTTCGCCCCCAGCGTCATCTCCGCGGTGACCGCGGTCGACGACCGGACCGTACGGATCGACACGCCGGAGGAGGACCTGTTCCTGCCGCTGCGGGTCAGCGTCCCGAACACCGGGATCCTCGCCCCTGAGGCGTTCTCCGGCACCACCACGAACCCGGTCGGCACCTGCACCGGGCCGTTCAAGATCACCAGCATCGGCACCGGCCAGTCGCTGTCGCTGGCCGCCAACGACGGCTACTGGGGCGGGGACGTCGCCCTCGGCAGCGCGGAGATCCGCTACGCCGAGAGCGGCGCCACCCGCGCCACGCAGCTGCGTGCCGGTGAGGTCTCGGTGGCCGCCAACCTCCCCGTCACCACCCTCACCACCCTGAAGGGCGACAACAACATCACCCTGCAGCAGACCGCGCTGCCCCGCACCACCGGCCTGTACCTCAACACCCGCAAGGCCCCCTTCGACAAGGTCGAGGCGCGCCGCGCGATCCAGAAGGCCATCGGGCTCGACGCCATCGTCAAGGCGGTCTACGAGGGCACCGCCACCGCCGCGGCCGGACCGTTCACGCCTGACGAGCCCTGGACGCCGGCCGGGCTGCAGCCCGTGCAGGGAAACGCCGCTGACGCCAAGGCCGCCATGGCCGCCGCCGGCATCGACCCCGGCTCGCTCGGCTTCGAGCTCATCGCCTATTCCGACCGGCCCGAGTTCGCCGACCTCGCCCAGGTGATCCAGGCGCAGCTGGCCGAGGCCGGCATCACCGTGAAGATCCGCACCGGGGACTACGCCTCGGTCGAGGACGACCTCATGGGCGGCAACTTCCAGGCGACGTTGCTGTCCCGCAACCACCTCATCGACCTGCCCGAGCCCATCAGCGTTCTGCGCTCGGACGAAACCTGCAAGGGCAGCTTCAACCTCGCCGGTTACTGCAACCCGAAGGTCGACGAGCTCGTCAAGGAGGCCGGGAGCACGGCGGACTCGGCCAAGCGCCACGACCTCTACGGTCAGATCGCCACCCAGCTGGCCACCGACGTGGCCTTCGTCCCGCTCGTCCACGAGAGCCTCACCATGGGCGTCGCGGACACCGTCAAGGGACTGCCGACCGACCCGCTGGAGCGGACCCTCCTCACGAAGGACACGAAGCTGTCGTGACCACGACTTCCCCGGAACACACCGGCCCCGGGACGGCACGGCGCTACGTCGTCGACGTCGTCCCGGGTGACGGGATCGGCACCGAGGTCGTCCCCGCCGCCGTGCGCTGCGTCGACCACCTGGCCGCGACCTTCGGGTTCACCGTCGAGTGGCGCGAGCGCGCGTGGGGGTGCGACCACCACCGGGCGCACGGGCGCATGATGCCCGTCGACGGCCTCGAGCAGCTCGCCTCCGCCGACGCCATCCTGCTGGGCGCCGTCGGCGCGCCGGACATCCCCGACGACATCACCCTGTGGGGACTGCTCATCCCCATCCGCCGGGAGTTCGTCCAGTACGTCAACCTCCGGCCGGTCCGTTCGCTGCCCGGGATCCGCTCGCCGTTGCGCTCGGACGCCCCGATCGACCTGGTCGTCGTACGCGAGAACGTCGAAGGCGAATACAGCGAGGTCGGCGGCCGGGTCAACCGCGGCCGGCCCGGTGAGTTCGCCGTCCAGGAGGCGGTGTTCACCCGGGCCGGCATCGAACGGGTCGCGCGCTTCGCCTCCGACCTGGCCCTGCGGCGCTCGGGCCGGCTGATCTCGGCGACGAAGTCGAACGGCATCATCCACACGATGCCGTTCTGGGACGAGGTGGTGGCCGAGGTGGCCGACGGCAGCGGGGTTCGGCTGGAGAAGGTCCTCATCGACGCGCTGGCCGCACGACTCGTGCTGCGGCCGGAGAGCGTCGACGTCATCGTCGCCTCCAACCTGTTCGGCGACATCCTCTCCGACCTCGCCGGCGCCCTGGCCGGGTCGATCGGGGTCGCGCCCAGCGCCAACCTCGACCCCACCAAGACGTACCCGTCGATGTTCGAGCCGGTGCACGGATCGGCGCCCGACATCGCCGGCATGGGCATCGCCAATCCGGTCGGCACCCTCTGGGCGGCGGCCATGATGCTGGATCATCTCGGCGAATCCGACGCCGCGGCCGGTCTCGTGGCCGCCTTCGAGCACGTCCTCCGTGCGGGGACCGCCACCCCCGATCTCGGCGGCACGGCGAGCACCGAGCAGTTCACGACCGCCGTCGTCCACGCCCTCGCCGCTGGAACATCGTGAGCACGCGCCGGCGATCCGGGGCCCGGCCGGATCCGCTGGACGCGACCGCCGTCCGGCGTCAGCTGCACCGGCGGCCCGAGGTCGGCTTCCTCGAGATCGAGACCGCGGATCTCGCCTGGAGCCTCCTGTCCGACCTGGGCTGGCGGCTGCGCGGCGGCGGCGGCGACCTCGTCGACGTGCACGATCACCCCGGCCTGCCGGACCGTGACGAGCTCGACGCCGCCGTCCGGCGGGCCGCCGCGCAGGGCGTGCCGCCGGAGTCGGTGCACCGTTTCCGTGACGGGAACACCGCCTTCGTCGCGGAGCTGCACGGCACTCGCCCGGGTCCGCTGGTCGGCCTGCGGGTGGACATGGACGCCCTGCCGATCCAGGAGAGCCGTTCCGGTGGCCACCACCCCGCGGCCGGGGGTTTCGGCTCGGACATCGACGGCGCGATGCACGCCTGCGGGCACGACGGGCACGTGGCCATCGCGCTGCGGGCCGCGGCCCTGCTGTCCGACAGGCAGTTCGCCGGCACCGTACGACTGCTGTTCCAGCCTGCCGAGGAGGGCGTCCGCGGCGCCGCTCCCATGCTGGCCGCCGGGCTGGTCGACGACGTCGACGTCCTGCTGGCCGTCCACCTCGGCTTCGGCACCCCGGACGGATGCGTCGCGGCCGCGACCGAGCTGTACGGGACCTCGAAACTGCGGGCGGAGTTCACCGGGATCGCCTCCCACGCCAGCTGGGCGCCCGAACAAGGCCGCAGTGCCCTGCTGGCGGCGGCGTCCGCCGTTCTGGGCCTGCACGCTCTGCCCCGTTACGCGACGGCGACGACCCGCGTCAACGTCGGGACGCTGCACGCGCCCGGTGCGGCGAACATCGTCAGCGCCCTTGCCGTCCTCGGCGCGGAGGTCCGGGCCGACGCCGCCGCCGAGCACGACGATCTGGAGCGGCGGGCCCGCGCCGTCCTCCACGGCGCGGCCGCCATGCACGGTGTCACCGTGGACATCGCCAGAACCGGCTGGGCGACCAGCGCGACCACCGACGGCGCGATCCTCGCCAGGATCGAGACCCTTGCCCCGAGCCACGGCCTGCGGCTTCTGCCGCCGCGTCCCCTGCGCGCGAGCGATGACGCGACGCTGTTCATGCGGCGCGTCCAGGAACGCGGCGGGCTCGCCGGATACCTGCTCGTGGGCGCCGGAACGTTCGGACCGCATCACTCGCCGACCTTCGACCTGGACGAGGCCGCGCTGGCCCCGGCCGCCGACCTGCTGGCCGCGCTCATCCGATCCTGGTGACGTCGCCCGGGCATGGCGACCGCCCGTCAGCGGGCGGTCGCCGTCCGGCCTTCAGCTCTGAGGGGCCGGCCGGACCTCGAAGGCCGTCTCGGGGTCGAGCGTGCCGCGGATCAGCAGCACGTCGGGCCCGTAGGCGTTCGACACCGCCACGACGCCCTCCCCGTTGCGGATCCGCGGGTCGTCGGGCAGGTCGCCGTACTGGAACACCATGCGGCCGTCGGGGTGGAGCACCGCCTCGAAGGTGAGGCGCAGGCCGGTGCCCTTGAGCAGGACGCCGCGCCACTCGACGACGAACGCGCCGTTCACCGTCGCGGTGCGCACCGAGGACTGGTCGTCGTAGTCCAGGTTGTCGGTGTACGGCGCGGCCCAGGACCACTCGCCGGTCAGCGCGTCGTAGAAGAGCAGCATGCCGAGACCGGTGACGCCCACGCTGGTGAAGGTGTCGCCGGAGAGCGGGAAGGAGAAGGGCAGCGGCACCATCTCGCTGGTGGTCGCGTTGACGTTGCGCACCTCGGTGCCCTCGACCCACGCGCGTGGCTTGCGCGTGCAGGCGAAGCCGGAGTCGTCGACGGGCATGCCCTGGGTCAGGTCGACGACCAGGTCGCCGGTGACCGTCAGCCGTTTCTGGACGATCACCTCGCAGGCCCGGGCGAACACCTGGATCCACTGGGTGCCACCGTGGACGCCGGTCAGCCGGTAGGCGCCGGTCTCGTCCGTGGTCGCGGCCGCGATGTTGCGGTCCATGACGGCCACGCTCACCCCGGGGAGGGGTTTGCCCGAGCTGTCCCTGATGACGCCGGAGATGTCGCTGCTGCTGGGATACAGGGTGATGTCGAGGTCGATGACCTGCCCCTCCTCGCCGAGCGTGACCTTGGAGGAGTAGTACTCCCAGTCGGCGGCGGCGATCGACACCGTGTACTCGCCCGGCAGAGGGAACAGGCGGTACGCGCCGGTGGCGTCGGTGACGGCCTGCTCCATGAGCGTCGAGTCGTTCGGCATCGCGTAGCCGACCTCGATGCCCTTGAGAGGCGTGCCGGCGGGGTCGCGCACCACGCCCTGGACGACGCCCGCGCCGTAGAAGCGGATGCCCATGCCCGAGCGCAGCACGGGCACGTTGCTGGAGTACTCGAAGCCGAGCGTCCCCGTGCTGTTCTCGATGCCGATCGTGGCCGAGGAGCCGCGTGGCATCAGGCCGCTCGACAGCGACTTGTACTGGATGAGGATCTGCCCGTTCTCGTGCAGTTCCGCGGAGAAGGTGAGGCGCGCCGTGGGCTGGGAGACCAGGGTGACGTTGCGCCACTCGACGAGGTAGCGCCGGTTGGGCGCGGCGCCGAGGGTGGCGGTGAGCACCTGCGCCGAGGAGTCCACGACGAGGTCGTCCCAGAAGGCGTAGATCGCGGAGTTGGGCAGGCCGCCGCTCGGGATCGCGCTGTTGATGGACAGGGTGCTGAGCCGCTGGAAGTTGATGAAGCCGTTGGTGGAGATCCACGCCTTGGTGTATGGCTTGCCGTACAGCGGGAAGGAGAAGGGCAGGGTGACCGCGACGCCCGCGTCGTCACCCGTCAGCGCCAGCGGGGTGGTGCCCGACTCCCAGGTGAGCGTCGGGATGACGTCGCACTTGTTGTTGAAGGCGTCCTTGCGCAGCGGGGTGTCGATCTGGAGGACCTCGTCGGAGTCGACCACGAGCGTCACCGTGGTGGAGGCGCCGCACCGGGCTCCCTGCACGTTCACCCGCCAGGTGCCGACGGGGACGCCGAGCATGGCGAAGGCGCCGTCCGACTCGGTGGTGACGGGGGCGTAGGGGGTGCCCTCGATGCTGACCACCGCGCCGGGCAGCGGCTCGCCGCCGGACTGCCGGACCTCGCCGTAGACGTCGTAACGCGGGACCGTGGCCAGGGACAGGTTACGGGTGGCGGTGGCGCCGGCGACCACGGTGGCGGTGCCGGTGGCGGGCGCGAAGCCGAAGGCCCAGGCGGTGACCTCGTAGGAGCCGGGAGGCAGCGGGATGCTGAAGGTCCCGTCGTCGCCGCCGGTGAGGGTCCGCTTGACGCCGGAGGCGGTCAGGGTCACGGTCGGCTTCGGCACGGCCGCGCCGGTGGCGTCGCGGACGGTTCCGGCGAGCGTGCCGGTCTGGCCGCGCGGCGCGAAGGTGACGGCGGCGAAGGCGTCCAGCCGCCCCTGCCCCCACACCCGGTTGTTCGCGCTGTCGCCGCCGCAGCTGTAGTCGGTCACGTCCACGGCGGTCTCGTCCAGCGCCCGCCTGGTGGCGGCGATGTCGCCGCGCAGGGTCGGCGCGGCGGACCACAGCAGCGCCACCGCTCCCGCCACGTGGGGCGTGGCCATGGACGTGCCGCTGTAGGCCGAGTAGCCGCTTCCCGGCACGGACGAGCGGATCGCCACGCCGGGCGCGGCGATGTTGGGCTTGATCGCCGTGCCTTCCGGGTCGCCGCGGCTGGAGAAGTCGGCGATCTTCCCGTCGGACTGGTAGGCGCCGACGGCGTAGGTGTTGGCGTAGTCGCCGGGCGAGTGCGCGGTGGCGCACTCGGGCCCGGCGTTGCCCGCGGCGAAGAGCGGGAAGATGCCCGACGCCACCCAGGAGTTCACGATCTCCTGGTAGAAGGGGTCTCCCGCGTCACCGCCCCACGAGTTGCTCACCAGGTGCGGCGCCAGGTCGGGGCGCGGATTGTTGCCTTCCAGGTCGGTGGGCGCCAGCATCCACTGGCCCGCCTCCAGCAGGAAGACGTCGCTGCACCTGCTCGTCTCGCAGCCCTTGGCGCTGATCCAGGTGGCGCCGGGCGCCACGCCGATCCCGCCCGCGCCGACGATGGTGCCCATGGTGTGGGTGCCGTGCCCGTTGTTGTCGCACGGCGTCGCCGAGGGGACGCCGCAGACCAGCGTGGGGTCGAACCAGTTGTAGTTGTGGTCGTAGCTCCCGTCGGCCTTGCGCCCGCGGTACTGCCCGGCCAGGGCGGGGTGGTCGTACTGTACGCCGGAGTCGATCGTGGCGACGACGATGCCCTCGCCCTTGGCGCCGAAGCCGGACCAGACGCGCGGGGCGCCGACGGAGTCCACGCCCCATTCCACGCCCGCGACCTGGGCCGCGGCCTTGGCCGCGCGCTCGGGTTCCGGCAGCGAGACGCTGCCGGCCGGCCGTACCCGGGCCACGTCGGGCCGCTCGGCCAGCCGCTTGACCAGGCCGGCGTCGGCGCCGCGCACCAGCACGGCGTTGACCAGCCAGTACGGCGTGAAGATCGCCTTGGAGTCCTGGAGGAAGGAGCGCAGGCCCCGCTGGCTGCGCTCGGCGGTCGAGCGCAGCGTGCGGAACCCGTGCTCGGCCTTGGCGGCATGGCCGCGTAGCGACTTCCCGCCGGACAGGTCCGCCTTCTCCTTGAGCATCACGAACACGTCGGTGGTGTCGTGCTCGGCGAGCTTGGCGGCGACCGCGCGGTCGAGCCGGTCGGGCAGGGGGTCGTTCGCGGCGGCGGCCGGTACGGCTGAGCCCAGCAACAACGCGGGCACCAGCCAGAGGGCCGTCAGGAGGCGGCGGCGCATGTGTTTCCTTAGTCGAAGAGTGATTCGAGGTAGGCGTACGCCTCGTTGACCGACATGCCGACCATCGACTGGATGTTGGCGTACTCGAGTTCCGAGCGGGCCAGAGCCGTCCAGGTGCCGTCGCTGCCCGCGTCGATGTCAGCCTCGAGGTAGGCGTCGACCAGCGCGTTGATCTCGTCGATCTGCCCCTGCGTGACGGTCGTCAGGTCACCCTGCGGCGTGTTGACCGTGCGGAAGGCCGGTTCCATGCTCTGCATGAGGTGGGCGGTCTGCCTGCGGAGCGTGTCGCTGGTGGTGAGGAGTTCCATGGCGCGGCTGTTGGCTCGCGCGTACAGCTGCGCGTAGTGCATGACGGCGCCGGACTCGGCGTTCTCGAAGATGTCGCGGACGCGCAGCAGGCCGGCCACGGTCGCGTCGGTGCCGGCGCCGTCGGGGTCCAGCGCCTCCAGGCCGACGCCGGTCAGCGACTCGTCGGCGAAGCACATGCACTCCTGGCGCGGCGACTCGTAGTTGCCGTCGATCCCGACCGCGCCGAAGGCACGCCAGGCCTCCAGCATCTCGGGCGAGTTCTTGCCGTACAGGTCCGAGGCCGCCTGGATGGCGCCGGCGCGCGTGTCGGAGAAGCGCGAGCGCGGGCCGAGCTGGGTGGTGAGGTCGCGGTAGGCGATCTCCTGGGTCTTCTCGATGCCGATGCGGGTGGCCAGGATGTACCAGGCGTGGCTGGGGATCAGGCTGTTGAAGTGGACCCAGCCGCCGTCTGCGCAGCCCAGCCAGTACTTGCTGTAGTGGTCGGGGTGCGGCTTGCCGTCATAGCTGAGCGCGCTGGGGTTGGCCAGGTCGCGGATGACGCCGAGCGAGCTGCCCTCGCCCGCCTTCCAGTTGGTGCTGCCCTTGACCTTGTACTCGGTGAAGGCCGCGAAGACGTCGGAGAAGCTCTCGTGGAGCGACCCGCCCTGGAAGAAGGAGAACAGGCCGGCGCTGGAGTGGGTGACCCCGTGCTGCCACTCGTGGGAGACGATGGTGAGCGTGGCGGTGCCCTCGCCGAACATGGTCTCGCCGGTCAGCGGGTCGAAGAAGGCGTTCTTGACCGGCTGGTGGTTGCGGTCGTTGGAGTAGCGGGCGTAGGAGTTCATCCTGGCGCCCTCGCCGTCCCAGCTGTCGCGGCCGAAGGTGCTCGACAGGTAGTCGTAGAACCGGCCGCTGTGGTCGTAGACGGCGTTGACGTCGGGCTCGGACACCGGGCCCTCGCCCTCGGTCCTGGCCGGGCCGCCGCTGGGGCGCGGGTTGTTGTTCAGGTCCCAGACGCTGCGGTTCTTGTACTCCAGGTGGCCGGGCTCGAACTTGACGATCCGCCCGGTGCTGAGCGCGTCGACGTAGAAGACCGTCGCACGGCCGTCGTCGGCGGCCATCGGCACCCGCCAGACCAGCGTGGCCGCCACCGGCTTGCCGGGGTCCGGCTCGTCGGGCAGCAGCAGGAGCTCGGGAGCCGCGCCCGCCTTCGCGCCCGGCATGGCCCGGCCGGCGGCGGTCACGGCGGATCCGGCGTCGAGGGTCGGCTTGGTGCCGGTGGGGGCCAGGTCGGGGATGAAGTTGTTGGTCAGGCTGAGCACGGTCTTGCCCTTGGCGTCGCGATGGACGCCCACCCGCGCGCCGTACACCGGCACGCCGTCGACCTGCTGCTGGAACCAGTCGTGCTTGAGTCCCAGCGGGTCCTTGGGCCTGGCCGGCAGCTCCGTGAGCTGGGCGACGGGGTCCTTGGCCGCCAGGAGCCCGGCGTTGGCGCGCAGCCAGCTCTTGACGTCCTTGCCGGCGGGGCTCTGCAGGCTCAGCATCGTGGGCACGCCCAGCCAGGGGTCCTTGGCCATGGTGACGCCGGTGTCGGCGGCGATCTTCGCTCCGTCGGCGGCGTTGGAGACCCCCACCTTGGCGAGCGCCTCGGTCACGCCCGGACGGAAGTAGCCGACCGGAGCGGGCTCGGGCGGGCCCGCGGCCGCCATGGTCACCGGCAGCTCGGTCCTGGCCTTGGCCGGAGGGGCGGCGACCGCGGAACCGGAGACGGAGAGCTGCGCGAGCAGCAGGACGGCCGCGCCGGCGGCCACGACCTTCACGCGGCGCGCCGCCTGGCCGGCCAGCCCCACGGTGAAGCACCAGGCCAGGGCCAGCACGAACGCGATCGGCCAGGGCGTGCTGACGGCCGCGAGCTCGCCCGGCGCCACCAGGGCGGTGACCGTGGCCGTGGTGGTGATCACGGCGGCGTACCCGGCTGAGGCGGCGAGCAGCCGGGCCCTGCCCCGGGTGAGCAGGCCGGCCGTCAGCCCGGCCGCCACGGGCCCGAGCGCGAGCAGCACCATCGGCGAGCCCTGGAGCAGGAAGCGCAGCGGCCAGATCCGGCCGCCGGAGGAGAGCGTAGCCGACCACCAGTCCACCGGCCCGCCCGTGGCGGCGGCCGCCGCGGTGGTGACCCCGTTCACGCTCCTGGCCAGGAAACTCCCGACCAGTCCTTCCGCGCCGCTCACGAGCAGCGCCAGCATCCCCCAGGTCACCGCGACGCAGGCCGCGGCTGCGAGCCCACCCGCCCATAAGGCACGGAAAACGTTTTTGGCCAAGCGCATGGCATGCTCCACACAGGTGCGGGGGGTATCGGGAAGGGTGCAGACCGCCAGCACACAGGCATGCGTAGACCAGTGCTCACGGGGGCTGTAGGGAGGCCAGGGGATTGATCACCTGGAGTATTGAGCCTCCTTCATGTTCCGTCAATATCCATTTTTCGGACTTGACCGCGTACGTGTTGATGTATACGTTTTCTCCGCTTTGATCTTGGTGTCGCTGGTCCCGGCCCGCCGTGACACGAACGCCCGGAGCGAAGTCCGTTCTCACGGCCCGACCCAGCCTGGAGCAGCCGATGCGCCGCAGGTTCTTATTGGTCATGCTCGCCGTCGCGATGGCAGGGACCGGAATGACCGCCCCCGCCCCCGCCCTCGCCGATCCCGTCAGCCCCTCCCCCGCCCCGTCTCCCGCCTTGTCCAGCGCCCCCTCCACCGGCGCACCCTCCTCCGAGCGCCACACGATCTCCGTCGGCAGGCCCACCGACCGCAAGACCGCCCGCGAGCGCGCCGCCAAGGCGCGCGAGGCCCGGAAGACCCGCTCCGCCGACGTCACCACGCTGGACGTCGACGCGGGCAGCGTGACCCCGGTGGACACCGGCGCCGACGGCGCCAGGGCGCTGGCCGGCGCCCTGGTCGGCGACAGCAGCCTGGTCACGGCCTCCTACGTCACCACCCCGCCCGCCACCGGGACCAACGGCCTGGGCACCGGCATCGGCGGCCTCTCCGGCACCGGCGCCCTGCTGACCACGGGCGACGCCACCCTCGCGCCGCAGGCCAACCAGTTCCAATCCGACGGGCGCGACTCGGGCGGCGGCAAGGTCCGCGGCGACAGCGCCTACGACGTCACCGTGCTCCGGGTCGACCTGGACGTCCCGTCCTGGGCCACGTGCATGACCTTCGAGGTCAAGTACTTCAGCGAGGAGTTCCCCGAGTTCGTCAGGTCCGCCTACAACGACGGCTTCGTCGCCGAGCTGGACCGCACCACCTGGACCACCAACGAGTCGACCATCCTGGCACCGGACAACTTCGCCTTCGACCCCTCCGGCAACGTCATCTCCACCAACACGACCGGCCTGCTGGCGATGACCGCCTCGGCCTCGGCCGGGACGACGTACGACGGGGCCACGCCGCTGATGAAGGCCTCCACCCCCATCACCGGCGGGTCGCACAAGCTCTACCTGTCGATCTTCGACCAGCACGACGCGGTCTACGACTCGGCCGCGCTGGTGCGCAAGCTCACCTACACCCAGGACGAGCCGGCCGAGTGCGGCACCGGCGCCAAGCCCGTCACCAAGCCGGTGATCTTCGTGCCGGGCATCATGGGGTCCAAGCTGAGGGACGCGAGCACCGAGTACTGGCCGGGCACCCTGACCAAGCTGCTCAGCCTGAGCGACTCGCACCTCGACAACATCATGCTGAACGACGACGGGGAGACCGACGCCAAGAGCAACGGCGTCTACGCACCCGAGGTCATCATGAAAATCCTCAACATCAAGTCCATCTACGCGGGCACCGTCAGCCACCTGCAGAACGCCGGGTACGTGCTGGGCGACATCGAGAACCCGCAGCCGGGCGAGAACCTCTTCCTCAACCCCGTGGACTGGCGCAAGTCGTCGGACCACAACGCGGACCAGCTGCTGGACCGGATCGAGTCGGTCCTGCAGGCCACCGGCGCCGACCGGGTCAACATCATCGCCCACTCCCAGGGCGGGCTGGTGACACTGGGCGCCACGCGCATGCAGCGCTCCGTTGGCAAGATCAACCGGATCTCCACCATCGCCACCCCGTACCTGGGCGCCGCGAAGGCGCTGGGCGTCATGCACTACAAGACGCCCTGCGTGATCGACCTGACCGCCGGCCGCTGCCTGCTCAACAGGAACCAGGCCGCGAAGATCACCAAGAACTTCCCCGGCTTCCTGGAGCTCCTGCCTTCCGACAACTACCACACCGTGGTCGAGCCGCCGGTCAACCGCGTACCGGGCGGCCCGCTCACCCCCGACCAGGTGCGCGACATGCTCAGCGACAAGAACCTGGCGCTGATCGACAAGGCCCGCGCCTGGCACCGGGCGTCCGACGCCTGGAACCCCGCCGAGTCCAGGGTCGGCCTGACCCGCCTGGTGGGCACCGGCGTGACCACCCCGGTGAGCTTCGACGAGTTCCCCGAGGCGCACTGCAACGAGAAGAAGGGCTGGTGGGACGGCTGCGTCAGCGGCACCGGCGTCATGATCAACTGGAGTGACCTCGGTGACGGCACCGTGCCGCTCGGCTCGGCCCGGCTCACCGCGGGGCTGCGCGGCAACTCCGTGGTCCAGCCCGCCTACTCCGGCATCGGCCACGTCGAACTGCCCAACGAGTCGCAGGTCGTCTACGACGCCGTCAACGCCATCCAGGGCGAAGGACCCGTCACGTCCGCCCTCGCGCCGCAGCAGGACGACAGCGTCCAGGCGGCCGCCGCCGGCGGGCTCACGGGCACCGAAGTGGAGATCAGAGGCCCGGTCAACCTGCTGCTCACCGACGCGGGCGGGCTGCGCACCGGGTTCACCGACCCGGCGACCGAGGTCGAGCTGGAGGACATCCCCGGCAGCTCCTACGCCGCGGGCGTCGGCCCGTACAAGCGCATCTCCGCCTTCCTCCGCCAGGGCAGGGCCGCGGCCACGATCACCTCGACGGACTTCGGCTACGTCTACCTCCGGCTGCGCACGTACGAGAACGGCGTCATCACCTCGACCATCCCGTACGAGCCCATCCTCATCGGGCCGAACGACCACATCACCCTCAACGGCGGCGGCGTCACGGTCCCCGCGACCCGCGTCTCCGTCACGCCGTGCGACTCGGGCTGCCCGGCCCAGGACCCGCTGCCCACGGTGACCGGTTCGGCGGCGGACGACGAGACCCCGCCCGACACCGACGTCACGCTCGGGTACGACGAGTACGACGGCAGGAAGCGGGTGCACGTCGACGCCTCCGCGACCGACGCCGGCGGGTCGGGCGTGGGGCGGATCGAATGGGCCATCGTGTCCAGCGATCCGGACGACACCCCGCAGTACTCCACGTACGGCCTGCCGTTCTACTGGATGAAGCCCACCGGTTCCACCGGGACCTGGACGCTCCACCTGCGGAGCATCGACAAGGCGGGCAACATCGACGGCTCGTACGTGAAGATCCCGCTCAACCTCTGACCGGGACCCCACGGGGACGCTGACCCGGCCCGCGGCAACGGCCCGGGTCGGCGTTCGCGGGTTGCTGTCAGGCCGCGCGGGAGGACACCAGCTCGCACAGAGCCTCCAGGACCTGCTTGGCCGGGCAGTCACGGAGCCGCCCGGCGGCCGAGCGCGCCTCGGCCGCGTACCTGGCCGCCTCCGACCCGGCGGCGGCCAGGCCGGCCGACGAGCGCAACAGCTCCAGCGCCTCGGCGTGCAGCTCGGCGTCCTGGAGCGGGCCGGCGGCCAGGAGCTCGCCGAGCCGCCCGCCCTCGCGCAGCGCCAGCAGGGCGGGCAGGGTCAGCACGCCGGCGCGCAGGTCGGTCCCCGCCGCCTTGCCCGCCCTGTCCGCGCCGGAGACGATGTCGATCAGGTCGTCGGACAGCTGGAAGGCCACGCCGAGCGCTTCGCCGTACTCCCCCAGCGCCGCGACCGTGCCGGCGTCGGCGCCCGCGCAGATGCCGCCCAGCCGTACGGACAGCGCGATGAGGGAGGCGGACTTGTCGCGTACCACCTCCAGGTGGTGCGCGACGGGATCCTGGCCGGGACGCGGGCCCGCCACCTCCCTGATCTGCCCCATCACCAGCCGCTCGAAGGCCTCCGCCTGAGCGCGGCGCGCCTGCTCGTCCAGGCCCAGGCTGAGCGTGGCGGCGCGGGCGACCAGGTGGTCGCCGGCCAGAATCGCGATCTTGTTGTTCCAGCGGGTGTGCGCGCTGGGCACCCCGTGGCGCAGCGGCGCCTCGTCCATCACGTCGTCGTGGTACAGCGAGGCGGCATGGACGAGCTCGACGACCGCGGCCGCGTCCAGCACCGAGTCGCGCTCCGGGTCGCCGAACTGGGCGCCCAGCAGCACCAGGAGCGGGCGCCACCGCTTGCCGCCCGCGCCCAGGAGGTAGCCGGCGGTCTGGCTCACCAGGGGGTCGGGCGATTCCGCGGCCGCCACGTGCAGCCTGGCCTCCACTTCGGCCATGCTCTTGCGCAGGTGTTCCGCCAGGTCAGGGTCGGTTAACTTCAGCTGCTCGATAGCCGACATATCCGCCTTCTCCGTGATATTTCATGATCCGGCAGACTCTAACCCTGAGATCCGCGCCGCGGGGAGATGTCGTAGTCGGCGTCGAACTCCGTCCCGCCGAGCCGCTACACGTTCCCGAACAACGCGAACATGAAGGAGCCGGTGGAGCCGAGCAGCAGACAGACCGCGCCAAGGGCCGCGCCCGCCGCAACCGCGAAGATCCGCGTGTCACGAGGCCGCCCTGCCGTGACGGCTGCCCCGACGGCGATGCCGGCGGCAGGAAGGGCCACGGCCGCGATGACGCTGCCCATGATCAGCTCCGTGGTCATCCACTCCAGCGCGTAGACGCTCCATGCCAACAGCCCGTAACCGGTGAGGGCCGCCACGCACACGACGGAGAAGCCGACGGCGCCGGTCCGGCGGGTGCGCTGATCAAGGGGGGACGTCATAGCGCCGATGATCGCATGTCATCGCGCCCTTCACGGGATCATGGACAGCCTCGGGCGAGAAAATTAGGGTGGAGATCGCTGGCCGACACATGGCTGACCCGGGGACCGGTGATATGGGGATTTTGCGGCAGATCTGGCCGGCCGTTCCCAGCCGTCACCACCGCCCGGACACCGTACGCGCACTCGCCGCCGAGCCCGCGACCCGGGACGGCCATGGCCGCTGACCGGCTCATGGGCGGCAACGACCAGGCCGTGGTGCGGATCGGCGCCACGGTGCGGCGGCCGGTGCGCGCGTGGTCGGCGTCGGTTCACGAGCTCCTGCGGCACCTGGAGCGCAAGGGGTTCGGCGGCGCTCCCCGCGTCCTGGGCGTGGACGCGGAGGGCCGGGAGATCCTCACCTACCTGGCGGGCGAGATCGCCGGCGCGCCACCGTGGCCCGCGTGGGCGTGGAGCGAGGACGCGCTGGTCCAGGTGGCCCGCTGGCTGCGCGACTACCACGAGGCCGTGGCCGACTACGTGCCCGCTCCCACGGCGCGCTGGCGGCTCGGCGGGTCCTGGACCCCGGGAACGATCATCGCGCACAACGACGCCGGGCCGTTCAACGCCGCGTGGCACGAGGGCAGGCTGACCGGCTTCTTCGACTGGGACTTCGCCGGGCCGGTCACACCGGACTCGGACGTGGCGTGGGTGGCCATCGCCTGGGTGCCGCTGTACGCCCGGCGCGCGGCGACGGCCGACGGATTCCGCGACGAGGCCGCCCGGCCGGAGCGGCTGCGCCTGTTCCTCGAGGAGTACGGCTGGCGCGGCGGCCCCGAGGAGATCGTCCGCGAGGCGCAGGCGCGCCTGCGCGTGCGGGCCGGCCAGATACGCAGATATGGCCGCGGCCCCGACGAGCTTTACGTCCAGCTGTACGAAGGCGGCGTCGCCGACGACCTCGACCAGGCGATTCAGGAGTTGTCCGAGTTTCCCTTGTAAAAAACTCTGTCATGGAGAGAATGCAGTGAAGGAATCCGTCCGGACGTAAGGTGGGGCCATGCGAAGACGTCCTGTCATGGTGAAGCTCGAAGAGACGAGCATGCGCGTCGGCGCCGTCACCGCTTCGAATTCCGCCGGCAACTGACAGCGTGCGGGTGAGGTGTTTTCACCTCACCCGCACTCGGAGGAACACGTGACGGATTGGCGCCCCCGCCTGCGGGAAAGCGTGATCGTCCAGACCGAGGGCGACGAACTGCTCTTCCTCTGCACGGCGGACAGAACGGTGAAGAGATTCGCCGCCGACGCCTTTGTGAAACGGGTGATAACACTTCTGGACGGCACCCGTACATATGCCGAGATCGAGCGGTCCGTCGGTGACTCGCAGCCGCTCGGCGAGGTGCTGCAAATCCTCACGGAAGAGAGGCTGCTGAGCCGGGTCGGTCACCTCGAGGGGTCGTTCGCGCGGCTCGGCGACGATCGCGCCCAATTCTACGACCGCCAATTGCGGCTGCTCCAGGATTTCTGCGACCAGGGCCTCACCGACCTTTCCAGCGGCGTGCAGTTGCAGGAGCGGGTCGACCGCTCGACCGCGGTGGTGTGCGGGGTCGGCGGGCTCGGCGGCTGGGTCGCACTCTCCCTGGCGAACGCGGGCGTCGGCACCATCCGCCTGTGCGACTTCGACCGGGTCGAGCCGTCGAACCTGACCCGGCAGACCCTGTTCTGCGTCGCCGACGTGGGAGCGCCGAAGGTCGAGGCGGCCGCGGCCAGGCTGCGGGCCGCCAATCCCTTCGTCACGGTCGAGACGTTCGACCGGCGCGTCACCTCCGCCGCCGACCTCGCCGACCTGGTGGACGGCGCGGACATCGTGATCAACGCGATCGACCTGCCCACGCCCAACGACACGTCCACCTGGGTCAGCGAGGCCTGCTGGCCGGACGTGCCGCACATCCTGGGCACCGGGTACGCGTACCACATCGGGGTGCTCGGCACCACGGTCCTGCCCGGCGAGACCGCGTGCTGGACCTGCGTCCGCGCCGAGACCTTCGCCGACCACGGGCGCGGCCGGATGGAGTCGCTGGTCGGCAAGAGGCAGAAGGCGGGCGCCATCGGGGCGCTGTGCGGGCTGGTCGGCACGATTCTGGCCTGGGAGGCGATCCGGGTCCTGACGGGGTTGCCCCCGGCGCTGAGCGGGCGGTGGAGCGAGGTGGACTTCTGGCCGCTGGAGATCCGCTCGCGGCCCATCCCGAGGCGGCCCGACTGCCCGAACTGCGGAGAACGGCTCTCTGCCGAGAAACGGGAAACAACGCCGTGAATCCAGGTCGAGAAACCTCGCCGAATGCTGGTCTTCATACGAGAATAGATTTCCATGGAGGTCGTCGGCGACGGAATGATTGCCCGGGCGTTCGTCAATTCACCGATGAAGATGGATGGTACGGTGGTGTTCGCCGCCGGGGTGTCGCGGTCGACCACGACCGAAGCGACGGAGTTTCGCCGGGAAGCCGCTCTGCTCCATGAGGCGATGGGCGACGCCCGCCGGCTCCTCTATTTCTCCACGGCGTCGGCACATCTCTACGGGAACGGCGACGGATCGCCGCGTTCGGAAGAGGACCCGGTTCATCCCACCACCGCGTACGGGCGCCACAAGGTGGAGATGGAGAAAGCGATACGGGCGTCCGGGGTGGACCATCTCATCCTCCGGGTGACGGAGGTCGTCGGGCCGCACCAACGGCGGCATCAGCTGCTGCCCGCACTGGTTTCCCAGGTCAACGACGGCGTGGTGACCGTCTACCGGGGCGCGCGCCGCGATCTCATCGACGTCGCGGACCTCGTGACCATCGCCGCCGAACTCCTCTCCTGCGGCCTTCGTCACGCGACGGTCAATATCGCCTCGGGCCATCCGGTGACCGCCGAGGAAATCGTCTCCTATCTGCTGACATTGTCCGGCCGGGCCGTCACCAAGGTCTATGTCGACACCCCGGCCAACGACTACAACGTGTCGACGAAGAGAATGGCGCAGCACGCGCCGTCCACGGCCCGGATGGGTTTCTCGCCGACCTACTATCGAAGCGTCATCGACCGCTATTACCGTTTCTGAAGAAGCTCAGGCGTGCGCGGCGGCGTGAATGCCGTAGAGGTCCGCGTACATGCCGTTCCGGGTGAGCAGTTCGTCATGTCCGCCGCACTCCACCAGCTTTCCCGCCGCCATCACCAGAATGAGGTCGGCGTCGGCCACGGTGGAGAAGCGGTGGGAGACGATGACGCTGATCGCTCCGTTCAAGGCCGCGAGTTCGCGGGAACGCCGCGCGTAGCGGCCGAAGATGGCGTGCTCGCTCGGGGCGTCCAGGGAGGCGGTGGGCTCGTCCAGGACGAACAGCAGGGGCCGGGCCCGTGCGCCGGAGCGGGCGAGCGCCACCTTCTGCCACTGGCCCTCCGACAGCTCGATCCCGCCGAAGCGGCGGCCGAGCTCGGTGGCGGGGCCGTCGGGCAGGCGGGAGACCAGTTCTCCGGCGTCGGCGTCGCGCACCGTGGAGTTCAGATCGCCTCGGCCGCCCATCAGGACGGAGTCCTCGAAGGTGGTGCAGTAACGGCCGAAGTCCTGGAAGGCGGCGCTCATCGAGGCCCGCCAGCCGGCGGTGTCCAGGGCCGACAGCTCCACGTCGTCGACGAGGATGCTGCCCGAGTCGGGGGCGTACATCTTCGCCAGGAGCTTGACCAGCGTGGTCTTGCCGGAACCGTACTCGCCGACCACCGCGACCACCGCTCCGGCGGGCAGGTGCACGGACAGGTCCTCGAGGACGGGCTCGGTGGTCCCCGGGTAGGTGAAGGACACGTTCCGCAGCTCGATCCCGCGCCGCAGCCGGACGGGCGGGGCCGCGTCGGCGGTGTCGCGGTGCGTCCGGGCGTACTCCATGAGCCACAGGTAGGGCCGCAGCAGCCGGCGGTACCCGCCGACCTGCATGGATCGGTGCAGCGCGTGCTCCACCACGTTGCGGAACTGGACGCCCATGGACACGGCCAGGATGATGTCCCCCGGGTGGCCCGCCGCGGTGACCAGGAAGATCGCCAGGGTGAAACCGGCGCCGAAGACCAGCCAGCCCGCCGACGACCAGCCGGCGGCGATCAGGGCGGCGCGGGCGCGTGAGCGCGTCACCCGCTCCCAGGCTTCGGCCTGCAGCTTGAGCGCCTCCGCCGCGGCGCCGTAGACACGCAGCTCCTTCAGCGCGGCCGGGTTCACGCAGATGTCGTCGTACAGGTCCCGGTGGAGGCGCAGGTCCTCGGCCGACTCCAGGTCCTCTTCGGCGATCTTCTTGCGGCCGTGCCGTTCCATGGCCAGCTGTACGGCGGCGCACGGCAGCAGCGCGAGCAGCCAGGGGTTCACGCCGCCCAGCACCGCGAGCGCCACCAGCAGTCCGATCGTGGCGGCGACGGCCTGAAGGACCGCCCACGCCCAGTCCACCACCGCGCCGGACTGGCCGCGCAACGTGGTGACCCGGTCCAGGAACTCGGGCTCCTCCAGATGTCCCACCTGCGGCAGTTCGGCGCAGGCGCGCAGGATCCGGGGCTCCACCTCGGTCAGGCTGATCCGCTCCACCAGGTGGATGGTCCGCAGGTAGGCGATGTGCTCGACGCCGAGGTTGAGGGTGAGCACCAGCGCGGCGCCCAGCGCCGCCACGCCTATCGCGGTGGCGGTGCCCGCCTGGGTGGCCTCCACCAGCGCGCGCAGCGTGAGCCCCACCGCCGCGAACATGACCGTCGAGGCCACGTGCCAGCCGATCAGGAAGGCCGTCGCCCCGGGATGGCGTTGCCGGCACAGCACGATCAGCTCACGCCACAGGCGCGCGTACTCCCTCACGCGAGATCTCCTTCGTCCAGCCGGTCGTCGTATCCCTGGCTGAAGCGCTGGGCCTGAAGCGCGTACATGGTGGCGTACTGCCCGCCCTCGGCCATGAGCTCCTCGTGCGTCCCGGACTCGGTGATCCGGCCGCCGTCGAGCAGCACGATCCGGTCCGCCTGCCGTACCGTCGAGAGGCGGTGCGAGATCAGCACCACGCTGATCCCCTCGGTGATGTCCGGCAGCCGCTGGAAGAGGTCGTGCTCAGTGCGGACGTCCAGGTGGGCCGTGGGCTCGTCCAGCACCAGGATCCTGGCCCCACGGCGGGTGGCGTAGAGCGCGCGGGCGAGCGCGACCTGCTGCCACTGGCCGCCCGACAGGTCCACCCCCGCGGTACGGCTGCGCGACAGCGGCGTGTCGTACCCGCCGGACAACCGGCTCACCACGGGGACCAGCCCGGCGTCCCGGACGACGCCGGAGAGCAGATCGGGGTCGGCGGCCCCGAGGGCGATGTTGTCGCGCAGGGAGAGGGGGTACTTCAGGAAGTCCTGGAACACCACGCTCAGCCGGGACTGCCAGTCGGGGATGTCCGCGATGTCCGTCCCGTCGGCGAGAATCCTGCCCGAGTCGGGCCGGTACAGCCCGGCCAGCAGCTTGGTCAGCGTCGACTTGCCCGCGCCGTTGAGCCCGACCAGCGCCAGCGACTCCCCCGGCCTGATCTCCAGGTCGACGCCGTTGAGCACCTGCCGGCCCGGGTAGCCGAAGCGTACGTTCTCGAAGCGCAGCAGCGGCGGCGGGCCCGCTGGGGTTTCGGCGTGCGCGCGCAGCGGGATCGGCGCGGGGTTGATCCGCTCCAGCTCACCGGCGGCCCGCCTGACCGGCCGAGCCCCTTCGAGGGAGATCACGTCGTCGGTCCTGATGGCCACGCTGAACACCGACCAGGCCGCGGTGACCACGGCCACCTCCAGCGCGATGCTGCCCTGGCCGGCCGCCGTGCCGAGGGCCACCCAGGTGAAGGCCACGGTGCATCCGGCCAGCGGGAGGAGCAGCGCCAGCCACAACTGGCGCAGCACCCGCCGATCGTCCTCCCACACGGGATCCACGTGGGTGCGCATGTCACGCGTGTAGTGCCCGAGCAGCCATTCGCCCGCTCCGAAGACGCGCAGCTCCCGGCCCGCCGCCGGCGTGGTGGCGACCTCACCCCAGTACTTCCACCGCCGGTGGTACAGGACGCCCTCCACCCAGATCCGGAAATGCCGGACCCACTGGCGGCCGTGCATCATGCGGAAGCACACCGCCGGGATGACCGTCGCCGGCACCAGCCACCACGACCACCAGGCCAGCACCACCGCGGATGACGCCATCCCGACGGCATGGCCCACCAGCTCCAGCTGGCTCACGGCGCCGTCGCCCGACGTCCTGTCGACCCAGTCCCGCGGCTCCGCCGTGGTCGTCTTCACCCGGTCCTGGACGTCCTGCCTCTCGGCCACGTCCACGGTCGGCACGCCCATCACCAGGGCGGCGATCCGCGTGCGGTGCGCGCCGTCGATGCGGTCGGCCGCCAGCCGTCCCACGGGGAGCCGGAACGCCAGCGCCAGCTGCCCGGCCAGGACCACGCCGCTCATGAGCAGCACCGGCGCCAGCGCGGATCGGCCGTCCGCCGCCACCAGTTCCTGGACGGCGATCGCGACGCCCGCGGGCACCACCGCATCGATGAGAACCATCACGGTCAACGCGATGGACACCGCCGGGCCCGCGTAGCGGAAGAGCCTCAGCAGGTCCAGCCTTTCTCGCATGGGCATCCCTCAGGCAAGGCCGACGAAAACTTTCCATTCCCTCGCGAAATCTTGCGCAGCGTATGTCCGATTCCGCGGGTCGGTCAATGGAGCCTTCCCGTGCGGCCGGCACCCGCTCCATGTCCTTGACAAGGCTTCCGATGGCTCTTGACGATCAAAAAATGCTCACATACGCTCCGGCTAGCTTATCGGGGGCAGTCCGAAAGTTTCGGCAGCTTGGACTCTGCGATGGGCTGAATGCAGAGGAACAAGGTCCTTCGGTCCACGCGAAGCACGTGTCTGCGAGGGTGATCTGCGTCGATGCCGAATGTCTTCACCGCGCTCACTCACGAGCTCACGCTGACGGAGTGCGAACCGATCGTCGTCCCCTTCCAGGGCGATCGCGCCGGTGACGGGCCCCTGACCCTCGGCCAGCTGAACATCCTGCGGTGGCTGGACGGTTTTCCCGACGCGCACGGCTGGATGCGGTGGGCGCTGGAGCTGCCCGAGGGCACCGAGCTGGACGACGTCACCGAGACCTTCGCCGTTCTGCTGGCCCGTCATGAGGGGCTGCGCTCCACCTACGCGACCGGCCCTCCCCCGGCCCAGCGGGTCGCCGCGGCGGGTGAGCTGATCATCCACCGCTTCGACGCCGGCGCCGGGCCGGTGGAGTCCGCCGCATTGGCGGCGGAGCTCGGAACCCTCCTGGACACACGCCCGCCGTACAGTCCCAAGACGCATCCGCTGCGCGTCGCCCTGGCCACGCGCGGCGGCAAGGTCCTCGCCGGCGTCATGGACCTCTCTCATCTGACCGCGGATTTCCTCGGCCTCGCCGTCTTCGGCCGCGAGTTCGCGCACCTGGTGCGCCACCCCGCGGAGCGTGAGATCGGGCAGGCCCGTCATCAGCCGCTGGACCAGGCCTGGGCCGAGCGGCGTCCGCCGTTGGCGCGCCGTACGGCGAGCGCTCTGGCGCTGTGGGAGAGCGTGCTGAACCGGGCGCCGCACCACCTCTACACGGCCGCCTCCACGGGCTCGCCGCGCGACTCGGTCGCCGCCGAACTGTGCTCGCAGGCGGCGGCGACGGCCTTGGCCGAGACAGAGGCGCGCGTCGGATTCGGCCGCCCGGCGATCGTCCTGGCCGCCATCTGCGCCGTGCTCTCCCAGCGCACCGGGCACTCCGCCGGTGACTTCCTGACGCTTTCCAGCAACCGGTACGACAGCCGTTCGGCGGACTACCTCGGGACTCTGGTGCAGTCGGCCCCCATGCGCGTGGACCTGGAATCCATGAGTTTCGACAGATGTGTCCACCAGGCCTGGCTGGCGACCGTGAAGGCGGGCAAGCACGGGATCTACGACGTCGAGAAACGCTCGCAGATCGCCGGACGAGCCGAGCATCGGCGAGGTGTCCGCTTCTGCTTCGAGCCCCTGTTCAACAATCTCGTGGTGGGCCGGCTCGACTCCCAGCCTCCGGAGGCCCCGGCCGAGACCGCTCTCACCTGGACACCCATGGTGGAGACCGACGTCATGCTCAGGTTCGACCTGTTCGCCGCGGAGGAGACGCTCCGCCTGCGGCTGTGGACCGGCCACCTGGACCGGGTCCCCAGGGACGAGCTCGAACGGATCCTGCTGGCGATCGAGCGCCTCCTCCTGTCGGCGGCCTCGGAGGATCTGAGCCGCCCGCGGATGGACGAGGTCACCGGGCTGGGCCCGCTTCCACGGGACGGCGACTGGCTGCTGGTCGACTCGTGCTGGATCCAGGTCGGCGAGGTGCAGCGACTCCTCGACGAGGTGCTCACGCCGCTCCCCGCCCGGGTCTTCCCCGAGGTCCGGGGTGAGCCGCTGGTGGCCTTCCTCGCCCGTGGCCCGCGGGTCCGATCCGCCGAGGAGGCGCACGCGCTCTGCATGGAGGGCCTGCGCCGCCGTCCCACCGCGATGACGCCCCGCCGCTATGTGCTCTGCGATCACGCCCCGGACGACGTGAGCGACCTGGACGCCTGGCTGGACCGGCCCGTGGTGGCGGAAGGCGCGGGCCGTACGACAGGGCAGCCGGGATGACCGGCGTCGTCGGCCGGTGGATGCGCCACGTTCGGGCTCATCCGCAGGACATCGCGATCCACGGCAGGAAGCGGGTCGCCACCTACCACGACCTCGCGGTCCGGGCCTCGGGACACCTGGCGGAACTCGATACCGTCCCGGGCGGCGATCCGGTGCTCATCGTGTGCGCCGATCCGGTGGAGACCGTCGCCGCGATGCTCGCGGCCATGGCCTGCGGCCGCGTGTTCGCTCCGGTGGACGTACGAACGCCGCCCGCGCGGCTGGCCATGGCCATCGACGACCTGCGGCCGGGAGCCGTCGTCGTCGACCGGGCCGGAGCTCCGGTCCTGGCCGGAACCGGCACGAAAGGGTTCCGGACCCTGGACGCCCGGGACGTACGAGACCACGCGGTGGATCCGGCACGATGGAACCCCGGCGAGCCGGACGGCCCCGGCTACGTCTACTTCACCTCGGGAACCACGGGCCGGCCGAAGGGGGTCGTGGGAAGCCTCCCGGCGATCACGCATTTCGTCACCTGGGAGATCGACCTCGTGGGCGCGGGCAGGGGGACGCGCGTCTCCTCGCTCACCTCCGCCGGGTTCGACGCCTTCCTGCGCGACGCCTTCGTCCCGCTGTGCTCCGGCGGGACGATGGTCGTGGCCCCGCAGAGCGCCCGCAGCGGCCAGGGGCTCGCCCACTGGCTGGAGACCAACCGCGTGCAGATCCTCCACTGCGTCCCCACGGTTTTCCGCACGCTCCGAGCGGCGGACCTGACACCCGGGTCGCTGCGCGAACTGCGCGCCGTCCTGCTGGCGGGAGAGCCGGTACGTCCCTCCGACGTCCGCTCCTGGCAGGAGCTCTTCGGGACGGAGAAGGAGCTGATCAACCTCTACGGCCCCACCGAGACCACGATGACCAAGCTCTTCCACCGGATCACCGCCGCGGACGCGACGGCGGAATCGGTCCCCGTCGGCGAACCCCTCCCAGGTGTGACGGTGCGGCTCCTGGAGTCGGGCGAGGTCGAGCTGCGCACGCCCTTCTCGCTCCACGGCTACCTCGGGGAACGGCAAGGCGGCTTCGACCCGTCCGATCCGCACCGGTTCCGGACGGGCGACCTCGGGCGGTTCCGGCCGGACGGCTCCCTGGAGCTCCTGGGCAGACGCGACCGGCAGGTCAAGGTGAACGGCGTGCGCGTGGAGCTCGACGACGTGGCGAACGTGCTCATGCGCTCCCCCGGGGTCCACGACGCCCACGTCGTCCTCGTGGATGAGAAGCTCTGCGCGTACGTGGTCGCCGACGACGGCCGCCACGAGCAGGAGGTGCTGCACCATCTGCGCGAACATCTCCCGCCGGGCGTCGTTCCCACCGTGTTCGTGTGGCTCGACGAGCTGCCACGGACCTTGAGCGGGAAGGTCGACCGCCCCCGGCTGCCCCAGCCTCCGGAGAAGACCCGCGGAAGAGAAAGAGCCGATGCGTTTTAGTCTGTTCTACTTCGCCGACGACAGCACGCAACCTTCCGCCAACCGCTACGAGCTGCTCCTGGAGGGGGCACGCTACGCGGACGCGCACGGCTTCACGGCCGTGTGGACGCCGGAGCGGCACTTCCACGCGTTCGGCGGGCTCTATCCGAACTCCGCGGTGACCGGCGCGGCCGTCGCCGCGGTCACCGAACGCGTGGCCGTCCGCGCCGGCAGCGTGGTCGCCCCGCTGCATCACCCGATCCGCATCGCGGAGGACTGGGCCGTGGTCGACAACCTGTCCGGCGGGCGGGTGGGGGTGTCCTTCGCCTCCGGGTGGCACGCGGTGGACTTCGCCTTCAACCCCGACAGGTACGCCGACAGGACCCGCATCACCGTGGAGACGCTGGAACAGGTCCGCCGCCTGTGGCGGGGGGACGAGGTGAGCGTCGTCACCGGGGTGGGCGAGGAACAGCGGGTCCGCATCTTCCCGCCACCCGTCCAGCCGGAGCTCCCGGTCTGGCTGACGAGCTCCGGCAGCGTCGGGACGTTCCGCACTGCCGGCACCCTCGGCGTCGGGGTCCTGACCAACCTGCTCAGCCAGAGCGTCGACGAGCTGGCACTCAAGATCAAGGAATACCGCGCGGGGCTCGACGGCAGGCCCGGCGACGTGGTGGTGATGCTGCACACCCACCTCGGGCCGCCCACCGACGCGGTGCGGGAGGCGCTGACGGCGTACGTCCGGAGTTCGGTCGGCCTGCACCTCGGTTCGAGCGCCGGCTCGGCGCGCGACGTCGACCCCGCCGCGCTCGGCCCCAAGGCTGTCGAGTTCATGACGCGCAGGGCCGTCAAACGGTTCTTCGACGAGGCGGGCCTGCTGGGCGAGCCGGCCGTCGCGGCGGAACGGGTCCGCCGGCTGGCGGCGATCGGCGTGGACGAGATCGCCTGCCTCATCGACTTCGGCCTGGAGACGTCCGCGGTCCTCGGGAGCCTGGATCTGCTGGGCAAGCTGCTGGACAGCGGTGATCACTGATGGACGCGCACACCAAGAGGCGCCTGCCCGAGGCCGAGGTCAAGGGGCTCGTCCAGCGCGCCCTCGGACGCCGCGCCGTCGCCGCGCGAGAGCTGGGAGCGGGTACGTTCGCCGCGCTGTGGCGCGTCCGGCTGGACGACGGTTCCGAGGTGGTCCTCAAGCTCAGCCCTCCCGGCGATGCCGGACTCCTCGCCTACGAGCGGGACATCATCCGGACGGAGGCGCTGTTCTACTCCCTCTCCGAGGGGGCCGGCGTCCCGCAGCCCCGGTTGCTCCACGCCTGCCTCGATGGCCCCGTACCGCATCTGATCATGACCGCGGTCGAGGGAGTCCCCTGGTCGGACGCGACCGAGCGGCTGGCCGAGGAGGAGTCCCGGCAGTTGCGCTCCACGCTCGGGGAGTACGTCGCCGCGCTGCATCGCATCAAGGGGACGGAGTTCGGCTACCCGCATCTGCCCGGGATGAGGGCCGCCACCTGGCGGGAGGCCTTCCTGGCCATGGTCGACGGCCTCCTCGCCGACGCCGTCCGGTTCGACGCCGACCTTCCCTGGCCGGCCGACGAGATCGCGCGTGCCGTACGGGCCGACGCCGGCGCGCTCGACGAGATCACCGAGCCCGCCCTGGTCCATTTCGACCTGTGGCCCGGCAACATCCTGCTGGACCTCGACCGCCGGCCGCCGCGCATCGCGGCGCTGATCGATCACGAACGCGCGTTCTGGGGGGATCCGCTGGCCGACTTCGTCTCCCTCGACGTGTACGGCCGCGCCGAGCACGACCCGGACCTGCTGCAGGGCTACCGGCAGGCCGGCGGGCGCCTCGAACTCACCGGGAGCGCGCGAACCAGGCTCGCCCTCTATCGGACCTACCTCTACCTGATCATGATCATCGAAGAGAAGCCCCGGGGATTCGATGACGCCGACCGCCATGACCGCGTCGTGAAAGTGCTCCTCGAACAGCTGATCCGCTGAACCGCGCAGGGAGATGAGCAAGGTGGAAAGAAAGCTGACGGAGAATCGATCCAGCAGGACGCTGACCCCGGCCGAGTTCGCCGACGTCCGGCGCAAGCTCACGGTGCGGTCGCGGACCAAGAGGGGGGTCGGAGCCGATCCCGGCTACGCGACCGACCTGCCCGGCGAGCTCAGCCTACAGCTCACCTACTCCTGCAACCTGCGCTGCGACCACTGTTTCCAGTGGAACGACCAGGGCTTCCTGCGCGACTACAGCAGAGACCGGGTCACCGCCGAGCTGGACATCGAGGTGCTCGAACGGCTGCTCCGCGAGACGGACGCGACCAGGCCCAAGACCTGGCTGTGGGGCGGCGAGCCGCTGATGTACCGCCGCCTGCCCGAACTGGTCGAGCTCCTTCTCCGCTACCCGCGCAAGGTCAACATCTGCACGAACGGCCTGCTCATCGAGCGCAACCTGGAGCACCTGCTCAAGCTCGGCAGCAACCTCAACCTGACGGTCAGCCTCGACGGGCTCGAAGCCGACCACGAGGCGCTGCGCGGGCCCAGGTCGTTCTCCAGGACGGAACGCAACCTCAAGACCCTGCTCGACCTGCGCAGGAGCGGGGAGTATCAGGGCGAGGTCACCGTCAACTCCATGGTCAGCAACGCGACGGCGGGCCGCCTGTACGAGTTCATGGAGTGGGCCGAGGAGCTGGAGCTCCACTCGGTCTTCTTCCAGCTGCCCTGGTGGATCACTCCCGAGGCCGCCACGCGGATGGACGAGGTGTACGCGCGCGACTTCGCCTGGCTCAACCCGCCGCCCCCGCCCGGGCAGGCCACCTGGCACTCCTACACCTACCACCTCGAACCGGACAACATCCCCGTCCTGCTGGAGTCGATGAGAAGGCTCGCCGGACGCGTGTGGAAGCCCTGGATCCGCTACACGCCCGAGGTGACGCTCGACGACGTCACCGACTTCGCCCTCGGCCGCAGCCGGCTGGTCGCGGGCAAGTCCACCTGCCTGGCGGTCTCCAGCCGGTTGGAGGTGCACGCCGACGGCAAGGTCAGCTCGTGCAAGTTCTTCCCCGAGTTCATCGTCGGGGACATCAGGGACGGGACGCTGGCGGAGGTCTGGCACAGCCCCGCCTTCCGCCGGGTGCGCACCACGCTGCGCGCGACGGGCCTGATGCCCGTCTGCTCGAAGTGCTCATCGCTCTACGAAAACGGAGTGTGAACGAGATGGACGACCTCCTGCCGCAGATCAAGTCGATGCTGGCCGAGGCCCTGGGCGACGACTGGGCCGCGGAGGAGCTCGGCGACGACGCGGACATCATCCGTGAGCTGGGCATGGACTCCATCCAGTTGATCAACTTCCTGTTCATGGTCGAGGAGAGGTTCAACGTGGAGCTCGACTTCGACCGGCTGGACATCGAGGGGCTGTACTCCATCCGCGCCTTCTGCGGTTTCGTCCTGTCGCATGTCAACGCCCTGGCATGATCGCGATCCTGACAGGCGGCCCGGGGCTCGGCGCCCACGTCACCGGCCTGCTGCTCAGGCGGCGGCTCAAGGAGCTCGGGGCGTCCGGCGAGGTCTTCCTGGCCGAGGCGTTCTGGCAGCCCGAACGGCGCGACAGGATCTCCGCGAGCAAGGAGGCGTACCAGCGGGACTTCCGTCTCGCCCGGGTCGGCCAGCGCCTTTTCCGCAACCTGTCGGACGCCTTCGACCCGATGCTGATCGCATCGGCGAAGAAGCGCTGGCATGACGGCGCGGTCCACCGTTTCGTCGTCTTCAGCGGTCTCTGGCTGCCCGTCGTGGAGAGTTACGCGGAGGAGTTCGGGGCCGTACCCGTTGACGTGTGCCACGCCGACTCGGCCAACTCGCCGTCCTTCGCCCGCCGGGCCGAGTCGCTGGACAGGCATCGGGAGGTGTGGCTGTTCGACTCCGCCGGCAACGACATCCCCTGGACGATCAGGGCCACCACCGAGCCGCCGCTGCGCTGGGAGGATCGGGACAGGCGTGTCCTGGCGCACGGCGGCGGCTGGTCGATGGGCACGTACCTGGAGCGGGCCGCCGAGCTGAACGCCGCGGGCCTGCCCCTCGACCTCGTGGTGCGCGACGTCGGCGAGTCCCCCGACCTGGCTCCCGGCTCGCGTCGCTTCATGATGGATCCGTCCTGGAATCCCTGGCACGACGACGGCTTCCCGCCCTTCGGCGAGATCGTCGCCGACGCGCCCCCCGTGTACGAGCAGGCCGAGGACCATCACCAGGCACTCGACCTGACCAGGCACGCCGTGGCGATCATGGCCAAGCTGGGCGGAGGCACGATCCTCGACGCGTTCACCGCGGCGACGCCGATCATCTGCCTGGAGGGGTACGGCGAGCACGAGGATCGTAACGTGCAGTTCTGCGTTGACCTGGGCATCGGCATCACGTTCGAGGCGTGGCGGGACACCGGCTTCTCGCTGGAACCGCTGGCGCGGATGCACCGCCGCCTGCTCGACCTGCACGACCGGCCCCGTGATTACGCGCGGGAGTTGGCGGCGGTTGCCAGCTGACGCCGTGCTCGCTCCCCCGTCACGAGCCGCCCAGCATTACCTCGGGCAGCTTCGGGGGCCGCTGTCCTGCCCGGCCCCGAGGACGGTGACCTGGCCGGCAGGGATTTCCGGTGCCATGGCGGCGGCCGTGCACACGATCTGGTCGATGGCCAGCGCGGGCAGTTGGCCGGGCGGGG